>VGVT01000015.1 GCA_016873935.1 Betaproteobacteria bacterium | reverse complement strand
GCGGTGGCGCAGATCGAGATCGCCCTGAAGGATTCCAGCGGCTCCGTCGATGTGCTGGCGGAGAGCTTCACCGGCATGTACGGCAACATCATGGCCCTGGTGGAACAGGCCCGCGCCCTGCCGGATTCACCGGCCAAGGCGGGCATCGAGAGTTCCGGCATGGCGGTTTCCGTGCAGATGCAGCAGGCCATCATCGCTTTCCAGTTCTATGACCGGCTGTCGCAGCGGCTGTCCCACGTCAGCCGCAGCCTGGATGACCTCACCGGCATCGTCAACGATCCGTCGCGGCTGTATAACCCCTTCGCCTGGCATGCCCTGCAGCAGCAGATTCGTTCGCAGTACACGATGGAGGACGAGAAGCTGATGTTCGACACCCTGATCCGCACCGGCGACGTGCGCGAGGCCCTGGCGCGCTATGTCGAGGCCCGGCAGCAGCAGTCCGGTTCCGGCGCGGACGTCGAGTTGTTCTGACCATGTCACCGCCGCGGGTCGATACCCTGGATCACCTGGTATTGACCGTGGCCGACATGGAAGCGACGGTGCGGTTTTATACGCAGGTGCTGGGCATGCAACTGGAACGGTTCGGAGAGGGGCGCCTGGCCCTCAGATTCGGATCGCAGAAGATCAATTTACATCCGGCCGAGGCGCCATTGCGGCCCCATGCCGCGCGACCCACCGCGGGGAGTGGCGATCTGTGCCTGCGCACTCGGCGTCCGCCTGCTGAATGGGTCGGACACCTTGCAGCCCTCGATGTGGCCGTGGAGTTGGGGCCCGTGGCGCGCACCGGTGCCGAGGGGCCGATGACTTCCCTGTATGTCCGCGATCCGGACGGCAACCTGGTGGAGATCGGCTTCTACGGGGAAGAGTGAGGCAAAGGCTCGGCCATATCCTCGACGCCGTCGGCGGCTTCCCGTTGTTGTCCGGTTTGCGCGAGTGCCGCCCGGGTGATGGCTTGCGCCCACTCGCGGGTGAACTCCACCTGGCCGACTTCCTCGACTTCGATGCCCTGGGTGCTGGTCAGGGTCAGCCTGCTCAGCCCGTCCTCCGCCTGACCGGATGCCGAGTTGTCGCTAGCCTTGCGGGTAACGGCGGACGGGGTGGTGCGATGGCGCAGGGGAATCAGCATGATGCGTCGACCGGAAAGCCGGTGTGCCGCTCCGGCGCTGCGTGACCAAGCGTTTGCTTGCTGTGCGCCGCGTGTTGGGCGGGGAGGGCGGGGCGGTTGGATGCGTAAGACATGGGTTCGGGGCCGGTGTGTACCAATGCCGGGGGCACTGATGCCCAGCAAGATTCCTGCCAGTTGTTAACAACCCTGTCGGATCAATGTGTTGGCGCTGCCGACCGGGCGCGGCCGGTGCGCAGTGTCAATTAAACCGACACCGCCGCAGGCGGGGTTTCGGACTATGCTGCATCGTCCCCGCATCGCCTCGTCGTGCCTCATGTACAAAATTCCCGTTTCCGTGCTGGTGGTCATCCACACCCCCGATCTGCAAGTGCTCCTGCTCGAGCGCGCCGATGCGCCCGGTTTGTGGCAGTCGGTGACCGGCAGCCAGGATGTCGGGGAAACTCTGGCCCAGACCGCCATCCGCGAGGTGTTCGAGGAAACCGGCCTGGATGCCGGCAAACACGATCTGCGCGACTGGCAACTCCAGTACGAGTTCGAGATCTTCCCGCGTTGGCGGGCGCGCTACGCGCCCGGCGTGACGCACAACACCGAGCACGTCTTCGGCCTGACCCTGCCGGCGCCGGAGCCGGTCGTGCTGTCGCCGCGCGAGCATCTGCAGCAGGTCTGGCTGCCTTGGCAGGAAGCGGCGGAACGCTGTTTTTCCTGGAGCAACGCGGCGGCCATCCGCCGCCTGGGCGGAGAGTGAGGACGCCCGCGCCTCACACGGCCCGCGCCACCACCCAGGCGGAAACCCGCGCCGCGCCGGCCTGGCGCGCCGCCTGGGCGAGTTCGTGCAGGCTGGCGCCGCTGGTCATGACGTCATCCAGCAGGACCACGTGCCGGCCGCGCAAGTCCAGGTCGCAGTGGAATGCGCCGCGCAGGTTGCCGCGCCGGGCGCGCAGGTCCAGACCGGCCTGCGGCGGCGTGTCGCGCAGGCGCCGGGCACCTGTCGCGCTCCACGGGATGTCGAGTCGCGGCGCCAGCCGGCGCGCGATCTCCGCCGCCTGATTGAAGCCCCGTTCCGCCAGGCGGGCGGGGTGCAGGGGCATGGGCAGCAGCAGGTCCGGGCGCGGCAGGTCGGCGACTGCACGCTCGACGACGCGGGCGAACCAGTCGGTGAGTTCCAGGGCGCCGTGGTACTTGCAATGCCGGATCAGGGCATCCAGGGGAAAGGCGTAGCGGAATGCCGCGCGCGTCAGTTCGAAGGCGGGAGGATGGCGCAGGCAACGGCCGCAGACTTCGGCCTCGGCCAGGGCGCCGCTCATGGGCAGGGCGCAGCGCGGACAGCCGTCGCGCGACAACGCGGGCAGGTCGGCGACACAGCCGGCGCACAACAGCCCGTCCAGGGTGCGCGCGCCACACAGCAGGCAGGCCTGCGGCAGCCTGGATTGCACGCTATTGATGCAATTGTTCAGAACGGACACGAGCCAGTTTGACAACAACGATCTCCTCCCCGAACATCCGGGCGTTTTACCCGATTCTTCCCCGGATTGCCCACGCCATGACGCAAACACAACTGGTCACCGCCGCCTCCTGCCTGCGCAGCGCGCGCATGTTCAACCTGCTCGCCATCGCCTCGACCCTGCTGGCGGCGAGCCTGTTCGGCCTGGGCCAGCTCGTCGCCGACAAGAAGCTGGCCTTCCTGCCCATGGCCATGTCCCTGCCACCGATCATGATCTGGCTGGCCGCATCCATTTTCGTCTATGCCTCCATCGCCCACCATCCGGATCTCACCGTGCGCCATTACAACAAGTGGGCCGGTTACCGTTATTACGCCGTGGTGGGCACGCTGACCATCTTTTCCAATGACCTGGCCCGCTTGCCCACCGGCTGGCTCGGCGTGTGGGGCCTGTTCATCCTCGCCCTGGTGCCTTGGGCGGCCTACGATGTCTGGAAGGCGGGCAGGGAGAACTGGAGGGATATCGAAGTGATCAAGGAGGCGCATTGATGAACGATCTCACCCAAGTCCCGGTGGCCTGGAGCCTGGCCCAGGTGGAGGCGCTGTTCGCGCTGCCCTTCAACGATCTCTTGTTCCAGGCGCAGACCGTGCACCGCGCCCACTTCGACGCCAACGCCGTGCAGTTGTCCACCTTGCTGTCCATCAAGACCGGCGGCTGCTCCGAGGATTGCGGCTACTGCTCCCAGTCGGCCCGTCACGACACCGGCCTGGAACGGGAGAAACTGCTGGACGTGGCGGAAGTGGTGCAAGCCGCACAGGCCGCGAAGGACGCCGGCGCCACCCGCTTCTGCATGGGCGCCGCCTGGCGCGGCCCCAAGGACAAGGACCTGGGCGCCGTCGTCGACATGGTCAGGGAAGTGAAGGCCCTGGGCCTGGAGACCTGCGTCACCCTCGGCATGCTCAAGCCCGGCCAGGCGGAGCAACTGAAGGAAGCCGGCCTGGATTACTACAACCACAACCTGGACACCGCCAGCGAGTTCTATGGCCAGGTCATCACCACCCATACCCACGCCGACCGCCTCGATACCCTGGCGCAGGTGCGCGACGCCGGCATCCACGTCTGCTGCGGCGGCATCGTCGGCCTGGGCGAATCGCGCCGGGTGCGGGCCGGCCTGATCCTGGAACTGGCCAACCTGAATCCCCAGCCGGAGTCGGTGCCCATCAACATGCTGGTGAAGGTGCCGGGCACGCCCCTGGCGGCCGAGACGGATCTGGACCCCCTGGAATTCGTGCGCACCATCGCCGTCGCCCGCATCACCATGCCCGCCTCCCACGTGCGCCTGTCCGCCGGACGCCGGGAACTGGGCGAGGCGGTGCAGGCGCTGTGTTTTCTCGCCGGCGCCAATTCCATCTTCTACGGCGACAAGCTCCTCACCACCGGCAACCCGGACGTGGAAGCGGACGAAATCCTGTTCGCCAAGCTGGGCCTGAGAGGCGAGGGCGCGCAGGGCCGCCGTTGCGCGGGCCACTAGGGGGAGACGGGAAAAGGGAAAAGGGAAACGTGTAAGGCCACCGCGGCGGGAGGGCCGGCTATGTACTTTTCCCGTTTCCCGTTTCCCTTCTCCCGCCGTCTGCGATGAAACCCGACCAACTCCGGTCCGCCCTCGCCGACCTGGACCACCAGGGCCTACGCCGCCGCCGCCGGGTCCTCGATGGACCCCAGGGCGTGCGGGTGCGGGTGGACGGCCGCGACTACCTGTCCTTTTCCAGCAACGACTATCTCGGCCTGGCCAACCATCCCGAGATCGTCAGCGCCGCCCAACTTGCCGCCGCCCGCTTCGGCGTGGGCGCCGGTGCCGCCCACCTGCTGACCGGCCACCACCGCCTACACCACGAAGTGGAAGCGGAACTCGCGGCCTTCGTCGGCCTGCCCTCTGCCCTGTTGTTTTCCACCGGCTACATGGCCAGCCTGGGGGTGATCCCGGCACTGCTGGACCGTCACGGCGAAGTCTTCGAGGACCGCCTCAACCACGCCTCCCTGGTCGACGCGGCCTTGCTTTCGCGGGCGAAACTCACCCGCTACCCCCATCTGGACCTGGCCTGGCTCGACCGCAGGCTGGGGGAGAGCGAGGCCCAGGTGAAGCTCATCGCCACCGACACGGTGTTCAGCATGGACGGCGACCTGGCGCCCATCCCCGAACTACTGGCCCTGGCTGAGAAGCACGACGCCTGGCTTTACGTGGACGACGCGCATGGCTTCGGCGTGCTGGAGCGTGAAGCGTCAGGCGTGAGGCGTGCGGCGGAAATGCCCCACGCCCTGTCCGCCTCGCGCCTGACGCCTCACCCCGCCCTGATCTACATGGCGACTCTGGGCAAGGCCGCCGGCGTCGCCGGGGCCTTCGTCGTGGGCACGGAAGAACTCGTCGAATGGCTGGTGAACCGGGCTCGCACCTATATCTACACCACCGCCCAGCCGCCCCTGCTGGCGGCGGCGGTGTCGGCAAGCCTGAAGCTTATCGCCGGGGAGCCCTGGCGGCGTCAGCGCCTGACCGAACTGATCGCCCGCCTGAAAGCCGGCGTTGTCGGCCTGCCCTGGCCCCTGATGGCCTCGGACAGTCCCATCCAGCCCCTGCTGGTGGGCGGTAACGAGGATGCCGTGCGCCTGGCGGAGGGCTTGCGCGCGCGGGGCATCCTCATCCCCGCGATCCGGCCGCCCACCGTGCCCCAGGGCCAGGCTCGGCTCCGCATATCCTTGTCCGCCGCCCACGACGTCGCTGACCTCGATGCCTTGCTGGCCGCCTTGCGGGAGCTGGCGTCCTGATGACCCCTCACGCCTCAACGCTTACGCGCCAGCGGATTCTTCTGCACGGATGGGGCCTGCACGGCGGCATCTGGGCCGAGTGCGGCCTGGCCGGCGCCAGCCCGGAGCTGCCCGGCTATGGCGATACGCCCTCGGTTTCGCCTTACACGGCGGAAACCCTGGCCGAAGCGGTGGCGGACACCATCGAAACGCCCGTCCAGCTCGTCGGCTGGTCGCTGGGCGGCATGGTGGGCCTGGCCCTGGCGGCGCGGCATCCGGACAAGGTGGCGAAGCTGGTGCTGGTGGGCAGCAGCCCGGCCTTCGTCAGCCGGCCCGATTGGCCCTACGGCCTGGCCCCCGAGATACTGGCGGGCTTCGCCGAGTCCCTGAAGCAGGATTACCGCGCCACCCTGCTGCGTTTCCTTTCCCTCCAGGCCCGCGGCGGCGACGCGGCGCGGGAGGTCATCGCCCGCTTGCGGGAGAGCGTGTTGCAACGCGGCGAGCCGGCCAGCGAAGTGCTCGCCGCCGGCCTCGACCTGTTGCGGGACGTCGACCTGCGCGCCGTCGCGGCCCGCGTACGCTGCCCCACCCTGGTGGTGCACGGGGCCTACGACACCCTGTGCCCCGTGGCGGCCGCACACTGGCTGGCAGAACAGATTCCGGACGCCCGCCTGGCCCTGCACGAACGCGCCGCGCACGCGCCTTTCCTGTCGCATCCGCTCTGGTTCGCCGAGCAGGTGGGGGGCTTCCTCGATGGATGACAGCCTGAAGCGGGCCATCCGCCGTTCCTTCGATGCCGCGGCCGAGCGCTACGACGAGGCCGCTTTCCTGCAACACGAGGTGGCCCGCCGCCTGGACGACCATCTGGACGGCATGAAGATCGATCCGGGCCTGATCCTGGACGCCGGCTGCGGTACCGGCTTCGGCCTCTCCCTGCTCAAGGCGCGCTTTCCCAAGGCGCGGCTGCTGGGCCTGGACCTGGCCCACGCCATGGCCCTGCGCGCCGCCCGCCGCCACGCCCAGGTGGCAGGCTGGCGCACCTGGTTATCCCGCCTCACGCCTCAGGCCTCGCGCCTGACGACCCTGTGCGCCGACATGGAACGCCTGCCCTTGGCGCGCGACAGCCTGGACATGGTCTGGTCCAGCCTGGCCCTGCAATGGGTGGGCGAGCCGGATGCCGCCTTCCGCGAAGCCCACCGGGTGCTGAAGCCGGAGGGGCTGTTCCTGTTCGCCACCTTCGGCCCGGACACCCTGATGGAACTGCGCGCCGCCTCGGCCGACCTGGACGGTCACCAGCACGTGAACCGCTTCATCGACATGCACGACCTGGGCGACGCTTTGGTCCACGCCGGCTTCAGCAATCCGGTCATGGAGATGGAGCGCATCACCCTGACCTATGACGCCCTGCCCGGCCTGCTGCGCGACCTCAAGGCCATCGGCGCCCACACCGTGCTGGAAAACCGCCGCGCCGGCCTCATGGGCAAGACGGAGTGGAAACGCCTGGCTGACCACTACGAGCGCTTCCGCCGCGATGGCCGCCTGCCCGCCACCTACGAGGTGGTCTATGGCCACGCCTGGGCAGGCCGCAAGGACCGGCTGGAAGACGGCCGCCAGATCATCCAGATGAAAATCGCCGGCAAAAGGGGTGGGCTGTGAGTCCTCACGCCCCGCCCCTCGCGCCTCGCGGCTTTTTCATCACCGGCACCGACACCGGCGTCGGCAAGACCCTGTTTTCCGCCGCCCTGTTGCACGCCCTGGCCGGGCTCGGGGTGCGCGCGGTCGGCATGAAGCCGGTGGCGGCGGGGGCGGCGTTGCAGGACGGCGTCTGGGTCAACGAGGACGTGGCCCTGCTGCGCGCGGCATCTGCCGTCGCGGCGCCGCCCGAACTGGTGAATCCCTATCTGTTCCGTGAGCCCATCGCCCCGCATATCGCGGCGGAGCGCAAGGGCGTGGTCATCGGCATCCCCCGCATCGCCGCCGCCCTGGATGCGCTGGCGCAAAGCGCCGACTTGGTGGTGGTGGAAGGCGCGGGCGGCTTTCGCGTGCCCCTCGGACCGCGGACGGACATGGCCGATCTGGCCGTACGTCTGGGCCTGCCCCTCATTCTGGTGGTGGGCATGCGCCTGGGCTGCCTCAACCATGCCCTGCTCACCGCCGAGGCCATCGCCACGCGCGGTCTGCGGCTCGCGGCCTGGGTGGCCAACCGCATTGACGCCGACATGGCCGCCTACGACGAGAACCTGTCCGCGCTCATGGCCCGCTTGCCCGCGCCGCTGTTGGCGGAGCTGCCCCACATGCAGTCTGTCGACGCGGGTGCGGCGGCGCGCCTGATTTCGCCGCGCGCGCTGCAATCCCTCTGCGCCGCCGGGCCATAGGCGGCCCGCCGACAGGGCCGAGCGGCCGCCTCGCCGCGGAGCCGAGCACTGGCGGCAGACCGGGCCGGAAAAAAACACTTTGCATGGGATCGCATTTACCTTTGATAATTCAAGACAAAAATGTCTTTGGAGTGGGTTATGGTCTTGTCTCGCACCAGCCAGTACGCCGTTCAGGCCCTGATCTACATCGCCACCCAGCCGATGGGCGAGCCGGTGCTCAACCGTGACATCGCCAGTCGCCTGAACGTGCCGGCGGCCTATCTGGCCAAGATTCTGCAGAATCTCTGCAAGCATGGTCTGCTCGATTCCTACCGCGGCCGTCTGGGCGGTTTCTGTCTGCGCGAGGGCATGCACAGGACCACGCTCATGCAGGTGCTGCTGCTCACCGAGGGACCGGACTTCACCAAGAACTGCATCCTCGGCCTCAAGGAATGCTCGGACGCGACCGCATGTCCCATGCATTTCAAGTGGATTCCCGTGAAGAAGAAGATTCTAGCGCTGCTCAACGACATGAATCTGGAGGAACTGGCCAAGGCGGTAATGACCGGCAAGTATCGGCTGGCCGACCTGCCGGCGGCGGCGTTGCCGGGTTGAACCGGCTTGCGCGGGGCCTGGCGCTGGCCCTGGTCGTCCTCGGCCTGGCCGCTTGCGGCGAGCCGGCCGTGCAATACCGGGGCAGCGACATCAGCGGCGTGGATTTCGGCCGCCGCCTGCAACTGACGGACCACAATGGCCAGCCGGTGAGCCTGGAATCCTTGCGCGGCAGGCTGGTGGTGCTGTTCTTTGGTTACATGCATTGTCCGGACGTGTGTCCCACCACGCTGTCGGACCTGGCCCAGGCCCTCGGCCTGATGCCGCCTGAGGCCGCCGGCAGGGTGCAGGTGCTGTTCGTGACGGTCGACCCGGAAAGGGATACGCCCGAGTTGTTGCGGCAGTTCGTGCCCCATTTCCACCCCGCGTTCCTGGGCCTGCACGGCAGCCCCGAAGAGGTCGCCGAGGTGGCTCGGGAGTTCCGGGTGGTCTACCGCAAGCAGGGGGAGGCCGGGGCGCTGGGGTACCTGGTGGACCACTCGGCCGGCATGTATGTGCTCGACGCCAGGGGGCGGCCGCGCCTGTATCTGCCGTACGGCCATTCCCCGGCGGATATCGCCCATGATCTGAACCTGCTGGCGGCCGCGCGAGAGTGAGAACAACCCGGTCCGCCTTGCGGGATAAGTTCGAGCCGAACTATACTCCCGCGTCTTTTCGCCGGCCCGCTGATGGGATGTCCGGCACCGATACAACGCTCCGGGGTGTCCCGGAGAAGCAGTAACCCTAGGAGGCGTTATGTCTGCAACCAACGCGGCAGTTGCCGAGCCGTACGATTACGACGTCATCAAGAAGTTCGCCGTCATGGCCGTGGTCTGGGCCGTGGTGGGCATGTTCGTGGGGGTGTACATCGCCTCGCAACTGGCCTGGCCGGTGCTCAACTTCGACAGCCCCTACATCACCTTCGGTCGCTTCCGACCCGTGCACACCGGCGCGGTGATCTTCGGCTTCGGTGGCTCCGCGCTGTTCGCCACCTCCTACTATGTGGTGCAGCGCACCTGCCAGACCCGCCTGTTCGCGCCAGGACTGGCCACCTTCACCTTCTGGGGCTGGCAGGCGGTCATCGTGCTGGCCGCGTTGTCCTACGTCATGGGCTACAGCCAGGGCAAGGAATACGCGGAAATGGAATGGCCCATCGACCTGCTCATCCTGTTCGTCTGGGTCGCCTACATGGCCGTGTTCATCGGCACCCTGATGCGGCGCAAGCAGGCGCACATCTACGTGGCCAACTGGTTCTACCTGTCCTTCATCCTGGCCACGGCCATCCTGCATACCTTCAACAACATCGCCATCCCGGTGGGCCTGTTCACCCTCAAGTCCTACAGCATCTTCTCCGGTGCCCAGGACGCCATGGTGCAGTGGTGGTACGGGCACAACGCCGTCGGATTCTTCCTTACCGCCGCCTTCCTGGGCATGATGTATTACTTCGTGCCCAAGCACGCCGGCCGGCCGGTCTACTCCTACCGACTGTCCATCGTCCACTTCTGGGCACTGTCCTTCATGTACATGTGGGTAGGCACCCATCACCTGCACTGGACCGCCCTGCCGGACTGGGCTTCCACCCTCGGCGCCACCTTCTCCATCATGCTGCTGCTGCCGTCCTGGGGTGGCATGATCAACGGCATCATGACCCTATCCGGGGCCTGGGATAAGTTGCGCACCGACCCCATCATGCGCTTCATGATCGTCGCCCTGTCCTTCTACGGCATGTCCACCTTCGAGGGCCCGCTGATGTCGCTGAAGGATGTGAACGCGTTGTCGCACTACACCGACTGGACCGTGGGCCACGTGCACTCCGGCGCCCTGGGCTGGGTGGCGATGATCTCCTTCGGCTCCCTGTACCACATGATTCCGCGCCTGTGGAAAACCGAGATGTACAGCGTCAGGCTGATCAACACCCACTTCTGGCTCGCCACCATCGGCGTGCTGCTGTACATCACCGCGATGTGGATCTCCGGCATCTCGCAGGGTCTGATGTGGCGCGCCTTCGACGACTTCGGCAACCTGCAGTATTCCTTCGTCGAGTCCGTCGCCGCCATGCATCCCTTCTATGTCATGCGCGCCATAGGCGGCATGTTCTTCCTCGCGGGCATGTGCCTGATGGCGTACAACGTGTACAGGACCATCCGCCAGGGCGTGCTCGCCGCCCAAGCCACCGCCGCGCCCGCCGCCGCGGCCGCCTGATTCCGACGAGGTCGTCATGCTCAAGAACTTCAAGCACGAGAAAGTCGAGACCAACGCCGGCGTCCTGCTGGTCCTTACCATGCTGGCCATCAGCGCCGGCGGCCTGGTGGAGATCGCCCCCCTGTTCTTCATCAAGGACACCATGGAGAACGTGCCCGGCGTGCGTCCCTATACGCCCCTCGAACAGCGTGGCCGCGACATCTACATCCGCGAGGGCTGCTATACCTGCCATTCGCAGATGATCCGCCCCTTCCGTGACGAGCAGCTGCGCTACGGCCATTATTCCCTGGCCGCCGAGTCCAAGTACGACCATCCCTTCCAGTGGGGTTCCAAGCGCACCGGCCCGGATCTGGCGCGTGTGGGCGGCAAGTACTCCAACGAATGGCACGTGCAGCACATGATCCAGCCCAAATCGGTGGTGCCCGAGTCGGTCATGCCCAACTATCCCTGGCTGATGTCCCCGCTCGACTACGCCGACATCGGCGACCGCATGCGCGCCCTGCGCGTGACCGGCGTGCCCTATTCCGCCAACCAGGAGGAATACCAGCGCAACGTTGAGAAATTCGGTGCCGACGTGGCGAAGACCCTGCACATTCCGGACGCGCGGAATATCCTGGTGGCGCAGGCCCAGGAAGGCAACTTCGACGGCGATCGCGCCAGCGTCACCGAGATGGACGCGCTGGTTGCCTACCTGCAGGTGCTGGGCACCATGGTGGACTTCAGCAAGATCAAGCCCGAAGACCTGGTGAAATATCGCTGATGGAGTGGTTCGCCGATCCCGCCAACGCCAAGTCGCTTGGCCTGCTGATCTTCTTCGTGACCTTTTGCCTGATCGTGCTCTGGGTCTACGGCAGCAAGCAGCGTGGCAAACGGCTGGAAGAACACAAGAACATCCCGTTTCTCGATGACGAAGACATGAAGGACAAGTCCAATGGCTGACCACACTACCGGCCCATCGCCCTGCTCTGGGTCTACGGCAGCAAGCAGCGTGGCAAACGGCTGGAAGAACACAAGAACATCCCGTTTCTCGATGACGAAGACATGAAGGACAAGTCCAATGGCTGACCACACTACCGGCCCATCGCCCGCTTCCGGTGCGCAAACCACCGGCCACGTCTGGGATGACGACCTTCAGGAATTCAACAACCCGCTGCCGGCCTGGTGGACCTACGGGTTCTACGTGACCATCCTCTTTGCCCTGGTGTACTGGGTGTGGTATCCGTCCTGGCCGGTGGGCGCGGGCTTTATGACGGGCATTGGCAAGGTGACCTACGTCAATGCGCAGGGCGAGGAGGAATCCTGGCACTGGAACACGCGCGCCAAGCTGCTGGCGGAAACGCAGGAAGCTTCCGCGTTGCAGAAACCCTACTTCGACCGCATCGCCAGCCTGCCCTACGAGCAGGTCACCCAGGACCCGGAACTCAACAGCTTCGTGGTCTCCGCTGGCAAGGCCCTGTTCTCCGAGAACTGCGCCGCCTGTCATCAGGCCGGCGGGCAGGGCAAGGTCGGTTTCTTCCCCAACCTGACCGATGACGACTGGCTGTATGGCGGTTCCTTCGAGCGGATCCATGCCTCCATCGCCCAGGGCCGGCGCGGCTACATGCCCCCTTACGGCGAGGCCATGAGCGCCGCGCAACTCGACGAGCTGGCGCACTACGTGGTGTCGCTGTCGGGCGCGGCCCAGGTCGACGCGGCCAAGGCGGCGAAGGGCAAGGAACTGTTCAACTCGCACGCCGGCGCCTGCTACTACTGCCACGGCGACGATGGCAAGGGTCGTCAGGACATTGGCTCCGCCAACCTCACCGACCAGGTCTGGCTGTGGGCCAACGTGCCCGCTGCCGAGGGCGATGCCGCGAAGCTGGATGCCGTGCGCAAGGTCATCGCCAGTGGCCTCGACAAGGGCGTGATGCCAGCCTGGCAAGGCCGCCTGAGTGCGGAACAGATCAGGTTGCTGACGCTCTATGTGCATGAACTGGGTGGTGGCAAGTAAGGGGCGGAGCCACTGAGGGGCTTACCCCGAGCCGTTCGTCCGGAAAGCCCCGGTTCGCCGGGGTTTTTCTTTTGCCCGGGCCGATCCGCGAAGCCGTTGTCGAGCGGCTTCGCGAATCCGTCCAGCAGGTGATGTTGTGGAAAACGCAGGCAAGGAGTTGTATTTCAAGCGGGTGCCCATCGTGCCCCGTTCCATCCGGGGGCCATTTCGCCGCTTCAAGACCGGCGTCCTCTGGCTCGGTTTCGCCGTCTATTTCCTGCTGCCCTGGCTGCCCTGGTCGCGCGGCGACGCGCCTTCGCAGGCGGTGATGTTCGACATTCCCGGCCGCCGCTATCTGATCTTCGACCTGACCGTCTATCCCCAGGACGTGTTCTGGCTGGCGATGTTGCTGTTCATCGCGGCGGTCCTGCTGTTCTTCGCCACCGCCCTGGTCGGGCGCGCCTTCTGCGGCTATTTCTGCTTCCAGACCCTGTGGACCGATGCCTTCATCTGGCTGGAACACGTGCTCCAGGGCGAGCGGCCAGCGCGCCTGCGGCTGGCGCGGGAGTCCTGGCGCAGCCGCGACAAGCTCCTCAAGGTGGGTGCCACGCGTCTGGCCTGGGTGCTGCTGTCGTTCTGGACGGCCCTCACCTTCGTGCTCTATTTCGGCCATGCCCCGAGCCTGCTGCACGACTTCTTCCTGGGTCATGCGCCGGCCGCCGCCTACATCACCACCCTGGCCCTGACCCTCAGCACCTACCTGTCCGCCGGCGTGCTGCGCGAGCACGTGTGCACCTTCATCTGCCCCTATGGCCGCTTCCAGGGCGCCATGTATGAACCGGAAACCCTCACCGTGCATTACGACCGCGTCCGCGGCGAGGGTGCCGCCGGCCGTGTCGCCGCGCGCAGCGGACTGCGCGAGCGCGCCGAACGCGGCGCGCGCGGCCACGGCGATTGTGTCGACTGCGGTCTGTGCGTGCAGGTCTGTCCGGTGGGCATCGACATCCGCGACGGCCTGCAATACACCTGCATTTCCTGTGGCCTGTGCGTCGATGCCTGCAACAGCATCATGGACAGGATCGGCTGGCCGCGCGGCCTGGTGCGCTACGACTCGGAGACCAACCTGGCCAGGGCCGAGCCCGGGCCGGTGCGCCTGCACTGGAAAAACCTCAAGGTGCTGGGCTACGGCGTCGCCCTGGTGCTGATGACCGCCTACCTGGTCTATGACATGAGCCATCGCGACAGCTTCGAGCACAGCATCCAGCAAATCCGCCAGCCGCTCTACGTGGTGCTGTCCGACGGCTCCATACGCAACCGCTACCAGATCCGCCTGACCAACCTTTCCGGCGCGGAGGAAACCTACCACATCGAGGCCCGCGGCCTGCCGCCCGACGCCCTCGATCTCGGCAGCTTCAGGGATGTGCGCATCCGCAACGGCAAGAGCGTCATCGTCCAGGCCAGCGTCAAACTCGATCCCGAAAAGGCTGGCCAGGTCTCTGAATTCGAATTCGTCATCCGCTCCGGCAAGGGCGATGTGGTGGTCGATCCGGCCCGATTCTTCACACGACACTAAACCCTCATGAATCTACTCATCACCGTCTTCGGCGGCATGCTGCTCACAGTTGTGCTGTATGGCGCCGCCCGCCGCTTGCGCATGTCGAATTTCTGGGCCGCGGTAGTCGCCAGCGCGCTGCCCTCCGCCGCCTATCTGGTGCACGCCACGATGGTCTGGCCGGGCCTCGATGTGGTCACCCTGCACGTCATCGCCTACCCGACGGTGGCCGTCCTGCTGTTCCAGCTCTATCACAGCAAGGCGGGGGCGCATGGCCAGACGCATTGGGTGCCGAAGCTGATGATCGGCTTCTTCGTGTTCCTTACCATCATTTTCGGCGCCTTCGTCTATATCGCCGGCCAGGGCCTGCCGCCCGCGCTGGCGCGCATCCTGCTGCCGGGCGCCGAAGGCAAGAACATCCATACCGGTTTCGCCGGAGTGGTGGCGCATCGCGAGGATGCCGCCAAGGTGCTGGGTCATCGCCGCGGCATGGAAGCCAAGCTGCTCCGCCTGGGTTGGCGCCTGGAAGTCGCCGGGCTGGACGATCTGCGTCCCCTTCGCGCCGGAGTTGTGCGGGTGCGCGTGCTGGGCGCGGACGGCCGCGGCGTGGTGGGCGTGCCGGTGCAAATCCTGCTCGGCCGCCCAGGTCAGCCGCCCAGCGAGACCCTGAACCTGGACGACGTCGGCGACGGCGAGTATCGGACCGAGGCCCGCCTACCGGATTCCGGTGCGTGGCTGGCCAATCTGCGTCTGCGCGCCGGCGAGGACAACATCGAGCTGGAGCGGATACTGGGCGGCGAGTAGGTCCTGGCAGCGCGCGGCACATGCCGCGCCGGCGTCTTCCCGCATGCGCCGGGCGCGCTCCATGCGCGCATCGAACAGACTAGCGGGCATGCCCTTGAAGTGATGTATAATCGACAAGTTTTCGATGGGCTTCGCGCCCATTTTTTATTTCTCCGACATGGACTTGCGCGCACTGATCGAACCGACCCTGGCGGGCATGGGGTACGAGATGGTGGCCCTGGAACGGGTCGGCCGCGGCTTGCTGCGGCTTTACATCGACCAGCCCGGCGGCATCACGCTGGATGACTGCGTGCGGGTGAGCAATCAGCTCACGCGCCTGTTCATGGTGGAGAACGTGGATTACGACCGTCTGGAGGTGTCTTCTCCGGGACTGGATCGGCCCCTGGTCAAGGAGGCGGATTTTCTCCGCTTCGCCGGCGAGCGGGCCAACATCCGGCTGCACGCGCCCCTTTCCGGGCGCAAGCGCTTCGCCGGGATCCTGCGCGGAGTGGTGGACGGCGTACTGCAACTGGAGATGGATGGCGTGATGCTGGCGATTCCCCTGGTCGAGGTGGATTCCGCCCGTCTGGCGCCGGAGCTTGAGGGTCATACCCGGAGGAAGCGATGAGTCGCGAAGTTTTGATGCTGGCGGACGCCTTGGCGCGCGAGAAGAATGTGGAGCCGGACGTGGTGTTCGCCGCCCTGGAGGCGGCCCTGGCCCACGCCACCAAGAAAAGGTTCAACGAGGACGCCGACGTGCGTGTCGAGATCGACCGCAAGAGCGGCGAGTACGAGGCCTTCCGCTGCTGGGAAATCCTGCCCGACGATGTCGAGATCGAGGCGCCGGAACGTCAGTACACCCTGAGCCAGGCGCAGGCGATCCGGCCGGACGCGCAGGTCGGCGAGTTCATCGAGGAACCCCTGGAGGCGGTGGCCTTCGGCCGCATCGGCGCCCAGGCCGCCAAGCAGGTGATCCTGCAACGCATCCGTGACGCCGAGCGCGAGCAGGTGCTCAACGACTTCCTGGCCCGCAACGAGGCACTGGTGTCCGGCACCATCAAGCGCATGGACCGCGGCAGCGCCATCATCGAATCGGGACGCATCGAGGGTCGCCTGGAGAAGGACCAGATGATCGCGAAGGAAAACCTGCGCGTGGGCGACCGTGTGCGCGCCTATCTGGTGCGCGCCGAGCGCGGCGGTCGCGGGCCGCAGTTGACCCTGTCGCGCACCGCGCCGGAATTCATCATGGAGCTGTTCCGCCTGGAAGTGCCCGAGGTGGAAGAGGGCATCGTCGAGATCAAGGCCGCCGCGCGCGATCCCGGCATGCGCGCGAAGATCGCGGTGAAGTCGAACGATCCGCGCGTCGATCCGCAGGGCACCTGCATCGGCGTGCGCGGCACCCGCGTCACCGCGGTGACCAACGAGCTCAACGGCGAGCGTGTCGACATCGTGCTGTGGTCGCCCGACCCCGCGCAATTCGTCATCAACGCCCTGTCGCCGGCCGAGGTGACCAGCATCGTCGTCGACGAGGAAAAGCACGCCATGGACGTGGTGGTCGAGCCCGAGCAGGTCGAAGTCGCCATCGGTCGCTACGGCCAGAACGTGCGCCTGGCCGCGGAACTCACCGGCTGGGCCATCAACATCCTGTCCGTCGACGAGGCCCAGGAGAAGCATCAGCAGGAGGCCGAGAGCCTGATCCGCATGTTCATGGTCAAGCTGGACGTGGACGAGGACGTGGCCCAGGTCCTCGTGGAGGAAGGCTTCAACAGCCTGGAGGAGGTGGCCTACGTGCCGCTGGCCGAGATGCTGGAGATCGATGCCTTCGACGAGGACACCGTCAACGAACTGCGCGCCCGCGCGCGCGACGCCCTGCTCACCGACGCCATCGTGCGCGAGGAGGCGGTGGAGAGCGCCGCCGCCGACCTCATGAGCGTGGCCGGCATGGACGAGGAAACCGCCGCCCAACTGACCGCGCAGGGCATCCAGAACGCCGAGGATCTGGCCGACCTCGCCGTCGACGAGCTGATCGAGCTGGTCGCCATGGACGAGGAACGCGCCAAGGCGCTGATCATGACTGCGCGCGCGCCGATGTTGGCGGGGGCCTGACGGGAGTAGAAGATGAACGTCGAACAGTTCGCCACGGAACTCAAGGTGGATCCCGCGCTGCTGGTCAAGCAGCTCCAGTCCGCGGGCGTGGCCGTCCAGGGTGTGCAGGATGCTCTGTCGGATCAGGACAAATCCCGTCTGCTGGATTATCTGCGTGGCAAGCATGGCGCCCGCGAGCCGAAGACCAAGATCACCCTGACGCGCAAGCAGACCGGCGAGATCAAGACCGCCGACAGTACCGGCCGCACCCGTACCGTTCAGGTCGAAGTGCGCAAGAAGCGCGTGCTGGTCAAGCGCGAGGGTGCCGGCGTCGAGGCGCATCCCGGCGAAGCCGCCGCTGAGGCGCCGCCTGCCGCGGCGCCCGTCGCGGAAGCGGTTGCCCCGGTCGCAGCGCCGGAGCCGGTGGAAGCCCCGGCGGCGGCGCCCGAGGTGGAGGCCGTTGCCGCCGATACCGCCGAGGTGGAGCCCGCCGCCGAAGCCGCCGTGGTGGAAGCGAAGCCGGCGCCGGTGATACCACGCGTCATCCCTTCCATCCTCAGTGATGCCGAGCGCAAGGCGCGCGAACTGGAGGCCAAACGCACCGCCAAGTTGCGCGCCATCCAGGAGGCCGAACTGAAGGCCAAGCAGGAGCGCGAGGCCGCGCGTCGGCAGGCCGAGGAATCGGCCAAGGCGGCGGAGGCCGCGAAGCCCGCGGAGGCGGCCAAGCCCGAGGAAACCAAGCCGGCGGTGAAGCCCAGCGTCAAGCCGAAGGTGGACAAGGAGAAGGCCGCCGCCAAGAAGGGCAAGGAAGAGCCGGTGTCGGGCAAGCGCCCGGGCCTCAGGACCCGCGGCGCCGTCGATGCGGGCGATGGCTGGCGCGCGAAGAAGGGCCGCCACAAGTCCGATCATGAATCCGCCCCGCAGGCGCCGGCCGAGCCGGTGGTGCGCGAGGTGCTGATTCCCGAGACCATCAGCGTCGCCGACCTGGCCCACAAGATGTCGGTGAAGGCCGGCGAGGTCATCAAGGTGCTCATGAAGATGGGCTCCATGGTCACCATCAACCAGGTGCTGGACCAGGAGACCGCCATGATCGTGGTCGAGGAGATGGGCCATGTCGCCAAGCAGGCGGCGACCGACACCCCCGAGTCTTACCTGGAGGAAAGCGGCGAGCACAAGGAGGCCGAACTCAAGCCACGCGCCCCCGTGGTCACCGTCATGGGCCACGTCGACCACGGCAAGACCTCCCTGCTCGACCACATCCGCCGCACCCGTGTCGCCGCTGGCGAGGCAGGCGGCATCACCCAGCACATCGGCGCCTATCACGTGGAAACCGGCAAGGGCATGATCACCTTCCTGGATACTCCCGGCCACGAGGCCTTCACGGCCATGCGGGCGCGCGGCGCGAAAGCCACCGACATCGTCATCCTGGTGGTGGCCGCCGACGACGGCGTCATGCCGCAGACGCGGGAAGCCATCCACCACGCCAAGGCCGGCAACGTGCCCATCGTCGTGGCGGTGAACAAGATCGACAAGCCGGAAGCCAACCCGGAAAAGATCCGCCAGGAAGTCTCCAACGAGGGCGTGGTGCCCGAGGAATGGGGCGGCGACGCCCAGTTCGTCGACGTCTCCGCGAAGACCGGCAAGGGCATCGACGATTTGCTCGACGCGGTGCTCTTGCAGGCCGAGGTGCTCGAACTGAAGGCGCCGGTGGACACCCTGGCCAAGGGCGTGGTCATCGAATCCCGCCTGGACAAGGGCCGCGGTCCGGTGGCCACCATCCTCGTGCAGTCCGGCACCCTCAAGCGCGGCGACGTCATGCTGGCCGGCTCCGCCTTCGGCAAGGTGCGCGCCATGTTGGACGAGACCGGCAAGCCGGTGAACGAGGCGGGTCCCGCCATCCCGGTGGAAATCCAGGGCCTGTCCGACGTGCCCGGCGCCGGCGAGGATGTGCTGGTGCTGCCCGACGAGCGCAAGGCGCGGGAAATCGCCCTGTTCCGCCAGGGCAAGTTCCGCGACGTCAAGCTGGCCCGGCAGCAGGCCGCCAAGCTGGAGAACATGTTCGAGCAGATGGGCGAGGGCGAGGTCAAATCCCTGGCCCTCATCCTCAAGGCCGACATGCAGGGCTCCTACGAGGGCCTGGCGCATGCCCTGGGCAAGCTCTCCACCGGCGAGGTCAAGGTCAACATCATCCACTCGGCGGTGGGCGCCATCTCCGAATCCGACATCAACCTGGCCATCGCCTCCGGCGCGGTCATCATCGGCTTCAACGTGCGCGCCGACGCCCAGGCCCGCAAGCTGGCGGAATCCGCCGGCGTCGACCTGCGCTACTACAACATCATCTACGAGGCCGTGGATGACGTGAAGGCGGCCCTCTCCGGCCTGCTCTCCCCGGAGAAGAAGGAAAACGCCCTCGGCCTGGCCGAGATCCGCCAGGTCTTCCGCATCACCAAGGTCGGCGCGGTGGCCGGCTGCTACGTGCTCGACGGCCAGCTCAAGCGTGCCGCGCGGGTGCGGGTGCTGCGCGACAACGTGGTGGTGCACGACGGCGAACTCGATTCCCTCAAGCGCTTCAAGGACGACGTGAAGGAAGTGAAGGCCGGCTTCGAATGCGGCCTGTCCCTCAAGAACTTCAACGACATCCAGGAAGGCGATCAGCTCGAATGCTACGAGGTGGTCGAGGTGGCGAGAACTTTGTGAGGAGCCTGTAGCGCGTAGTGGGTGGCTTGTGGCTTTTCATGCGCCCCGCAGGCGCGGAAACACCCGCTACCCGCTACCCGCTACCCGCTAATTCATGACCAACCCCCGTTCCCGCCGCGTCGCCGAACAGATCCGCCACGAACTGGCGGACATCGTCCTGCGCGAGATGAAGGACCCCCGCGTCGCCGGCGTATCCTTCACAGCCGTCGATGTGAGCAGCGACCTGGAACACGCCAAGGTGTGGTTCACCACCTTCCAGGCCGACCACGAGGCGGCCCGCCAGGGCCTGGCCCACGCCGCCGGCTTCCTGCGCACGGAACTGGCGCATCGCATGCGCATGCGCACCGTGCCCAAGCTCGGTTTCCAGTATGACGAGTCGGTGGAACGCGGGGCGCACCTGTCGCACCTGATCGATCTGGCGGTGGAGGAAGACCGCCGCCATCACCAGGACCAGCCGCCGCGGGACGATGAAGCGCAAGGTTGACGGCGTCCTCCTGCTGGACAAGCCCGCCGGCCTGACCTCCAACGCCGCCCTGCAAAAGGCCAAGCGGCTCTATCGTGCGGAGAAGGCCGGCCATACCGGCACCCTGGATCCCTTCGCAACCGGCCTGCTGCCCCTGTGCCTGGGGGAGGCCACCAAGTTCTCCCAATTCCTGCTGGATGCCGACAAGGTCTATCGGGCCGAGCTGAAGTTCGGCGTCCGCACCGACTCCGGCGACCTCGACGGCGAAGTCATCGCCAGCCGGCCTGTCGACCTGACGGAAGCCCGCTTGCGCCGGGCACTGGACAATTTCCTGGGCGAGATCGAACAGGTGCCGCCCATGCACTCCGCCCTCAAGCACCACGGTCGGCCCCTGTACGAGTACGCCCGCAAGGGCATCGAGATCGAACGCAAGGCCCGCCGCGTGCTGGTGCGGGGTCTGGAACTGGAAACTTTCAACGGCGACGCCTGCGTCTTGCGTGTCCATTGCGGCAAGGGCTTCTACGTGCGCGCCCTGGCCGACGACCTGGGCGAAGTTCTGGGCTGCGGCGCCCACCTGGCCGGTCTCGCCAGGCTGAGGGTGGGCGATTTCGATCTGGCCGATGCCTGCTCCCTGGCTGAACTGGATAACTTGTCCGAGGTGGAGCGGGACGCCCGCCTGGCGCCCGCCGACGCCCTCATCGCCGGTCTGCCGGAACTGTGCCTCGACGCCGAGGCGGCCTGGCAGATCATGCATGGCCAGGCGGTCTGGTTGCCGCGGCTGCAAGTCGGTGTCCTGCATCGCATCTATGCACCGGCAGAACGCTTTCTCGGCGTCGCCGAGGTGGGCGAGGACGGTAAGCTGGCGCCGAGGCGACTGCTCGCCCAGGCTTGATCCGCCGGCGTCGGCCGGGTAGGGCGAGTTTTCTTTTTCTTGAACGAAATCAAACACTCGGCGTACAATCGCCGACTTTCCCGAACGTGTCCTGAATAGCCTCGGGCCACGCGATTGCATAGGAGTATCGCCATGGCTATCACTACCCCCCAGAAAGCGCAGATCCTCAAGGATTACCAGCGCGCCGCCGCCGACACCGGCTCCCCGGAAGTGCAGATCGCGCTGCTGACCGCGCGCATCAACGACCTCACCGGCCACTTCAAGACCCACGCCAAGGATCACCACTCGCGCCGCGGCCTGCTCAAGATGGTCAGCCGTCGCCGCCGCCTGCTGGACTACCTGAAGGACCGCAACGCGGACAGCTACACCCAGCTCATCCAGCGCCTCGGCCTGCGCAAGTAAGCCAAGCATCATGCAGCCGGCGCCCTCCTCGGGCGCCGTTCCGCTTTATCGGTACAACCATTTGGAAGGCAACAGCGTGAATCCGGTCAAAAAGACATTTCAATACGGTCGCCACGAAGTCACCCTGGAAACCGGCGAGATCGCCCGCCAGGCCACCGGCGCGGTGGTCGTCAGCATGGACGACACCGTGGTGCTGGTCACCGTGGTGGCGAAGAACGAAGTCAAGCCCGGCCAGGACTTCTTCCCGCTGACCGTCGACTACATGGAGAAGACCTACGCCGCGGGCCGCATCCCCGGCGGCTTCTTCAAGCGCGAGGGCAAGCCCACCGAGAAGGAAACCCTGACTTCCCGCCTGATCGATCGCCCCATCCGCCCCCTGTTTCCGGACGGCTTCTTCAATGAGGTGCAGGTCATCGCCACCGTGGTCTCGGCCAACCCCGAGGTGGATTCCGACATTCCCGCCATGATCGGCGCCTCCGCCGCCCTGGCCCTGTCCGGCCTGCCCTTCAACGGTCCGCTGGGCGCCGCCCGGGTGGGCTACGTGGACGGCCAGTACGTGCTCAACCCCACCCAGACCGAGCTTAAGAACTCCAAGCTGGACCTGGTGGTGGCCGGTACAGAGACCGCGGTGCTGATGGTCGAGTCCGAGGCCAAGGAACTGCCCGAGGACGTCATGCTCGGCGCCGTGGTGTTCGGCCACGAGCAGATGCAGGCCGCCATTGACGCCATCAACGACCTTGCCGACGAGGCCGGCAAGGATGCCTGGGAGTGGACCCCGCCCGAGACCCCGACGGCGCTGATCGAAAAGATGCAGGCGATCTGCGGCGACGGCCTCAACCAGGCCTACTCCATCAAGCAGAAGCAGGCCCGCGTCGCCGCCGTCGACGAGATCCGCGGCCGGGTGTTCGCGGAGATGATCACGGAGGACATGGATACCACCGCCGCCAACGTCATCAAGGACCTGTTTCACAGCCTGGAAGCCAAGGTGGTGCGTGGCCGCATCCTCGGCGGCGAGCCCCGCATCGACGGGCGCGACACCCGCACCGTGCGGCCCATCACCATCCGCACCGGCGTGCTGCCCCGCACCCACGGTTCCGCCCTGTTCACGCGCGGCGAGACCCAGGCCCTGGTGGTCGCCACGCTCGGCACCAGCCGTGACGAGCAGACCATCGAGGCACTCACCGGCGGCTATAGCGACTACTTCATGCTGCACTACAACATGCCGCCCTTCGCCACCGGCGAGACCGGCCGCGTCGGCAGCCCCAAGCGCCGCGAGATCGGCCACGGCCGCCTGGCCAAGCGGGCCCTGGTGGCCTGCCTGCCGGACAAGGAAGCGTTTGGCTACGCCATCCGCGTGGTGTCCGAGATCACCGAATCCAACGGCTCCTCGTCGATGGCCTCGGTGTGCGGCGGCAGCCTCGCCCTGATGGACGCCGGCGTGCCCATGACCCGCCACGTGGCCGGCATCGCCATGGGCCTGATCAAGGAAGGCAATCGCTTCGCCGTGCTCACCGACATCCTCGGCGACGAAGATCACCTCGGCGACATGGACTTCAAAGTGGCCGGCACCACCGAGGGCGTCAGCGCCCTGCAGATGGACATCAAGATCACCGGCATCACCAAGGAGATCATGCAGGTGGCCCTGACCCAGGCCCGCGAGGCGCGCCTGCACATCCTCGGCATCATGAACACCGCCGAGGCCCAGCCGCACGAGATGAGCCAGTACGCGCCGCGCATCATCACCATGAAGATCAACCCGGAGAAGATCCGCGACGTCATCGGCAAGGGCGGCGCCACCATCCGCGCGCTCACCGAGGAGACCGGCACCCAGATCGACATCGCCGAGGACGGCACCATCAAGATCGCCTGCACCAGCACCGAATCCGGCGCCCTGGCGAAGAAGCGCATCGAGGACATCACCGCCGAGGTGGAAGTGGGCAAGGCCTACGACGGCACCGTGCTGAAGATTCTCGACTTCGGCGCCATCGTCAACATCCTGCCCGGCAAGGACGGCCTGCTGCACATCTCGCAGATCGCCCACCAGCGCGTCAACGCCGTCACCGACCACCTGAAGGAAGGCCAGGCCGTGCAGGTGAAGGTGCTGGAGACCGACGAGAAGGGCCGCATGCGCCTGTCCATGAAGGCGCTCATCGAGCCGCCGGCGGCACCCGCCGCCGCGCCCGCCGCGGAAGCTCCGGCCGCCGAATAAGGCCGCGCGAGAGCATGAAAATAGCGGCCTTCGGGCCGCTTTTTTCTGGCAGGTCCGGTCTCGCCTCAGCGCGCCCCGATCATGTCCAGGAAGCCCTGCCACCAGCGCTTGCGGTTCTGCGGCACGAAGGCGGGCGGGTCCAGGTCGGAGGGCGGCATGCGGGACATGACCCAGCCGGGCAGAATGCGGTGCTTGCTGGAACCACAGGAGGTCCCCAGATGGTTGGGATCGTAGATTTTGATGATCCGCGGCGTGTCCAGATCGTCGGCATAGACGATGCCGCAGTAGTCCTCGTGGTGTTCGCGGCGCAGCAGGGCGTCGATCTCGCGCACGAAGGCGGCCACGTGCTCGGCATCGGCCGGCGCTTGCGGACGCGCTTCGCCGACCGCGTAGAGGAACCAGCCGGCGGCGGGATCGAGGCGTTCCCAGAAGGCCGTGAGCTGTTTCCAGGACAGCAGGCTGTAGAGGGTGCCGTCGAAAAGCCGGTCGAATTCGGAGGGTTGCTGCATGGAGAGATCCATGGCGGAGTGGCCGGGACAGACAGGGAGGCGCATTGTACCCGCGCCTAAACATTTGATAACACGCTTTCAAACAGGAAACGACATGCTCAAGGCACTGATCTTCGACGTCGACGGCACGCTGGCCGACACCGAGCGCGACGGCCACCGCCCCGCCTTCAACGCCGCCTTCCGGGAATACGGCCTGGACTGGGACTGGGACGTGGCCCTGTACGGCCAACTGCTGGCGGTCACCGGCGGCAAGGAGCGCATGAAGTACTACGTCGATCGCTTCCGCCCAGATTATGCAAAGCCCGCCGACTTCGACGCGCTGGTGGCCGCACTGCACCAGGCCAAGACCCGCCATTACACCCGCATGCTGGCCGCCGGCGGCATTCCCCTGCGTCCCGGCGTCAGGCGCCTGCTCACGCAAGCCCGCGCCGCCGGCCTGACCCTGGCGGTGGCCACCACCACCACCCCGGACAACGTCACCGCCTTATTGCGCCACAGCCTGGCCGAGGACGGTCCGGACTGGTTCGCCGTCATCGCCGCCGGCGACATTGTCCCGGCCAAGAAGCCGGCGCCGGACATCTATGTCTGGGCACTGCGGAAACTGGGACTGGAGCCTGAGGAGTGCCTCGCCTTCGAGGATTCCCGCAACGGTATCCGCGCCTCCCTGGGCGCCGGCCTGCGTACCCTGATCACCGTCAACGACTACACCCGGGAGGACGATTTCAGCGGCGCGCTCGCCGTGCTGTCCGACCTGGGCGAGCCAGGCGCGCCCTACCAACGCCTGGATGCGGGCGGAGCCGGAGAACAGGGGCTGGTGGACTTGCCCAGGATCAGGGACTGGTTGGGCTGAAACGCTTCACACCACGTTGACGCCGCGCTCCTCGCGGCCCTTCACGCGGGTCAGGCGGATGACTTCGGGCAGCGAGCGCAGCGCCCGCATCAGCCGCGCCAGATGCAGGCGGTTCTGCACGCTGACGGTGAAGTAGAGGCTGGTGTAGGCACCGGCCTCGTCGTGCATGTGCACATTGTCGATGTCCGAGCCCTCGTTGGCGATGGCCGCCGCCACCTTGGCCAGCACGCCGCGCTGATTGACGACGATGATCTTGATGCCGACGTCGAACAGGCGGTTCAGCTCCGCCGCCCAGGCCACGTCCACCCATTTCTCCGGATCCTCCCGGTAATGGCGGACCTGGGCGCAGTCGTGGGTGTGGATGATGAGGCCCTGTTCCTTCTTGATCTGGCCGATGATGGGGTCGCCCGGAATCGGCCGGCAGCATTTGCCCAGGCGCACCGCCACGCCCTCGGCGCCGCGCACGAGCATGGGGCCCGCAGCCTTGCGCGGCGCCGTTTCGCTGTCCTGGGTGAGCAGTTGCTTGGCCACCACGAAGGCCAGTTTCTTGCCCAGGCCGATTTCCGCCAGGGTGTCGTCGCGGCCTTTGCCGCCTTCCTTCTGCAGGCGCTCCCACTGCGCCTCGACCACCGGTTCGCCGCCCAGCGCGCGCACCGCCTGTTCCAGCAGCTGTTCGCCGAGCAGCACGGACTCGTGCCGATGCGTTTTCCTGAGGGCGCTGCGGATGTGCGCGCGGGCCTTGCCGGTGATGGCGAAATGCGCCCAGGCCGGGTTGGGACGGGCCGACGCGGAGGTGAGGATCTCCACCCGATCGCCGTTCTTCAGCGGCGTCGAAAGCGGCATGAACTCGCCGTTGATCTTGGTGCCCACGCAATGGTCGCCCACGTCCGAGTGCACGTTGTAGGCGAAGTCCACCGGCGTCGCGCCACGCGGCAGCGCGACGATGCGGCCCTTGGGCGTGAACACGTAGACCTCGTCGGGAAACAGGTCCACCTTGATGTGTTCCAGGAATTCCGCCGAATCCCGGCTGTCGGCCTGGATGTCGAGCAGGCTCTGCATCCAGTGGTGGGTCTTCTTCTGCACGTCGGACAGCGAGGTTTCCCCCGACTTGTAGAGCCAGTGCGAGGCGACGCCGGCCTCCGCGACGCGGTGCATCTCCTGGGTGCGGATCTGCACCTCCAGCGGCGCGCCGAAGGGGCCGAACAGGGTGGTGTGCAGGGACTGGTAACCGTTCGGCTTCGGGATGGCGATGTAGTCCTTGAATTTGCCGGGGATGGGCTTGTACAGCGCGTGCAGGGCGCCCAGGGCGAGATAGCAGTCGCGCTGGTCCTCGACCACGATGCGGAAGCCGTAGATGTCGAAGACCTCGGAGAAGGCCAGGTGCTTCTCCTGCATCTTGCGGTAGATGCTGAACAGGTGCTTCTCGCGTCCGCGCACCTGGGCCTGGATCCTGCACTCCTGCAATTTCGCCTCGATCGCGGTCTTGATCTTGTCCACCACCTCCTTGCGGTTGCCGCGCGCCGACTTCACCGCCTTTTCGATGACCTTGTGACGGGTCGGGTGCAGGTAGAGGAAGGCGACGTCCTCCAGTTCCTGGTAGACCTTGTTGAGTCCCAGCCGGTTGGCGATGGGGGCGTAGATTTCCAGGGTCTCCTGGGCGATGCGATGGATCTTCTCCGGTTGCATGGCGTCCAGGGTGCGCATGTTGTGCAGGCGGTCCGCCAGCTTGATGAGGATGACGCGCACGTCGCGGGCCATGGCCAGCAGCATCTTGCGGAAATTCTCGGCCTGCGCCTCGGCCTTGTTCTCGAACTGGATCTTGTCGAGCTTGGTGACCCCGTCCACCAGCGCCGCGACCGGTTTGCCGAAAGCCGTGGCGACCTCCTCCGTGCCGACCCCGGTGTCCTCCACCACGTCGTGCAGCAGGGCGGCGATCAGGGTCTGCACGTCGAGATGCCAGCCGGCGAGGATTTCGGCGACGGCCAGCGGATGCGTGATGTAGGGCAGGCCGCCCTTGCGGAACTGGCCCTCGTGGGCGCGCGCGGAGAATTCGTAGGCCCGCGCGAAGGCTTCCTGATCGGCCGGTAGCAGGTAGGCGAGCGCCTCGGGCAGCAGTGGCAGGCCAGGAGAGGAATCCATGCCGCCGCCCCGGGAAAAACGCGTTAGGCCTGGGCCTTCTTCAGGACTTCAAGGCCGGTGAGGCCTTCGGCGATTTCGCGCAGCGCCAGCACGGCGGGTTTGTCCTTCTCGGCTTCCACGCGCGGCGTGGCGCCGGTGGAGATCTGGCGGGCGCGGTAGGCTGCGGCCAGGGTCATCTCGAAGCGGTTGGGAATGTGCTTGATACAGTCGTCGACGGTGACGCGGGCCATGGGAATCTCTCGAAAACAGTTGCTGACGGACCGATTCTAAACGATGCGAGTCCTATAATTCCTCCCTTTATCAAGCTCCCGGAAAAAGTCATGCCATCCTTCGACATCGTCTCCGAAGTGGACAAGCAGGAAATCCGCAACGCCGTCGACCAGGCCAACAAGGAAGTCGCCAACCGCTTCGACTTCAAGGGATCCGACGCCCGCGTGGAACAGGCCGATTACGTCCTCACCGTGTTCGCCGACGACGACTTCAAGCTGGACCAGGTGCAGGAAGTGCTCAACGGCAAGCTGGTCAAGCGGGGTGTGGACATCCGCTGTCTGGATGTCGCCGAGAAGAGCGAGAAGGTCTCCGGCAACAAGGTCAAGCGCGAGGTCAAGGTGAAGAACGGCATCGAGTCCGAGCAGGCCAAGAAGATCGTCAAGCTCATCAAGGACGCCAAGCTCAAGGTCACTGCCAGCATCCAGGGCGAGGCGGTGCGCGTCTCCGGTGCCAAGCGCGACACCCTGCAGGAATGCATCGCCCTGGTGAAGAAATCCATCACCGAATTTCCGCTCCAGTTCCAGAACTTCCGGGATTGAGCTTCCTCCAGATAAAACAAACACTTGGATTGGCCGGCGGGCTCCTGTACAATGCGCGGCTTTTCCGGATTCGCCGCGCCATTTCGGCCGGCATAGGCACAGAGGACATACTCGACATGGTGACCATTCGTCTCGCCCGCGGCGGCTCCAAGAAGCGCCCCTTCTTCAACATCGTCGTGGCCGATTCCCGTAATCGGCGCGACGGCCGCTTCATCGAGCGCATCGGCTTCTACAACCCCGTCGCCGCCGGCTCCGCCGATGGCCTGCGCGTCGACCAGGCCCGTCTGGCCTACTGGCAGGGCGTCGGCGCCCAGACCTCTCCCACCGTCGCCCGGATCGTGCGTGGCGCAGCCGCTCCCGCCGCCTGAGGACTACGTGGTCATGGGGCGCATCGTCGCCCCCTACGCGGTGCGGGGCTGGGTCAGGCTGCGGACCTACACCGAATACCTGGACAGCCTGCTGGATTACGAGGTCTGGCGCATCGGTCGCGAGGGCGACTGGCGCGACTACCGCCTGCTCGATGGCCGCATCCACGGCCAGAGCCTGGTGGCCAGTCTGGAAGGCGTCAACGACCGTGACGCGGCCGCAGCCCTGATGGGCCTCGACGTCGCGGTGCCGCGGGGGGAGATGCCCGAGGCCGACGCGGACGAGTACTACTGGGACGATCTCATCGGCCTGGAAGTGGTGAACCTGGCGGGCGAAGTCCTCGGCCGGGTGGAAGGATTGCTGGAGACCGGCGCCAACGATGTGTTGCAGGTGCGCAAGGATGAGCGGGAACGCCTCATTCCCTTCGTTGGCGCGGTGGTCAAGGAGGTCGACCTGGAAGCGGGTCGCCTGGTGGTGGATTGGGGCCTGGATTACTGAGGTGCGGCATGGCCCCCGGCTACCACGTGGTGACCCTGTTTCCGGAGATGTTCGCCGCGCTGACCGGATTTGGCGTCAGCGGCCGGGCGGTGGACAGGCGGTTGTGCTCGGTGAGGTTCTGGGATCCCCGGGACTTCACCCAGGACAACTACCGGACGGTGGACGACCGGCCCTTCGGCGGCGGCCCCGGCATGGTGATGCTGGCGGAACCGCTGGACCTGGCCCTGATCGCGGCGAAAGCCGCCCTGCGCCGGGCAGGCGTGGCGAAGCCCCGGCTGATCCACCTGTCGCCGCAGGGGCGACGGTTGGACCAGGCCCTGGTGGAAGAGCTGGCGGCGGAGCCCGGGCTGGTGTTGCTGGCGGGGCGCTACGAAGGCATCGATGAACGCCTCTTCGCCCGCCACGGGCTGGAGGAAGTGTCGGTCGGCGACTACGTGCTGTCGGGCGGCGAGTTGCCGGCCATGGTTTTGCTGGATGCGGTGATCCGCCAGTTGCCCGGCGCCCTGGGCCACGCGGATTCGGCCAGGGAGGATTCCTTCGCCGACGGGCTGCTGGACTGCCCGCACTACACCCGGCCGGAAAGCTGGCTCGGGCTGCCGGTGCCGGAAGTACTGCGCGGCGGCAACCACGCCCAGGTGGCGCGCTGGCGGCTGAAGCAGGCCCTGGCGCGGACGCGGGCGCGACGGCCGGAGTTGTTGGCAGGACGGGCCTTGAGCCCGCTGGAACAGGAATTGCTCGCCGAGCTGGATGCGGAATCCGGGCGGCGTTAAGGCAGTGCAGTGAGCGGTCCGGCCCGGTCCGGACCAGTGTAGAAACGGCGGCATGTATCCGCGGATACCTCTGGCGCCCACATTCGTGCAAGGAAACGAAGATGAACCTGATCGAACAGTTGGAAAAAGAAGAGATCGCCCGCCTGTCGGCCGGCAAGACCCTGCCCGAGTTCTCCCCCGGAGACACCGTGGTGGTGCATGTGAAAGTGAAGGAAGGCAACCGTGAGCGTCTGCAGGCCTACGAAGGCGTGGTCATCGCCAAGCGCAACCGGGGCCTCAACTCCGCCTTCACCGTGCGCAAAATTTCCGCCGGCGAGGGCGTCGAGCGGACCTTCCAGACCTACTCCCCGCTGGTCGCCACCGTCGAGGTGAAGCGCCGCGGCGACGTGCGCCGGGCCAAGCTCTACTACCTGCGCCAGCGCTCCGGCAAGTCCGCGCGCATCAAGGAAAAGCTCGACCACAAGCGCGCGCCCAAGGCCTGAGCCTTTACGCCGCATGAAAAAGGCCGCCCTCGGGCGGCTTTTTTTTCGGGTGAGGACGGGGAGCCGGTCATGCGCTCCACCAGGCCTTCGCCAGCACCGCCGCTGCGCTGCCCAGCAGCAGCAGATTGACCAGGCGCAGCATCTGCGCGTCGCTCAGGCGCGTGTGTACGTGGCTGCCGGCAAACAGCGCGGCGAGGATGAGGGGCGCCGCCAGCAGGCTGTGCCACCACACCGTCGTGCTCCACAACAGGCCTGCCGCCAGGAAGGCGAGGATGCGCAGCAGGCCTTCCAGGAAGAACAGGGCCGAAAGGGTGGCGCGCAGGGCCGACTTGTCGCGGATGCGGTGCGAGAGATAGATCACGTAGGGCGGGCCGCCGGTACCGAACAGCCCGCTCACCGCACCGCCGGAGAGGGCTGCGGGCCAGGCCCAGCGCGGCGAGGCGGGGGTGAAGGGACCGGCTTGCGAGAGCAGACCGCGCACGGCGAACAGCAGGATGAAACCGCCCAGCACCGACAGCAGGACGCTGGCCGGCAGCGACACCAGCAGGCTGGTGCCGAGCGCCACGCCCACCAGGGTGGCCGGCAGCAGACGGCGGATCTCCGCCCACTCGACGCGCCGGAAATTCAGCCCGCCGACCAGGGCCGAGGCGGCGAAGTCGGCGATGAGCATGAACGGCACCACCTGCGTCAGCGGAAAACGCAGGGCCAGCAGCGGCACCGCGACGAGGCCGGAACCGAAGCCGGAAATGCCGCGCACGAAGTACGCCAGCAGCAGGACGCCGGCGGCATAGAGGTAATCGCTGGAGGACATGGCGCGGGGGAGGGGGTTGGGCGGGGGCGGCCTGCATTATCCGCGATGCGCGCGGCGGATCGCGCCGAAGAAGTCTTGGGCCGGCCGAGAAAGCCTCCTATCATGCTGGCACTCCCCGCAGTCGCGCGGAGGACGCCTCCACCCTTGCCCACATGCCCGCACCCACCCGCCGCGCCCAGGACATCGAACCCTTCCGCGTCATGGCCATCCTCGCGCGCGCGCGCGAATTGCAGGCGCGCGGCCACGACATCGTGCACATGGAAGTGGGCGAGCCGGACTTTGCCACGCCGCCGCCCATCGTCGAGGCCGGCATCGCCGCCCTGCGAGCCGGACAGACGCATTACACCCCGGCCCTGGGCTTGCCCGAACTGCGCCGGGCCATTGCCGGCTACTACCGCGAGCGGCACGGCGTCGAACTCGACGCGGGCCGCGTCTGCGTCACGCCGGGCGCTTCCGGCGCCCTGTTGCTGGCGATGGCGGTGTTGTTCGACCCCGGCGAGGAAATCCTGCTGGCGGATCCTGGCTATCCCTGCAACCGGCATTTCGCCCGTCTCGTCGAGGCGCGCGGCGTCGGCGTGCCGGTCGGCCCGGACACCGGCTACCAACTCAGCGCCGATCTGGTCGCCCGGCACTGGGGGCCGCATACCCGCGGCGTGCTGGTGGCGAATCCCGGCAACCCCACCGGTACCCTGATTCCGCAAGATGAACTGCGCGCCATCCACGCCCTGGTGCGCGCGCGCGGCGGCCACCTGCTGGTCGACGAGATCTACCACGAACTGGTCTACGGGGATGCGCCGCCCAGCGCCGCCGGTCTGGGCGAGGACGTCATCGTCCTCAACAGCTTCTCGAAATACTGGCTGATGACCGGCTGGCGCCTGGGCTGGATGCTGGCGCCGCCCAGCCTGATGCCGGCCATCGACCGCGTCGCCCAGAATGTTTTCCTCTCCGCCCCCACCGTCGCCCAGCACGCCGCCCTGGCGGCGCTGGCGCCGGACACCCGCGCGCTGCTGGAACAGAGGAAAGCCGAACTGCGCGAACGTCGGGATTGGCTGCTGCCACAACTGCAAAGCCTGGGGTTCCGCGTCGGCGCCGCGCCGCAGGGGGCGTTTTACGTCTATGCGGGCATCGACGCCTTCGGCATGGAGGCCGAAGCCTTCGCCGAGAAACTGCTGCTGGAGGCCGGCGTGGCCGTCACCCCGGGCACGGACTTCGGCACCCACGCCGCCGACCGCCACGTCCGCTTCGCCTACACCACCTCCCTACAGCGCATCGGCGAGGCGGTCGCCCGGCTACGCCGCGTCCTGGCTTGAACCGCGCCGGCGCATCGCCACCAGGCCGAGCAGGCCGAGCGGCAACAGGGCCAGGGTGGCGGGCTCGGGCACGCCGGGCGGCGGATCGACCCAGATGCTGTCGTTGCCGCAATTCATCGTCCAGTGGATGTTGAAGTTATTGTTGTCCCAACCCGCGAGCGTCAGCAGATCCAGATCCACCTTCATTTCGTAGAAATAATGCAGGTCATTGATGTACTGGCCATAGCCGGCTTCTCCCGCCGTCGTGTACATCAGTTCGGCGACGCCGATTTGTGTACCACCGGTCAGATAGGCGGGGCGCTTGGTGGTCGGGGTCGGATAGTTGGCATCCGACTCCGCGAACAGCCCCATGGCCCAGGTCGGGCTCATGTATACCCCGCCCTCCACGCCGAAGTCGTCCTTGACGCCACTCGCGTTCACATGCCGGATGTTGATCGCCAGTTCGTATATGCCGTCCTTGCCGAAATCGATGGCGAAATCGCCGGCACCGTAGCTGTTGCGCCCCGGGTCTTGCCGCGTATTGGGGTTATGTCCCGTGGCCAGGGCGATGTACAGGTAATTGCCCTGGATGACCGCGTACAGGGCCTCGGCGTCGTAAGCCTGCCCGCCCCATCCGGGGTTCAGGTAGGTATTGGCATTGCCGGTCTGGTCCTCGATGGTGTATTCGATTCCCTGGTGAGGAATCCAGCCTGCGGCGCCCGCATTCTTCTTCACCCCCCAGTCATTCAGCTTTCCATTGATGGCAATGGCTTGCGCCCCGAAGGAAAGGCTCAACCCAGCGAGCAGCATCAGGTGAGTGAAGGACTTGCGCATGGTCGTCTCCAACATCAGAAATAAACTGAGCAGACCTATGCAGTTCTCATGCCAGGCTATAGAAATCAATCAAAACATAGGGTTATGGATTTTTCACAGGGGGTGATGGAGAAACTTCGCCGGGGAATCGTCGATGGTTGCCGAAAAGACGGCAGCGCATGGAATCCCCACACGCAACGCGAACAGAGCCCTATCCGCTCCTAGACCGCCGCCTCGCCCGTCTCGCCGGTGCGGATGCGCACCACCTGGTCGACGTTGCTGACGAAGATCTTGCCGTCGCCGATCTTGCCGGTGCGGGCGGACTTGACGATGGCGTCGAGGGCGGCTTCCGCCATGGCGTCGGCCACCACCAGCTCGATCTTCACCTTGGGCAGGAAATCCACCACGTACTCGGCGCCGCGATACAGCTCGGTGTGACCCTTCTGGCGGCCGAAGCCCTTCACCTCGGTGACGGTGAGGCCGGACACCCCCAAAGTGGACAAGGCCTCGCGCACCTCGTCGAGCTTGAAGGGTTTGATGATGGCTTCGATCTTCTTCATGGGGGTCTCCTAGAACGGGGCCTTGTAGCGGTTGGTGATGGGGTAGCGGCGGTCGCGTCCGAAGCCGCGCGGCGTGATGCGGATGCCCGGCGGCGCCTGGCGGCGCTTGTATTCCGAGCGGTCGATGAGGCGTACCACGTGGCGTACGTCGGCCTCGGCGAAGCCGGCCGCGACGATGTCGCGCGGCGCCATGTCCTGCTCCACGTAGCGCTCCATGATGGCGTCGAGGATGTCATAGGGCGGCAGGCTGTCCTGATCGCACTGGTCGGCGCGCAGTTCGGCGCTGGGCGGCCGCGTGATGATGCGCTCCGGAATCACCGGCGAGACGGTGTTGCGGTAGCGGGACAGGCGCCAGACCAGGGTCTTCGCCACGTCCTTGAGCACCGCGAAGCCGCCGGCCATGTCGCCGTAGAGGGTGGCGTAGCCGCTGGCCATCTCGCTCTTGTTGCCGGTGGTCAGCACCAGCGGGCCGAACTTGTTGGACAGCGCCATGAGCAGCACGCCGCGCACCCGGGCCTGGATGTTCTCCTCGGTCTGGTCGAAGGGCAGGTCGTCGAATTCGTCGGCCAGTTCTTCCAGAAAGACGTCGTACATGCGCTTGATGGGCTGCACGTCGTACTTCACGCCCAGGTTGTCGGCGAGCCGCTGGGCATCCTCCAGGCTGATGCCGGCGGTGAACTCGGAGGGCATCATCACCGCGCGCACCCGCTCGGCGCCCAGGGCATCCACCGCCACCGTCAGGGTGAGGGCGGAATCGATGCCGCCGGACAGGCCCAGGATGGCGCCGGGAAAACCGTTCTTCACCACGTAGTCGTGCACGCCGACCTCCAGGGCCTTGTACACCGAGGCTTCGCACGCGGGCAGGGGGGTGATCTCGCCGCGGGCGACGCCGTCGGCCAGTTCGACGATGTGCAGCCCCTCGTCGAAGGCGGGGAACTGCGCGGTGACGGTGCCCGCCGCGTCCATGCAGAAGGAGGTGCCGTCGAACACCAGTTCGTCCTGGCCGCCCACCATGTTGACGTAGACCAGCGGCAGGCCGCACTCGGCGATGCGTGCGCGCGCCACATCGAAACGTTCCTGCTGCTTGTTCATGTGGAAGGGCGAAGCGTTCGCCACCAGCAGCACCTGGGCACCGGCTTCGCGGGCCTGCGTGGCCGGGCCGGGTTCCCAGATGTCGGCGCACAGGTTGACGCCGAAATGCACGCCGGCGCATGCGAACACGCAGGCCTCGGTGCCGGCCTGGAAGGTGCGCAGCTCGTCGAACACCGAATGGTTGGGCAGCTTCTGCTTGCGGTAGGTGGCGACGATGCCGCCATCGCGCAAAACCGAGGCCGCGTTGTAACGGTTTTCCCCCTCCATCAGCGGGTGGCCCGCCAGCACGCAGATCTCCGCTGGCAGTGCCGCCGCCAGGGCCGCCAGGGCGCGGGCGCATTCGGCATAGAAATCGGAACGCAGGGCCAGATCCTCCGGCGGATAGCCACACAGGGCCAGCTCCGGCGTGACCAGCAGTTCGGCGCCCGCTTCGACGGCCTTGCGGGCAAGGACGACGATGCGGCCGGCGTTGCCGTCGAGGTCGCCGACCACGGGATTCATCTGGGCAATAGCGATCTTCATGCGCGGATTCTATCCGCAAGGCCGCCGGGAACAGCAGGGGTCGGCACGCAGCCGGTCATAAAAGAAAGCCCCCGCGCGGGGGGCTGAGATGGGCGGCCGGCGGGAGGAGGTCGCCGGCCGGGAGCGCTGGAGGAGAGGCTCCTAGACCCTGAACTGGTTGAGAAGCTGTTCCAGTTCCTCGGCGAGGCGGGCCAACTGGCGGCTGGCTTCCTCGGTGTCGCGGGCATGGCCGGCGGCTTCCTGGGCCACCGAACCAATGTCGCCGATCTTGCGGCTGATGTTTTCGGCGACCTTGCTCTGTTCGCCCGAACCGCCGGCGATCTGCGCGTTCATGCGGTTGATGACGCCGACCGAGCCGGAGATGGTGGAGAGGGCGTTGGCGCTCTCGCGCACGCTGTTCACGCTGGATTCGGTTTTCTGCTCGGCGGTCTGGATGGCGCCCACGGCTTCCTGGGCGCGGCCCTGGACCTTGACGATGATGGTCTCGATTTCCTGGGTCGCGGACTGCGTGCGCTGCGCCAGGGTGCGCACCTCGTCCGCCACCACGGCGAAGCCGCGGCCCTGTTCGCCGGCGCGCGCCGCCTCGATGGCGGCGTTGAGGGCGAGCAGGTTGGTCTGTTCGGCGATCTCGCGGATGAGGCCGATGACGCGGCCGATGTCGCGGCTGTCGGTGTCCAGGCGCTGGATCACCCCCACCGCCTGTTCCAGTTGCTGCGACATGGCGGAGATCGCGTCCAGGGCCTGGGTGGCGGTGGCCGCGCCATCGCGCGCCTCGCCGTCGGCCTGGTTGGCGGCGGCCGCCGCCTCGCGGGTGTTTTGCGCCACCTCCTGCACGGTGCCGGCGAGCTGGTGCAGGGTGGCGGCCAGGAGTTCGGTATCGGCAAGCTGGCGTTGCACGCCGTTCTGGGTCTGGCTGGAGACGTCGACCAGTTGGCCGGCGACGCCGGCCAGGTGATGGGTGGCGCCGCGCACCTGCTCGATGATGCCGGCGAAGCGCCGCAGCATGTTGTTGAAGGCGATGCCCGCCTCGGCGATTTCGTCGCGGCCGCGCACGGGCACGCGCAGGGACAGGTCGGACTGCTCCTCGATGCGCCGCATGAAATCGGTGAGATGGCGCACCGGCTGGGCGACGACGCGGCCAAAGGCGACCGACAGCAGACCCATGCCGATGAGGAACAGGGCCAGGTGGATGGCCAGGCTTTGCAGGCCGGAATTGCGGATGCGCGCATCCACCGGCGCCAGGTCGTAGGTGATGCGCACCGCGCCCAGCACACTGCCGGCGGGCACGCTGTGGCAGCCCATGCAATTGACGCCGCGGGTCTGCTCGGTGGCCTTGTAGGGGCGGATGATGACGAGGCGGCGGCCTGCCTCGGCCTGCTCGAAGCGCACGATCTCCTCGCCTCCGAGGGCGGCGCGGTCGAGGTCGTCGCGGGCCTGTTCACCCTCCTTGCCGGGACCGTATTGGCCGGTGATGCCCTCGCCGCGGATGACCCGCGCCTCCAACACATTGGTCTGGCCGGCCACCTGTTTCTTTAACTCCTCCCGGGTATCCATGCCGCCGGTCAGCATCAGCTTGTTGAGGCCGTCGAAATAGCCGTCGGCCAGATCCTTCACCTTGTCGGTGGTGAATGCCTCGGCCAGATTGTTTTCGCTGTAATGCGAGTGGATCAGCGAGGCGGTCAGCAGGACCAGGAAGAGCAGGGCGGTGAAGGCCATGATCTTGGCGGTCACCGTGCCGGTGATGGTGTTCAGTCCCAATCGGGTCTCCAGGGGAGGCTTGAGTGATGCCGCGATAACGGCAGCAGGGCCGCCGAACTTGAGTTGTCCGCTCAGGCCAGGATTTCCGCCCAGCGTTTCTCCAGGCGTTTCACCGACACCGGCTCCGGCGTCTTCAACTCCTGGGCGAACAGGGAGACGCGCAATTCCTCCAGCCGCCAGCGGAAATCCTCCAGTTCCGGCGTGACACCGCCGGCCTCCTCCTGGCGTTTGCGGCGGGCCTGGTACTGGGTGAGCAGCGGCGCCATGGCACGCATGTGCTGGGTGTCACGCGCCGGGTGGCTGGCCAGCTTGTCCAGGCGCCGCTGCATGGCGCGCAGGTAGCGCGGCAGGTGGAGCAGCAGCTCCGGCGGCAGTTGTGCGATGAAGCCGGGGAAGACCAGGCCGCGCAGTTGTTCGCGCAGGTCCGTCAGCGTTTCCCTGGCCGCATTGGGCTTGGCCAGGAACTGGCTGAGGCGATGCGCGTGCTCCAGGCATTCGGCAGCCAGCCGCGCAGTTTCGCGTGCCGCCTCGGGCAGCCGGGCGCGCGCCGTCTGCGCGGCGCTTTCGAAGGCGGTCTGCCGACGCAGTTCGGCCGGATCTCCGGCCAGGGCGGAACGGACGGCGGCGAAGAGGACGTCGCGGCTCAGGGCCTCGGCGGACAGTGACTTGTCCAGCATCAGATAGTGCAGGGCGGCGCCCTTCAGGCGCTGGGCCAGGTCCTTCTCGGTCTGCTTCAGCAGGTCGGGGAAGTTCTGCCAGACCAGGCGGCAGACGCCGCGCCGGTGTTTTTCCCGCGCCACGGCAGGACTGTCCAGCAGGCGCAGGCGGATGCCGCCGGCCTCTTCCACCAGGCTGGGAAACGCCGCCACCTGGCGGCCGCCGCTCTGGATTTCGACCCGCTCCGGCAGATCGCCGAAGTCCCAGCGCGTGATGTCCTCGCGCTCGCCGGGGGCGGCGGCCTGGCGCAGGCTCTCGCTGGCCTGGCCGCCCAGTTGCCGGCGCAGGGCGGAGAGGTCGCGGCCTTCCGCGAGGATGCGGTTTTGGCTGTCGAGCACCCGGTAGTTCATGGCCAGGTGCGGCGGCAGCGCCTCCGGCCGCCAGGCGTCGCGGGGGATGGGCTGGCCGGTGGCGCGGGTGAGGAAGTCGGCCAATGCGTCCTGGAGAGTGGAAAGTGGGGAGTGGAGAGTGGGAGTTGAACGGTTTTCCCCACTTCCCACTCCCGACTTCCCGCTTGCCAGCGCCGCGGCGGCGGCGCGGGCGAACTCTGGCACCGGCACGAAGGCGCGGCGGATGGACTGGGGCAGGACCTTGATGAGGGCGGCGATCTTTTCCTCCAGCAGGCCCGGCACCAGCCATTCGCAAGGAGTGGCGGGCACCTGGTTGAGGGCGGCGAGGGGAACCAGCAGGGTGACGCCGTCGTCCTCGGCGCCCGGGTCGAAGCGGTAGGCGAGGGGAAAGCGCACGCCGGAGAGGTCCAGTTCCGGCGGGAAGTCGGCGGCGTCGGCGCCACGCTGATCGAGCAGGTCGGCGCGGGACAGGTGCAGCAGGCGCGGCGATTTCGCCTCCGCCTCACGGCGCCACTTCTCGAAGGCAGCGCCGTTGTGGATGCCTTCCGGGATGCGGTCGTCGAACCAGCGGAACAGGGTTTCCTCGTCCACCGCGACGCGGGCGTTGCGGGAGCGGTGGGCGAGGTCGTCGATCTCCTCCAGCAGCTTGCGGTTGTGCAGGAAGAAGGGCGCGCGGCACTCGTACTCGCCCTCCACCAGGGCGCCGCGGATGAAGAGTTCGCGCGACTTCACCGGGTCGATGGGGCCGTAATGCACCTTGCGTCCGTTCACCACCGGCAGGCCGTAGAGCGTGGCGCGCATGCTCGCCGCCACGTGCGCGGGCTTCTTCGCCCAATGCGCATCGGCATAGCTCACCTTGAGCAGGTGGCGCGCGGCGTGTTCGATCCATTCCGGCTCGATCTTCGCCACCGTGCGGGCATAGACCCGGCGCGTCTCGACGATCTCGGCGGCCATGACCCACTTGGGCTTTTTCTTGACGCCGGAGCCGGGAAAGAGGGCGAACTTCATGTCGCGGGCGCCGAGATAGACGCCGTCCTCGGTGAGCATGCCGAGGTTGCCGAGCAGGCCGGGCAGGAGGGCCTGGTGCAGAGGGGCGTATTGGTGAAGGGGGAAGGGTGAAGGGTGAAGGGTGGGCGCGGCCTCCTGGTTTTCACCCTTGACCCTTCCCCCTTCCCCCTTTACGTCCTGCCCCTTTACCTCCTCTTTCCCTTCCACCCTCCATCCGAGCTCCTTCACCTGGGTACTCAACTGCCCGAACACATCCCGCCATTCCCGCACCCGGTTGGGGGAGAGGAAGTCGGCTTGCAGGGCCTCGCGGAACTTGCGCTGGGACTTGCGGTGGACGTTGAGCTGGTCGATGTGCCGCCAGAGGTTGAGCAGGCTGACGAAATCCGAGTTCTCGTCGACGAAGCGCCTGTGCTTATGGTCGGCGGCCTCCTGGCGTTCCAGGGGGCGGTCGCGCGGGTCCTGCACCGAGAGATAGGCGGCGATGACCAGCATCTCGGCCAGGCAGGCCTTGTCGCGGGCGGCGATGAGCATGCGGCCGATGCGCGGGTCGACGGGCAGGTGGGCGAGTTGTTGGCCGATGGAGGTCAGGTGGCCGGCCTCGTCCAGGGCGCCCAGCTCGACGAGCAACTGCTGGCCGTCGCGCACCCGCTTGGATTCCGGCGGGTCGAGGAAGGGAAAGGCGTCGATCTCCGGCAGGCGCAGGGACTTCATGCGCAGGATGACGCCGGCCAGGGAGGAGCGCAGCAGTTCCGGCGTGGTGTACTGGGGCCGTGACAGGAAGTCCTGCTCGTCGTAGAGGCGGATGCAGACCCCCGCCGCCACCCGGCCGCAGCGGCCGGCGCGCTGGTTGGCGGCGGCCTGGGCCACCTTCTCGATCTTCAGTTGCTCGATCTTGTTGCGCAGGGAATAGCGCTTCACCCGCGCCAGGCCGGCGTCCACCACGTAGCGGATGCCGGGTACGGTGAGCGAGGTTTCCGCGACGTTGGTGGCCAGCACGATGCGGCGGCCGCCGTGCGGCTGGAACACCTTTTCCTGCTCGGCCACCGACAGGCGGGCGAACAGGGGCAGGATTTCCGTGTGCGGCGGATGGTGCTTGCGCAGCGACTCCTGGGCCTCGCGGATCTCCCGTTCGCCGGGCAGGAAAACCAGGATGTCGCCGGGGCCTTCGCGGGCGAGTTCGTCGACGGCGTCGAGCAGGGACTGGTCGAGATCGGGTTCTTCCTCCTGCTTGCTGCCACCCCCACCCCTGCCCTCCACCCTCAAGGGGGAGGGAGTGACGCCTCCACCCTTGAGGGGGGGAGGCGGGGAGGGGGGTGCGGGCGGTCGATAGCGCACCTCCACCGGATACGTCCTGCCCGACACTTCCACCACCGGCGCGCCGCCGAAGTAGGCGGAGAAGCGGTCCGCCTCCAGGGTCGCGGAGGAAATCACCAGCTTCAAGTCAGGCCGTCGCGGCAGCAGGGTTTTCAGGTAGCCCAGCAGGAAATCGATGTTGAGGCTGCGCTCGTGCGCCTCGTCCAGGATCAGGGTGTCGTAGTTGCGGAATTCTGGGTCGGACTGGGTTTCCGCCAGCAGGATGCCGTCGGTCATGACTTTGATGCGGGACTCCGGCCCCACCTGGTCGGTGAAGCGCACCTGCCAGCCCACCAGGCCGCCCAGGCGCGTCTTCGTCTCCTCGGCGATGCGCGCGGCCACGCTCTTGGCGGCGATGCGGCGGGGCTGGGTCATGCCGACGCGGCCCCCGCCTTGGCCAACCCGGCCACGCCCGGTGGCGAGGGCGATCTTCGGCAACTGGGTGGTCTTGCCGGAGCCGGTCTCGCCGCAGACGATGACTACTTGGTGGCCGAGGAGGGCGGCGGCGATGTCCTCGCGGCGGGCGCAAACGGGCAGGTGCTCGGGGAAGGCGAGCTCGGGTATCGTGATGGCTGGTTCGAACATGGGGCGCCGTTTTAGCATGAATGGCAGGAGCTTGGCCGGGATCGGGTTGTTCTGCATGCTGTGGGCCTACGCGGCGGGCCCGGCGGCAAGCGCGCCGCTTTGCGTGCACGCCCTCTGCCTGCCCGAGGACGCCGCCTGGCGGCGGGGCAGCGCCGACCAGGAAACCACCGACGACGCCTTCATCCTCGAACGCGCGGCGGAGCCGGAGAATCTCTTGCAGGTCGTCGTGCTGCGGACGGCGCCGGTCGTGCGCGGCGACGCCGACGCCTACTACGACCGCCTCACCCGCTTCTGGCATGCCAATTACGGCAAGTCCGTGCTGGTGTACTGGCAGGAAGCCGACGGCGCGCGCTGGCGCGGCCTGCGCCGGCCCGCCCAGGAGCAGGGCATGGGGGTCTTCCAGCTGGTCACCGTCCACGCTGGCCGCGCCTACAGCCTGCTGGTCTTCGTGCCGGGCACGGCGACCACGCTGCCGGCGCCGGCCCGGCAACTGCTCGACGGCATCCGTTTCGCCGCCGGCGAGCCAAAACCAACCCAAGCGAGCCAAGCCCCCCGCACCTCGACCCAGGCGCCCCCCGAGCGCTGGTTGCGCACGCACGCCTACCGCGCGCAAGTCGCCGCCGAGGAGTTGGAGCAGCGGACCGTGGCGGAGGTCCGCCACCTGGGGGACGGCATGCTCACCGGCCATGGCCTGCGCTATGGGGAATCCGGCGTCGAATGGTTCATGGACGGTTATGTCTGGCGCGACGCCAGCGAGAATTCGGCGCGCTCGGCCTGGGAGGTGCGCGGGACCCTGCGCGTGGAGGCGCCGGCGGAATGGAGCGACACGGCGCCATGGAGCCTGAGCCTCAGCCTGCCGGAAGGACAGGAGCCGGTGTCGGCGCGTCAGAGCACGCGAGTCCTCTGCGGCCACCGCGACGCCCTGCGCGCGGCGCTGGAACGCCTCGGCCGCGGCGACACCACGGCCGTGCAAGGCCTGGCCTCGGATTGCGCCACGGCCGCGATCCCGCTCGGCCCCACTGTCCTGCGCGGCGAGCCGGGCAAGACCACCAGCGCCACCTGGCAACTGCCCGCCCCGACGCTGAAGGCGGGTGCCGGCCAGGGCGAGGAAGCCAGCGTTGGGCTGGTCGAAGTCTTGATGGAAACCGAACCGGGGCGCCGCTTGCCGGGGGACGCGCTGATCGGCGGTGTGCGCCTGTACTTCGTCTACGAACCCGCCGCGCCGCAATAACCCAGGTAGCGCATCCGGCGGATTACACCCTGACGGGTGCAAGCGCCTTCGGCTAATCCGCCCTACTCGCTACTCGCTACTCGCTACTCACTACTCACTACTCGCTACTCTCTACTTGCCCATCAGATAGCGACGGTCGTCGAAGGTGGCGACCCAGGCGGGCTTGTAGACCACCATCAGGGTGATCAGCATGCCGGTGGCGAAGGCTTCGCTCCAGGCGATGAGCAGGTAGTAGGGCAGGTATTCCTCCAGCAGGTAGTCCAGGCCATAGGCCCCCGCCGCCGCCAGGAAGGCGGTGGACGCCAGGCCGACGGCGGCGATGGCGAGGGCGGCGCCGAAGAAGGCGTTAAGGAAGACGTAGATGAAGAAGTGATTGGGCAGCTTGCGGTCGATGAGCCGGAACAGCAGCCATGACACCGCCACCGGCACCGCCCCCATGATCAGCCAGTTGGCGGCGAAGCTGGCGTATTCGCCCCGCCACAGCGAGATCGCGGCGGTGACCAGGGCCAGCGCCAGCAGCGCGAACAGGGGACGGAACATGAGGGTGAGGGCGGTGGCGCCCAGCAGATGGAAGCTCAGGCCCGGCTTGACGCCGGTCTTGATCAGCCAGAGCCCCAGCACCGCGACGGTGGCGGCGAGGAAGATGTTGAGGTTGCCGGCGTCGCGCAGCATGCCCCAGCCCGCGCGCAGGGCGACAAGAAGACCGAGCAGGAGGGCGGGCACCCAGACGCCCCAGAGCAGGGAATGCGGCAGGTTGGCGGAAATAAGGTCCATATTCGGCCTCGGCTACAATGACCCGATTCTAAACGGCACCACGACTTGCCCATGCGCCTCGCCCTGTTCGACCTGGACAACACCCTGCTGGCCGGCGACTCCGATTTCGAATGGGCCCAGTTCCTCATCGAGAAGGGCGTGCTCGACCGCGAGGTCTACGAGGCCCGCAACCAGGCGTTCTACGATCAATACAAGGCCGGCAGCCTGGATATCCTCGAATTCCTGGATTTCCAGTTGAGGCCGCTGGCGCGCCACCCGCGCACCCAGCTCGACATCTGGCACCGGGAATTCATGGCGCGCCGGATCGTGCCCATGGTCGCCGCCGGCACCCCGGAACTGCTGCGTCGGCACGCCGACCACGTGTGTGTGATCGTCACCGCCACCAACAGTTTCGTCACCGCGCCCATCGCCGCCCATCTGGGCGTGCCGCACCTGATCGCCACCGAGCCGGAAGTGGTGGGCGGCGAGTTCAGCGGCAGGCCCTACGGCACGCCGTCCTTCAGGGAGGGCAAGGTGGCACGCCTGGAGCAATGGCTGACGGAGCGCGGAAGGACCTGGGCGGACGTGGAGGAAAGCTGGTTCTACAGCGATTCCCTCAACGACCTGCCCCTGTTGCAGCGGGTACATCACCCCGTGGCGGTGGACCCGGACCCCACCCTGAAAGCCCATGCCGAGCAGAGGGGGTGGCCGGTCATCAGTCTTCGCCCTGGTCAAGAAGTCGGCTGATTCCACCTTGTGTTCGTGTTGCGGCCGCTTTAGGATGCTCTATAAGGAGTCGCTTATCCGCTGAGGAGCGGCTTGCGGGCGATCTCCCCACATCCTTCCGACCGGACTTTTTTGAGGGGAATCTCATGCGTCTGCGTTCTTCCTTGCTCGCCCTGGCTCTGGGCCTTGCCGCTTTCGCCGCCCAGGCTTCCGAACCCATCGTCATCAAGTTCGCCCACGTGGTGGCGAAGAACACGCCCAAGGGCAAGGCGGCGGATTACTTCAAGCAGCGCGCCGAGGCGCTGACCAAGGGCGCGGTGAAGGTGGAGGTGTACCCGAACAGCACCCTGTACAAGGACAAGGAGGAGATGGAGGCCCTGCAGCTCGGCGCGGTGCAGTTGCTGGCGCCGTCACTGGCCAAGTTCGGCCCCCTGGGCGTGAAGGAATTCGAGGTCTTCGATCTGCCCTACATCTTCGACAACTACCAGGAACTCAATAAGGTCACGCAGGGCCCCATCGGCCGCGAACTGCTCAACCGCCTGGAACCCAAGGGCGTCAAGGGCCTGACTTTCTGGGACAACGGCTTCAAGTCCTTCTCGGCGAACAAGCCGCTGAAGACGCCGGCTGATTTCCGCGGCCTGAAGATGCGCATCCAGTCCTCCAAGGTGCTCGACGCGCAGATGCGCGCCCTCGGCGCGCTGCCCCAGGTGATGGCCTTCTCCGAGGTCTACCAGGCCCTGCAGACCGGCGTGGTGGACGGCACCGAGAATCCCATCTCCAACCTCTACACCCAGAAGATGCACGAGGTGCAGAAGCACCTGTCGCTGACCGAGCACGGCTACCTGGGCTACGCGGTGATCACCAACAAGAAGTTCTGGGAGGGCCTGCCCGCCAACATCCGCGCGCAGCTCGAGCAGGCCATGAAGGAATCCACCGAGTACGCCAACAAGATTGCCAAGCAGGAGAACGACGAGTCCCTGGAGGCGGTGCGCAAGTCGGGCAAGACCACGATCTACACGCCCACCGCCGCCGAGAAGGCCGCCTTGAAGAAGGCCCTGGTGAGCGTCCACGAGAAGATGGATGACCGCCTGGGCGTGGAGATGGTGCAGCGCATCTACAAGGAAACCGGCTTCGATCCGTCCAAGCTGTAAGCCCCGGCTTCACCCACAAACCGACCGCGTCCCCTCGCCCGCGTCCATCCAGGCCCAGCCTGGATGGTGTCCATCCGGGTGAGGGTGCCGGACACAGCCTCGGGATGCCGCCATGTTCATGAAGATCCTCGATCACCTGGAGGAGATCTTCATCTCCCTCCTCATCGGCGCCGCCACGCTGATCACCTTCACGGCGGTGGTGCACCGCTACCTCGCCAGTTCCAACTGGATTCCCTCCGAGGCCGTGCAGGACTGGCTGATCCAGCTCAACCTGGCCTGGGCGCAGGAACTGACCATCATCCTGTTCGTGTGGATGGCCAAGTTCGGCGCGGCCTACGGCGTGCGCACCGGCATCCACGTCGGCGTCGACGTGCTCATCAACCAGTTGAGCGACCGCAAGCGCGGTGTCTTCATCGTCATCGGCCTGCTCGCCGGCGCCTTCTTCACCGGCGTCATCGCGGTCCTCGGCGCCCATTTCGTCTGGGAGAACGGCGCCCATTACGCCTGGCTGACCTGGCGCGGCCTGGATGTCGGCGACATCCCCGAGGGACCCACCACCCCGGACCTGGAATGGCCCACCTGGATCGTCTATTCGGCGATTCCCCTGGGTTCCTCCCTGATGTGCTTCCGCTTCCTGCAGGTGACCTGGAGCTTCCTGCGCACCGGCGAACTGCCGCACCACGACCACGGCAAGGTGTCCGGGGTGGAGGATGAGGCGACACCGCCCAAACCCGGCGAAGATGACCGCATCTACCGCATGGACGACGCTCTGCACCCGCACGAACTGAAAGAACCCCTGCTGGGCGAGGAAAGCAAGGACGCGGACAAGGAGAAGCGGCCATGACCGAACTGATCATCTTCGGCCTGCTGGCCGTGCTCATGCTCACCGGCATGCCGATCTCCATCGCCCTCGGCCTGACGGTGCTGACCTTCCTCTATACCCTGACCCAGGTCCCCATCGACGCGGTGGCCTTGAAGCTGTTCACCGGCATCGAGAAGTTCGAGATCATGGCCATCCCGTTCTTCATCCTGGCCGGCAACTTCCTTACCCACGGTGGTGTGGCCAAGCGCATGATCCGCTTCGCCACATCGCTGGTGGGGCACTGGCACGGCGGTCTCGGCCTCGGCGCGGTGGTGGCCTGCGCCCTGTTCGCGGCGGTGTCCGGCTCCAGCCCGGCCACCGTCGTGGCGATCGGCTCCATCCTGCTGCCGGCCATGCTCAAGGCCGGCTATCCCAGGCGCTTCGGGGCCGGCGTGGTGGCCAGTTCCGGCGCCCTGGGTATCCTCATCCCGCCGTCCATCGTCATGGTGATGTACGCGGTGTCCACCAACAGCTCCATCGGCGCCCTGTTCATGGCTGGTGTCATCCCCGGCCTGGTGCTGGCTTCCATGCTGCTGTTCACCACCTGGTACCGCGCCAAGAAGAACGGCTATCCGCGCGAGCCGCGGGCCACCTGGGGGCAACGCTGGAAGGCCTTCCGCGAGGCCATCTGGGGGCTGATGCTGATCATCGTGGTGATGGGCGGCATCTATTCCGGCCTGTTCACGCCCACCGAGGCGGCGGCGATGAGCGCGGTCTACGCCTTCATCGTGGTGGTGTTCGTGTACCGGGACTTCTCCATCCGCGACGTGCCCAAGGTGCTGCTGGCCTCGGCCAACATGAGCGCCATGCTGCTGTACATCATCACCAACGCGGTGCTGTTCTCCTTCCTGCTGACGCACGAGAACATCCCGCAGCAGATCTCGGACTGGCTGATGACCAGCGGCCTCGGCGTGGTCGGCTTCCTGCTGGCGGTGAACATCCTGCTGCTGCTCATGGGCAACTTCATGGAGCCGTCTTCCATCATCCTCATCACCGCGCCCATCCTGTTCCCCATCGCCATGGCCCTGGGCATCGATCCGGTGCATTTCGGCGTGATGATCACGGTGAACATGGAGATCGGCATGATCACGCCGCCGGTGGGCCTCAACCTGTATGTGGCGAGCGGCATCAGCAAGCTGGGCCTGACCGAGATGTCCATCGCGGTGTGGCCGTGGCTGCTCACCATGCTGGTGTTCCTGATGATCGTCACCTACTACCCGCCCCTGTCGCTGTGGCTGCCGCGCACGCTGGGCATGATGTAGCAAGCTGATCGGACCGCCGCCGCCCGACCGGAAGCGCTCGGGCGGCGGCAAGGTTCTGCTTGTGATCCGTGCCGGCGGGTCTAGGATCAATCATCGCTCCCGCATCGAGGATGTCTTCGTCATGTCATCGCGCGCAACCCTGTTCGCCCTGCTGCTGGCACTCGCCGCCTGCGCCACTCAGGCGGCCGAGCCCATCGTCATCAAGTTCTCCCATGTGGTGGTCCCCGACACGCCCAAGGGCAAGGCCGCCGAATATTTCAAGAAACTGGCCGAGGAGCGCAGCCGCGGCCGGGTCAGGGTGGAGGTGTATGCCGCCGGCCAGCTCTACCAGGACCGCACGGAAATGGAGGCGCTGCGCCTGGGCGCGGTGCACATGCTGGCACCGTCCCTGGCCAAGTTCGGGCCCCTGGGCGTGCACGCCTTCGAGCTGTTCGATCTGCCCTATATCTTTCCCAACCTGGAAACCCTGCACCGGGTGATGGACGGCGAAGTCGGCGCGCGGCTGTTCGCCATGCTGGCGGAACGCGGCGTCAAGGGCCTGGCCTATTGGGACAACGGCTTCAAGCAGATGAGCGCGAATACCCCCCTGCGCCGGGTCGAGGATTTCCAGGGCCTGAAGATGCGTATCCAGTCCTCGCGGGTGATCGAGGCGCAGATGCGCACCCTTGGCGCGCAGCCGCGGGTGATGGCGTTCTCCGACGCCCACGAGGCCTTGCGCCAGGGCGTGGTGGACGGCACCGAGAATCCTCTGTCGAATCTGGCCACGCAGCGCATGCACGAGGTGCAGAAGCACCTGACCCTTTCCGATCACGGTTACCTGGGCTACGCGGTCATCGTCAACAAGGCCTTCTGGGAAAGCCTGCCCGCCGATCTGCGCGCCATCCTGGAGGGGGCCATGCACTCCGCCACGGTGTACGAGCGCGGCATCGCCCAGGAGGAGAACGACGCCGCGCTGGCCCGCGTCAAGGCGGCCGGCACTACGCAAATCTATGTATTGCCCTACAAGGACCGCGTCATCTGGCAACAGGCACTGCTGCCCGTGCATCGCGCCTTCGAGGACAAGATCGGCCGCGACCTGCTGCAGGCCGTGTACCGCGTGGCCGCCGAGGTGGAGAAGGAGCGCGCCGCGCGGCCCGATGCGGCGACCCCCAAGGACAAACCCGGCCCCGTCCGGCCCCGGCCCGCGCGCCGCTGAGCCGCCGTCCGGCTGGCGGGGCCTCGCTGCGGCCGCAGAGCCAATACAGAGTATTGAACTAAGCAAGGCCGCTGGCTTTGACAAGCATATAAGCAGATACTAACGTCCAATTAAAGCCTCCCGCCGCCGGTCATCACGACGCCGACGCTGCCGACATCTCCGGCGGCCGTGCATTTCCTCCCTTACGAGGAGTTGATCGTGAACGCGGCAACCAGAGTTCCCTCCGCCTCCGGCCGTCCCGGCTTTCTCGGTGAAGTCATGGACAGGACGCCGGGCGACAACCGCCTCGACCTCTGCATCCAGTGCGGCTCCTGCGGCGGTTCCTGTCCGGCCGGGCGGGAGATGGAGCACACCCCGCGCCGGCTGTTCGCGCTGATCCGCGCCGACGAGCGGGAACAGGTGCTGCGCAGCAACGCGCCCTGGTACTGCGTGTCCTGCTACTACTGCACCGTGCGCTGTCCGCAGGAGGTGCACATCACCGAGCTGATGTACACGCTGAAGGCCATGGCGATCGAGGCGGGGCTCTTCCACGACACCTCGCTGCCGGATTTCTCCGAGACCTTCGTCGACTACGTGGAGAAATACGGCCGCAGCTTCGAACTCGGCATCGCCACCCGCTTCAACCTGCGCCATCACCCGCTGAGCCTGACCGGCATGGCGCCCCTGGGCTTAGGCATGCTGAAACGCGGGCGCATGGACCTGACGCCGCACAAGATCGACAACATGGCGCAACTGACAGCCATCCTCGACAAGGCCAAGGCGCTGGAAAGGGGGCTGCAATGAAAGCGCTGTTCTATCCCGGCTGTTCCATGCAGAAAAATGCGCGGCCCTATCTGGATTCGTTGCAGGCGATCAGGGAGGACATCAACCTGGAACTCCAGGAAATCCAGGACTGGAACTGCTGCGGCGCCACCGAGTACATGTCGGTGCACCGCGTCGCCGCGCATGCCCTGGTCGGCCGCAACCTGGCCCTGGCGCGGGAACAGGCGGGGGACACCGACCTGCTTACGGCGGGCTGCAGCGCCTGCTACCTGAACCTGGCGAAGACCGACAACCAGATGCGCGAAGACGCCGGCCTCAAGGACACGGTCAACCAGGCCCTGGCGGCGGGCGGCCTGGAGTATCAACCCGGCGCCATGAAGGTGCGCCATCTGCTCGACCTGGTCTGCCACGACATCGGCTACGAGGCGGTGAAGGCCAGGGTGGTGAAGCCGCTGCACGGCCTCAAGGTCGCGGCCTACTACGGCTGCCAGGTGGTGCGCCCGGATTACGACGGCCGCTGGGACAACCACGAGCACCCCACCTCCATGGACAAGCTGCTCGCCGCCCTCGGCGCCGAACCGGTTGACTGGGCGCTGAAGACCCAGTGCTGCGGCGGCCACATGACGGTGATCGGCCCGGACGTCGCCTTCGGCTTGATCCGCCGCCTGATCCACGGCGCCCAGGAGGCCGGCGCCGACCTGGTGGTGACCCTGTGCCCCATGTGCCAGTTGAACCTGGACGCCTACCAGGTGGAGATGAACAAGCACTTCCACACCGACTACCGCGTGCCGGTGCTGTATTTCACCCAGTTGATGGGCCTGGCCTTCGGCAAGAAAGCGAAGGAACTGGGCATCGGCAAGGAGTTCGTCGACGCCGCCCCGGCCCTGTCCAGGATCCAGGCCGAGGCGCCCAAGGTGGCGGAGGCCAAGCGCAAGCGCCGGCCGAAGCCTGGCGATGCGCTGCCCATGCCGGGGATGGAGTGAGGCATGGGCGCAACCCTACCCGATCGTCATTCCGGCGCAGGCCGGAATCCAGTCATTGAACCGTCGTCCTGGATACCGGCCTGCGCCGGTATGACGGCGGTTTTTCAGACAGGTGTCGCGCCATGACCGACAACAGCAAACCCGAAAGCCAGGAACGCATCGGTGTCTACGTCTGCCACTGCGGCACCAACATCGCCGGGGTCGTCGACGTCGAGTCGGTCGCCCGGTTCGCCGCCGAGGACCTGAAGGACCGCGGCGTCGTGCTGGCGCGCGACTACACCTTCATGTGCTCCGTGGCCGGCCAGGAGTTGATCGAGCAGGACATCCACGAGCAGCAACTGACCCGCGTGGTCGTGGCCGCCTGTTCGCCGCACCTGCACGAGAAGACTTTCCGCGGCGTCTGCGAGCGTTCCGGGGTGAACCCCTATCTGTCCGAGATGGCCTCCATCCGCGAGCACGTGGCCTGGGTGCACACCGACAAGGCGGCGGCGACGGCGAAGGCCAAGGCCATCGTCAGCGGCACCGTCGAGCGGGTGCTGAAGAACGACCCGCTGGAGGCCATCCGCGTGCCCATCGACGCCCAGACCCTGGTGGTGGGCGGCGGCATCGCCGGCATCCAGGCTGCCCTGGAGGTAGCCGAGGCGGGCTACGAGGTGGTGCTGGTGGAGCGCGAAGCTTCCCTGGGCGGCCACATGGCCCAGTTCGACAAGACCTTTCCCACCCTCGACTGCGCCGCCTGCATCCTGACGCCGAAGATGGCGGCGGCGGGCAGCCATCCGAAGATCCACCTGTTCACCTGGAGCGAGGTGGAGAAGGTGGAGGGCTTCGTCGGCAACTACACGGTGACGGTGAAGAAGAAGCCCCGCTACGTGGACGAGGACGTCTGCACCGGTTGCGGCATCTGCGTGGAGAAATGTCCGGTGCTGGTGGTGGACGACAAGTTCGAGGCCGGCATCGGCTACCGCAAGGCCATCTACTGGCCCTTCGCCCAGGCGGTGCCCAACCTGCCCGTGCTCGACCCGGACACCTGCACCTACTACGTGGGCGGCAAGGGGGGCTGCAAGGCCTGCGAGAAGTTCTGCCCGACGGTGCCCAACTCCATCAAGTTCGACCAGAAGGAGGAACGGGTCACCCTGCGCGTCGGCAACATCGTCCTGGCCACCGGCTGGGATCTGTTCGACGCCCGGCGCATCCCGCAATACGGCTACGGGCGCCTGCCCAACGTGTTCACCAACCTGGAACTGGAACGCATGTGCAACGCCGCCGGCCCCACGGGCGGCAAGGTGGTCATGCGCGACGGCAAGAGCACGCCGGAAACCGTGGGCATCGTCCACTGCGTGGGCAGCCGGGACCGCACCTACAACCGCCACTGCTCCGCCATCTGCTGCATGCAGAGCCTGAAGACGGCGCACCTGGTGAAGGAGCGCACCGGCGCCGAGGTCTACAACTTCTACATCGACATCCGCACGCCGGGGAAGGAGTACGACGAGTTCTATCAGCGGGTGCTGGACGACGGCATTCATTTCGTGCGCGGCAAGGTGGCCGAGATCACCGACATTCCCTTCGATCCGGCCGAGGCGAGCCGCAATGGCGCTGGCACCCTCTACGTCCAGGTGGAGGACACCCTGGCAGGCATGCAGCGGCGCATCCCGGTAGACATGGTGGTGCTTTCCGCCGGCCTGGAACCGCGACGCGACAGCGCGGAAGTGGGCAAGACCTTCGGCATCGCCTGTTCCAGCAACGGCTGGTTCATCGAGAAGCACGCCAAGATGGACCCCATCGCCACCATGACCGAGGGCGTCTTCATCGCCGGCTGCGCCGCCGGCCCCAAGGACATCCCCGCCAGCGTCTCGCAAGGCTCGGCGGCGGCGGCGCGGGTGCTGAACTACATCCGCCAGGGCGAGCTGGCCCTGGAGCCGGTGCGCGCCAGTGTCCTCGCCGAACAATGTTCCGGCTGCCGCCTCTGCAACGGTCTTTGCCCCTTCAACGCGATTTCCTTCGACGCGGCGCGCAAGGTCACCGAGATCAACGCCGCCCTCTGCCAGGGCTGCGGCACCTGCGTCGCCGCCTGTCCAGCCGGCGCCATCCAGGGCACCGGCTTCAGCAACGCGCAGTTGTTCGCGCAGATCGAAGGCCTGTTGCGGGACTTCAGCCGAGTACCGGAGGTCGTATGAGTGATTCCACTTTCGAGCCGGTCATCATCGGCTTCACCTGCAACTGGTGCTCCTACCGCGCCGCCGACCTCGCCGGCACGGCGCGCATCAAGTATCCGCCCAACGTGCGCCTGATCCGCGTCATGTGCAGCGGCCGCATCGACCCGACCTTCGTGCTCAAGGCTCTGTCCGAGGGCGCCGACGGCGTGCTCATCGCCGGCTGCCACCCGGGCGAGTGCCATTACCTGGAACAGAACTACAAGGCTCTGCGGCGGCATCGCCTGTTGCAGAAGACCCTGGCCCAGTTCGGCATCGAACCTGCGCGGGTGCGCCTGACCTGGGCCAGCGCCGCCGAAGGTGCCTTGTTCGCCGAGGAGATCGCCGCCATGGTGAACGAGGTGAAAGCCCTGGGACCCCTCAACTGGCCGGCCCGGCCGTTGCCCGTGGCCACCGCGCCGGCGGAAATTCCCAAATTGAGCGAGGTGGCGGCGTGAACGGTTGGCGAAATCCCCCCCAGCCCCCCTTTAGGAAAGGGGGGAGTGTCGTTGTCGGTTGGCCGGGCGTTCCCCCCTTTGTAAAGGGGGGACAGGGGGGATTTGACCTCGCTCCTCAATCCCGCCACCGCTAACCAAGGACACCCCATGAGCAAACCCAAATTCGCCATGTACTGGGCCGCTTCCTGCGGCGGCTGCGAGATCGCGGTGCTCAACATCGACGAGAAGGTGCTGGACCTGGACGCCAATTTCGACGTGGCCTTTTGGCCGGCGGCCATGGACGCGAAGTACAAGGATGTGGAGGCCATGGAGGATGAATCCATCCTGGTCACCCTGTTCAACGGCAGCATCCGCACCGACGAGAACGAGCACCTGGCCAAGCTGTTGCGGAGGAAATCGAAAATCCTGGTGGCTTTCGGCTCCTGCGCCAACGAGGGCTGCATTCCCGGCCTTGCCAACCTGAGCCCGCGCGAACAGATCTTCGAGCGGGCCTACGAGAGTCCCAGTACCGAAAACCCCAATCACCTGCGCCCCCAGGCTGCTTGCCAGGTTCCCGAAGGCACCCTGACCCTGCCGCCCTTGCAAGCCGTGATCCGGACACTGGATCAGGTCGTCGAAGTGGATTACCACGTCCCGGGTTGCCCGCCGGAATCCCATCAGATCGCCGCCATCCTGGACGTGCTCATCCAGGTGGTGAAGGGCGAAGCCGAACTGCCCCCCAAGGGCGCGGTGCTGGGCGCCGGCAATTCCACCGTGTGCGACGAATGCGCCCGCAAGCGGGACGTGAAAGTCATCGACAAGCTCTCCCGCATCCAGGAACTGCCGCAACTGAACACCACCGACTGCCTGCTGGAGCAGGGCCTCCTGTGCGCCGGCCCGGCGACGCGGAGCGGCTGCAATTCCCGCTGCCCCAACGTGGGCGCGCCCTGCATCGGCTGCTACGGCGCCGCCCCCGGCGTGCTGGACCAGGGCGCCCGGCTGATGACCGCCATCGCCTCGGTGGTGGACGCGAATGAGCCGGAAGCCATCGACCGGGTGCTAAACGGCATCCCCGACCCGGCCGGCAGCTTCTACCGCTTCAGCCTGGCCCATTCCCTGTTGCGGGCGAACCGGGAAGCTTTGGCCGAGGAGCCGTAATTTCTCCCCTCCCCCGCAAGCGGGGGAGGGGCCGGGGGAGAGGGAAGCAAGACCAGGCATTCCCCTCTCCCTAACCCTCTCCCGCCCGCGGGAGAGGGGACCGAACGGAGAACGACATGCAACGCATCAGCATCGATCCCCTGACCCGTCTCGAAGGCCACGGCAAGATCGAGATCTTCCTGGACGACGCCGGCGACGTGGCCAACGCCTATCTCCAGGTGCCGGAACTGCGCGGCTTCGAGCGCTTCTGCGTGGGCCGCCCGGTGGAGGAGATGCCCACCCTCACCAACCGCATCTGCGGCGTCTGCCCCGAGGCCCACCACATGGCCGCCGCCAAGGCCGCCGACGCGGTCTACGGCCTGACGCCGCCCCCCGCTGGGCGCAAGCTGCGGGAGCTGCTGTACTCCGCCTTCTTCGTCGCCGACCACACCACCCACTTCTTCATCCTGGGCGGGCCGGACTTCATCATGGGCCCGGACACCCCGGTGGCGGAACGCAACATCCTGGGCGTCATCCGGAAGGTGGGCCTGGAGATCGGCGGCAAGGTGATCCAGGCCCGCAAGTACGGCCACACCACCGTGGAGATCATCGGCGGCCGCAAGGTCCACCCCTGCACCGCCGTCCCCGGCGGCATGACCAAGGTCCTCTCCGAAGCCGAGCGCCAGGAGATCGAGAAGATGGGGCGCTGGGCCGTGGAGTTCGGCCAGTTCGCCCTCCAGGCCTTCCACGACCTGGTGCTGGGCAACAAGGACTATCTGGACCTGATCCTGGGGGACGCCTACACCCACAGGACCTATTACATGGGCCTGGTGGACGCCAACAACAAGGTGAATTTCTACGACGGCAAGGTGCGGGTGGTCGGTCCGGACGGCAGCCTGCACGGCATGTATTCCGCCAACGAATACACCGACTGGATCACCGAACGGGTGGAGCCCTGGAGCTACCTGAAATTCCCCTACCTGAAGAAGGTGGGCTGGAAGGGCTTCGTGGACGGCCCGGATTCCGGGGTCTACATGGCCACGCCGCTGTCCCGCCTGAATGTTTCCGACGGCATGGCCACGCCGCTCGCCCAGGCCGAATACGAGAAGTTCGTCGCCACCCTGGGCAAGCCCGCCCACAGCCGCCTGGCGATCCACTGGGCACGCCTCATCGAGCTGCTCTACGCCGCCGAGCGCTGGGTGGAACTGGCCACCGATCCGGAGATCACCTCGCCCGAGGTGCGCGCGTTGCCCACGAATCCGCCGACGGAAGGCATCGGCATCGTCGAGGCGCCGCGCGGCACGTTGACCCACCACTACCGCACCGACGAGCGCGGCCTGCTCAGCATGGTCAACCTGGTGGTCGGCACCACCAACAACAACGCCGCCATGGGCATGTCCATCAAGAAGGCGGCGCAGTCCTTCATCAAGGCCGGCACGGTGGTCACCGAGGGCCTGCTGAACCGCATCGAGATGGCCTACCGCGCCTACGACCCCTGCCTGGGCTGCGCCACCCATGCCCTGCCGGGCAAGATTCCGCTGCAGGTCAGCATCCACGACGCGACGGGGGAGGTGATAGAGGTGCTGCGCGGATGACCGCCACCACCCTGGTCGTCGGTCTCGGCAATCCCATCCTCGGCGACGACGGAGTGGGCTGGCGGGTGGCGGAAAGGGTGCGCGAGGCGGTCGACGATCCCGAGGTGGATGTGCTGTGCCTTTCCCTGGGCGGACTGTCGCTGGTCGAGCACCTGGCCGGCTATCGCCGGGCGATCATCGTCGATGCCATGACCACCGGCGCCGCGCCCGGCAGCCTGCACCGCTTCGCCGCCCGCGACTTGGACGAGCTGGGTGTGCAGCACACCGCCTCCGTGCACGACCTGAGCCTGCGCTCCGCCCTGGTCTTCGCCCGGGAGTCGGGCCTGGATTTGCCGGAGGACATCCGCGTGGTCGGCGTCGAGGCGCGGCCGGAGTTCGAATTCGGCGAAAGCCTGGGCGAGGCGGTGAGCCGCGCGGTTCCGCTCGCGGTCGCCGCGGTGCTGGATGCCTTGCAAGCCTGAGACGGTCCGCGTGTCGACTTGATCAAAGGTAAGCCCTTGGCTTGTCCGCGCCGGTCGATGCTCTATCATCACCGGCTAATATTTCCGAGCCACCCCTTCCACAGGCCCCGCCATGCAGTCCGGTTCCCGCGAAATCGTCACCCCCTTCCGCCCCATTCCCCTCGACGTGCCCGAGGGCATGAAGCCCAACGAGTTCTTCAACAGCACCGAGAACCTCAACGACCTGGTGCACAACAACGGCCTGCTGCAGAACCCGGAAGGGCTGCTGCTCTACCGCAAGGCCCTGGGCCATAGCAACGAGTTCGACACTTCGATCATCTACAACACCTCGCGCTCCATCCTCGACCCCCTCGGCCGCCCGGTGCGGCGCACGCAGGTGCCGGAGGCGGTGAAGAACGTGTGGAACCGGATGAACCAGATCCTGTTCGACTACATGCTGGAACAGTATCCGGACCCGGACAGACATTTGGTCCTCGCCGGCGAGGCCAGCCTCGACGCCACCTGGCCGCTGACTTCGCCGGGCGTGCCCAGCATCCGCATGCTGCACAACCACTTCATCGTCTTCGACAAGCAGGCGCTGCGCGACGCCCCCCTCGCCGATGCCAGCAATCCCAACCTCACCGACGGCGGCCAGCATTCCCTGTTCCAGCAATACATGCGCGACGTCTATCGCGCCTTCTTCGACGAGCTGGACCTGGAAATCCTGCGGCCCTGCACGCCGGGTTCCTGCAAGATCGCCATCACCGGCTATCCGCAGGGTCTGCCGAGCTGGGAAGTGACCGGCGACGCCGATTCGCTCAAGGAAGTCCGCTTCTGGAAGGAATACGACACCATCCTCAAGGGCTTCATCGACTTCTATCGCGCCTTCTTCAGCCAGGTCTCCACGCGCAACGCGCCCCTGCCCAGAGACATCTACTTCCCGGCCCTGGTCGAGGAAAAGCTCCAGTTCAACAACGACTTCCTGAAGTCCGCCAAGATGGTGCGCGACCGCTGCATCAAGGACGCCAAGTACGCCAATTCCATCCGCTGGCAGCCCGCCTTCAAGCAACTCATCTACCGCAACGACGCCGGCAAATTGATCGTCACCATCAGCCAGAACTCCATCGGCAATGCCATCACCGAACTGCTCGGCGTGGTCGTCAAGCGCGTGCCGGATGCCGAGGCCTACGGCCAAGCCGAGCCCGCCCTCATCGAGAAGCTGCTGGAGGCGCGTCGCCGCCTGGTCGATGCCGATCTGGGCGAGGGCATCGCCACGCCGCACTGGGGCACGTGACGTTTGCCCCGCAGCGGGGCTATATTTCCGCGTAATCAACAAGAAGAAGGTAAGCCCCCATGATGC
>VGVT01000014.1 GCA_016873935.1 Betaproteobacteria bacterium | reverse complement strand
CGCAACAGCGCACCCCGCGCCAGCATCGGCCACTGGACTGCCGGAAACCGCGAAGACCCGGGCAGACCTGTCACGCTACCCCGCCGATGGGCTGACCAGACCGGCAAACCCTGCCGCCGATGCAGCCACAAAGGGGCAAGCCTTGCCGCAATCGCTGGCCGCCCATGCGGCGGCCCAGTCCGCGGCGGGGGCTGGCCTCGCGCGCGAGGGTATCGTCGATGCCCTGGCCGCCGTTTCGGCCAGTACCACCACCGGCCCGGGCGGAACCGCTGCCCTTGTCCCGACGACGGGGGGCGTGCTGACCGATCCCGCCATGTCGAGGCTGTTCGATGTCCTTCCCCGGCAGCTCGAAGGTCGCCTGAATGTGGCCATCGAGGCGCCATTCCGCTCCCCGGCCTTCGCGAGTGAACTGGGTGAGAAGGTCGTCTGGCTGGCCGGGCGTCATGCGCGATTCGCCGAACTCAGCCTGAATCCGCCGCATCTAGGGGCCTTGGAGGTGCGTCTAAGCGTGTCCGGCGGCGAGGCCGTGGCCCAGTTCTTCTCCGCCAATCCCGGCGTGCGCGATGCCCTGGAAACCGCCATGCCGCGCCTGCGCGAACTCATGGCCCAAGCCGGCATCAATCTTGGCGAGGCCCAGGTTCGCGACGAGGCCTTCGCGCGTGACGAAGCCGCGCGAGGGGATATGCGCACTTCCGCGGGCACCTCCACGCAAGCTTCCGAGGAGATGACTGCGCGCGCGTTGCCGATGCGTGGCATGGGGCTGGTGGATCTTTACGTCTGAGAGTCGCGCGGGCCTGGCATGCGCAGCCCGCAGGCGCCGGGGCTTGCCTATTGTTTTGTTATGACGTAATAAAGAACATAAGCTTCGTGAAGAAACATTCTGTTTTTGCGCGATATTTTCTGGCAAGGGTTTTTCCATAGGGGGCGATGTGGCGAAAGAGGAAGCGCCGGCTGCGGAAGCGGAAGCGCAAGTACCCAAGAAAAAGGGCAAGCTGATCCTCATCCTGGCGGTGGTGGCGGTGCTCGTGCTGGGCGGCGGTGTCGCCGCCTACCTGATGCTGTCGCAGCCGGATGCGGAACAGGCCGAGGTGGCCGAGGCGGAAGTGGAAGACAAGACTCCACCGGTGTACGAGCGCCTGGAGACCTTTGCCGTCAACCTGTCGGATCAGCAAAGCTACCTGCAGACCGACATCCAGCTTATGCTTGGGAATGCCGAGGTCCAGGCGAAGATCAAGCAGCGCATGCCCGAGGTGCGCGATGCCTTGATCCGCCTGTTGTCAGGCAAGACCACCGACGAGTTGACCCAGCAGGAAGGCAAGGATGCGCTGGCCGCGGAGATCGCCCAGGCGGTGAATGCCGTGCTGAAGGTCGAAAACGAGGCGGAGGGGGTCAAGAAAGTGTTGTTCGCTTCCTTCATCATCCAGGGCTGACTGGAACAACGTGGCCGACGACATCCTTTCCCAGGAAGAGGTCGACGCCCTGCTCAGGGGCGTGACCGGGGAATCCGAGGAATCCACGGCCGAGGAGGCCGGGGGGGATGTCCGCGTCTACGACATCGGCCGCCAGGAACGCATCGTGCGCGGGCGCATGCCCACGCTGGAAATCATCAACGAACGCTTCGCCCGCAACTTCCGCATCGGCCTGTTCAACCTTATCCGCCGCACCGCGGAAATCTCGGTGGGGCCGGTGACTGTCATCAAATACAGCGAATTCGTGCGCAACCTGGTGGTGCCCACCAACCTGAACATGGTGCACATGAACCCGCTGCGCGGCACCGCGCTGTTCGTGTTCGATCCGAATCTGGTGTTCCTGGTCATCGACAACCTGTTCGGCGGCGACGGCCGCTACCACATGCGCGTCGAGGGGCGCGACTTCACGCCCACCGAGCAGCGCATCATCAAGAAGATGCTGGAAGTGGTGTTCGAAGAAATGCGCAAGGCCTGGGAAGCGATCTTTCCCATCCGCTTCGAATACGTGCGTTCGGAAATGAACACCCAGTTCGCCAACATTGCCACGCCGACGGAAGTGGTGGTGGTGAACACCTTCAACATCGAACTGGGCTCTGGCGGCGGAGATTTCCATGTCTGCATTCCCTACAGCATGATCGAACCGATCCGCGACCAGCTCACCAGCACGATGCAGGCCGATCGCGCGGAGGCCGACGAACGCTGGATTTCGCAAATGCGGCTGCAGGTGCAGGACGCGGAGGTGGAACTGGTGGCGAACCTGGGACATACTTCGGTCACCCTGCGACAAATCGTCGATCTCAAGGTCGGCGACGTGATTTCACTGGAAGTGCCGGATGCCGTGGTTGCGCACGTCGACGGTGTGCCCCTTTTCCGCTGTCAGTATGGTCAGCGTAGTGGACAACTGGCCTTGAAAGTGGAGCAGGTCCTGCAGGGTCAGGATCAGATGTCCTGTGCCGGGAGCCTATGATGAGCGAAGACGCGCAACAGCAGGACGACATCTCCGCCGACGACTGGGCCGCCGCCCTGGCCGAACAGGAGAACACCACCCCGGCCGCCGGGGGTGGTGGAGACGACTGGGCCGCCGCCCTGGCCGAGCAGGAACAGGCGGACAAGGCCGGCGCCGAAACGCAGCCTCAGGCGGCGCAGATCTTTCAGAGCCTCTCCCCGGATGCCGTGCAGCCGGCGGCCAACAACCTCGACCTGATCCTCGACATTCCCGTGCAGCTCAACGTCGAACTGGGCCGCACCAAGATTGCCATCCGCAACCTGCTGCAATTGGCGCAGGGCTCGGTGGTGGAACTGGACGGCCTCGCCGGCCAGCCCATGGACGTGCTGGTGAACGGCTGCCTGATCGCTCAGGGTGAGGTGGTGGTGGTCAACGACAAGTTCGGCATCCGCCTGACCGACATCATCAGTCCCGCCGAGCGGCTGCGCCGCATCAATCGATGAGGCTTCCCGGTCTATCCGGTTTCCTCGCAGGTCTTGCCCTGGCTCTCCCGGCCTGGGGCGCGGAGCCGACTCCGCCAGTCTCGACGGGCGGCGCCCTGTTCCAGGGACTGGTCGGCCTGCTCATCGTGCTCGCCACGCTGGCGGTTTTTTTCTGGTTCCTGCGCCGCTTTTCCCCCGGACAGACCGGCGCCCAGGGCGCGGTTAAGGTGGTCGGTGGCGTCATGCTGGGCCCGCGCGAGCGCCTGGTCGTGGTGGAGGTGGGCGAAACCTGGCTGTTGCTCGGTGTTGGCGGTGGTCAGGTCAATACCTTGCATACCCTGCCGAGACCGGAGGGCTTCGTGCCGTCCCCGCAAAATCCGATGCCCGGCTTCGCCGACAAGCTGAAGGAACTGATTTCCAAGCGCCAGCCCTGACGAAGTCGGCTTGACCCGGCATGGGTCGGCACTAAGTCCGTTAGAATCCGCGCATCATGGCGCGCGCCCTAGCACTCCTCTTCCTGTTCTTCCCAGTTCTCGCCTGGGCGGCGCCGGGCATTCCCGCCTTCTCCAGCTCGCCGGGGGCGGGGGGCGCCACCAATTACACGCTCAGCATCGAAACCCTGCTGCTGCTCACGGCGCTGACCTTCCTGCCGGCGCTGTTACTGATGATGACCGCCTTCACGCGCATCGTCATCGTCCTCGCCCTGCTGCGCCAGGCCATGGGCACCATGAACTCGCCGCCCAACCAGGTGATCGTCGGCCTGTCGCTGTTCCTGACCTTTTTCATCATGGCCCCGGTCTTCGACAAAATTCACGAGACGGCCTGGAAGCCCTTTTCGGAAGACAAGATCAGCCTGGTCCAGGCGGCCGACCTGGGTTCCCGTCCGCTCAAGGATTTCATGCTGAAGCAGACGCGCCAGGAGGATCTGGCCCTGTTCGTGCGCCTGGCCAAGGTGCCGCCGCTGAACACGCCGGAGGAAACCCCCCTGCGCGTGCTGGTCCCCGCCTATGTCATCAGTGAACTGAAAACGGCTTTCCAGATCGGCTTCATCGTCTTCATCCCCTTCCTCATCATCGACATGGTGGTGGCCAGCGTGCTCATGTCCATGGGCATGATGATGCTTTCGCCCATGCTGGTCTCGCTGCCCTTCAAGATCATGCTGTTCGTCATGGCGGACGGTTGGAACCTGCTCATCGCCTCCCTTGTGCAGACTTTCCACCTATGACGCCGGACACCGTCATCGCCCTCATGCGCCAGGCACTCGAAATTGCCATGCTGGTGGCCGGGCCGGCCTTGCTGGCCTCCCTCGGCATGGGCCTGCTGGTGTCCATCTTCCAGGCGGCGACGCAGATCAATGAGATGACGCTGACCTTCATCCCCAAGCTCGTCCTCATGTTCATCGTGCTGGTCATCACCGGTCCCTGGGCACTGCAACTGCTGGTGGACTACGTGGTCAGGCTGCTAGGTAGCATTCCCACTCTAGTGGGCTGAGTTCATGCTCACCCTGTCGTCCGTAGACCTGGAGGGCATGCTGACGCTGTTTCTGTTTCCCCTGGTGCGCATTCTCGCCTGGTTGTCCTTCGATCCACTGCTCGGCAACCGCTCCGCGCCGGCGCGGGTGCGGCTGATACTGGGCGTGGCCCTTGCCGTGGCCATCGTTCCGGTCCTGCCTCCCGTCGAGCCGGTGGTGCTGATGTCCGCCGACGGCATCCTGGTCCTGTTGCAGCAGATCGCCATCGGCGCCGCCCTGGGATTCACTCTGCGCATCATCTTTGCCGCGGTCGAACTGGCCGGCCAGTTCATCGGCCTGCAGATGGGCCTGTCCTTCGCCACACTATTCGACCCCGTGAACGGCGCGCAGACCCCGGTGATCGCCCAGTTCCTGGTGCTCACCAGCGCCCTCGTTCTGTTCGCCTTGAACGGCCACCATTTGGTCATCGGCGCCCTGGTGCAGAGTTTCTACGACATTCCCGTGTCGGCCAGCCTGAGCGGCGCCGGTTTCGCCATGGTGGCGAACTGGGCCGCGGCACTGTTCAGCACGGCCCTGCATATCGCGCTGCCGATCACCGCTGCCCTCCTCGCCACCAATCTCGCCATCGGCATGATGACCCGTGCCTCGCCGCAGCTGAACATCTTCGCCATCGGCTTCCCTCTCACCCTGGGCGCCGGTTTCGTGGTGCTGTATTTCACTCTCGCCTATCTGCCGGGGCTGCTCGAACAGCTCTGGCTCAAGGCTATGCAGGTGGGCGCTGCCGCCATGTTCGGGGTGGCGGGGCGATGAATCCCTCCGCCTGGGTGGCGCGCTGGGCCGGTCTCATCCCGGCCGGGCGTTCCGTCCTCGACCTGGCCTGCGGCAACGGCCGTCACGCCGGCTATCTGGGCGCGCTAGGCCATCCGGTTGCGGCGGTGGACATCGACCTCGGCCTGATCGGGCCAATGCGCGGCACGCCCGGCATCGACTGGCTGCAAGCGGATCTGGAGAACGGCCCCTGGCCTTACCCGGGCCGCCGCTTCGGTGGCGTCGTGGTCACGAATTATCTGCACCGGCCCCTGTTCGACGTGCTCATCGACAGCCTGGAGACGGGAGGCCTGCTGATCTACGAAACCTTTGCCCTGGGCCAAGCGAAATATGGCCGCCCACGCAATCCGCTGCATCTGTTGTTGCCGGGCGAGTTGCTGGAAACCGTACATGGCCGACTGCGCGTGCTTGCCTACGAGGACGTCGAGGAACCGGAGCAGCGGCGCTGCCTGCAGCGCTTGTGCGCGCGCAAGCCCTGAGGTGGGAATGGCCTCGCCGAGTTTCGGGTAAAATCAGTTTTTTTAAACAGCCACGCCTTCACCATGATCACCGGCAGTCTCGTAGCACTCGTTACCCCCATGCTGCCCGATGGCAGCCTGGATTTGCCCGCCTTCCGCACGCTCATCGACTGGCACATCGGGCAGGGCACCGACGGTCTGGTCATCGTCGGCACCACCGGCGAGTCACCGACGGTGAACACCGAGGAACACTGCCTGCTGATCCGCGTCGCAGTGGAACAGGCCGCCGGCCGTGTGCCCGTCATCGCGGGCACCGGCGCCAACTCGACGTCGGAGGCCATCGAACTAACCGAATGCGCGAAGCAGGCCGGCGCCACCGCCGGCCTGTCGGTCGCGCCCTATTACAACAAGCCCACCCAGGAGGGGCTCTACCGGCACTTCAAGGCCATTGCCGAGGCGGTGGAACTACCCATGGTCCTCTACAACGTGCCGGGCCGCACCGCCTCCGACATCGGCAACGATACCGTCCTGCGTCTGGCCGGCGTGCCCGGCATCATCGGCATCAAGGACGCCACCGGCAACATCGAGCGGGGTTCCGACCTCATCAAGCGGGCGCCTGCTGATTTCGCCGTGTACAGCGGCGACGACGCCAGCGGCATGGTGCTCATGCTGCTGGGCGGCAAGGGCGTCATTTCCGTTACCGCCAATGTGGCGCCCGCCCTCATGCACGAAATGAGCGTGGCGGCCATGGCCGGGAACCTGGCACGGGCGCGCGAGATCAATTACCGACTGCTGGGCCTGCATCAGAAACTGTTCGTGGAAGCCAACCCCATTCCCGTCAAGTGGGCGCTCGCCGAGATGGAGCGCATCCAGCCCGGCATCCGCCTGCCCCTGGTCCCCCTGTCCGCTGCCCATCACGACACCCTGCGTGCCGTGATGCGGGAGGCGGGTTGCCTGTGAGGTCATCACCCATGCGCCATGCCGTCCCGCTGATCGTCCTTGCCCTGGCCGCGACCGGCTGCAGCGTGCTGGAGGACAAGAAGATCGATTACAAATCCGCCGGTGCCCTGCCCAGCCTGGAAGCGCCGCCGGACTTGGTCATGCCCTCGGGCGACAACCGCTTTGCGGTGCCGGACAGCAACGCCAAGGGCAGCGCCACCTTCTCGGCTTACGACCGCGAGCGCGCCGGCAAGCCGCAGGCCGGCGCGGCGCAGCCCCTGCTGCCCAAGGTGGACAATGTCACCATGGAGCGCGACGGCACCCAGCGCTGGCTGGTGGTGAAGATGCCGGCCAAAGAGGTGTGGCCGGTGGTGAAGGATTTCTGGCAGGAAATGGGCTTCATCATCAGCCTGGAAATTCCCGACGCCGGCATCATGGAAACCGACTGGGCGGAAAACCGCGCCAAGATTCCCCAGGATGCCTTGCGCACCCTGCTCGGCAAGGTCATCGACGGTCTCTATTCCACGGCCGAGCGCGACAAGTTCCGCACCCGCCTGGAAAGTACCGCGGATCAGCGTACCGAGATCTATCTCAGTCACCGTGGCATGTACGAGGTCTACCAGGGTACCGTGGGGGGGGGCGATCAGGGCCAGGGCAAGACCGTCTGGCAGCCGCGCGCCGCCGATCCGGAACTGGAGGCCGAGATGCTGCGCCGCCTCATGGTGCGCTTCGGTGTCGAGGAGGCGCAGGCCAAGACCATGCTCGCCGCGCAGGCGCAACCGCCCCAGGCCGTGATGGTTCAGGGCGGCGGCAAAGCGCCGGGCCTGCAGTTGCCGGAATCCTTCGATCGGGCCTGGCGCCGCGTCGGCCTGGCCCTGGACCGCATCGGCTTCGTCGTCGAGGACCGCGACCGCGCCGGCGGCGTCTACTACGTGCGTTATGCCGACCCGGAGGCCGGTGTCAAGGACAAGGGCCTGTTGTCGAAGCTGGCGTTCTGGCGCTCGGATGATCCCAAGGCCAAGGCTGCGCGCTATCAGGTGCGGGTCCAGGGCGGCGACACCCAGACCAGCCTAGGCGTGTATCAGGACGACGGAGCGCCGGCCGCCAACGCCACCGGCACCCGCATCGCCACCCTGTTGTTCGAACAGCTCAAGTAAACGGATGCGCTTCGGATGTCTCGGCAGCGGCAGCAAGGGCAATGCCTGGTTGGTGGAAGCCGGAGACACCCGCATCCTGGTGGACTGCGGCTTCGGCATCCGCGAAACCGGCCGCCGCATGAGCCGGCTGGGCGTTGACGTGGACAGCCTGGCCGCCATCCTCATCACCCACGAGCACAGCGATCATGGCCGCGGCGCCGCCAAGGTGGCCCAGGCCGCGCGTTGTCCGGTCTGGCTTTCGCATGGCAGCCACGCCATGCTGGAAGCGCTGGGCGATGCCCCCGCTTCGCCCCGCATCCTGGAAGGGCATCGCTCCTTCGCCCTGGGCGATCTGGAAATCACCCCCTATCCGGTGCCGCACGACGCACGGGAACCGGTCCAGTTCGTCTTCACCGACGGTGCCCGCCGCTTCGGCCTGCTCACCGATGCCGGCCATGTCACTTCGCACATGGAACAGGTGTTGGAGGGCTGCGACGGCCTGGCGCTGGAATGCAATCACGACGTGGCGAAACTGGAGGCCGGAAGCTACCCGGCCGCCCTCAAGCGGCGCATCCTCGGCCGCTACGGCCACCTCGACAACGCCGCCGCCGCGCTGCTGGCGCGGGTGGCCGGCCCCAGCCTCAGGCACGTGGTGGCGGCCCACCTGTCCGAGGAGAACAACAGCCCGGAGCTGGCGCGCATGGCGCTCGCCGAGGCCCTGGGTTGCGAAGCACACTGGATCGGCGTCGCCGATCAGGAAACCGGACTGGATTGGCGGGAACTCTGATGGAAGTCGGCACTGAACACGCACCCGCCCTCGAAGCGGCCACCACCTTCGCCGACCTGGGGCTGGACGCGAAAATCCTCGCGGCCCTGGATGGAATGGGCTACAAGACCCCCACCCCCATCCAGAAGCAGGCCATCCCCCTGGTGCTCTCGGGCCGCGACCTCATGGCCCAGGCCCAGACCGGCACCGGCAAGACCGCCGCCTTCGCCCTGCCGTTGCTGCAGAAGATGATCCCGCACGCCAACGCCAGCGCCTCCCCCGCGCGCCACCCGGTGCGCGCCCTGGTGCTGGCGCCCACCCGCGAACTCGCCATCCAGGTGCACGAGAGCGTGGTGACCTACAACAAGAATCTGCCGCTGCGCAGCACCGTGGTGTTCGGCGGCGTCGACATGAAACCGCAGGAAGCCGACCTCAAGGCCGGTGTCGAAATCCTGGTGGCCACCCCCGGCCGCCTGCTCGACCACGCCGGCAGCAAAGTGGTGCACCTGGCCAACGTGCAGTTCCTGGTGCTGGACGAGGCCGACCGCATGCTCGACATGGGCTTCCTGCCCGACCTCAAGCGCATCCTCAACCTGCTGCCGAGCAAGCGCCAGACCCTGCTGTTCTCCGCCACCTTCGACGACAACATCGTCGGCCTGGCGAAAAGCTTCCTGCAGAACCCGCTCAAGGTGGAAGTGGCCCGCCGCAACACCGCCGCCGAGACCGTCGAGCAGGTGGTGCACAAGGTCAAGGAAGACGACAAGCTGGACGCCCTGGTCCAGGTGATCAAGGCCCGCGATATCAGCCAGGCCCTGGTCTTCACCCGCACCAAGATCGCCGCCGACAAGCTCGGCCGGCGCCTGCTCAAGCGCGGCATCCAAGCCGCCACCATTCACGGCGACAAGGCCCAGTTGGAGCGGCTCGCCGCCCTCGACGGCTTCAAGCAGGGCAAGATGCGACTGCTGGTGGCCACCGACATCGCCGCGCGCGGTCTGGACATCGTCGAACTGCCCTGCGTGGTGAACTTCGAGCTGCCTTATTCGCCGGAGGATTACGTCCACCGCATCGGCCGCACCGGCCGCGCCGGCGCCTCCGGCCTCGCCGTCTCCCTGGTCTCGCACGAGGAGGAACGGCTGCTGGCCGGTATCGAACGTTTCATCAAACGCGACCTGAAGCCCGTTCCCCTGCCCGAGCCGGCGCCGGTCCACGTCGCCGCTCCCGCCGTCGTCCCCGGCAACGATGCGCCCATGGCCCCGGCGCGCAGCGGCCGCCGCCGCGCCGAACCGGTGTGCGCCCTGCTGATGCCGCCTGCCCGCCCGGCCGAGCCCGCTCCTCCCAGCGGCCAGTAATGAACCCGACCGAGGGGCTGCTGCTCGCCGGCCTGGCCGGCCTCGGCGCCTTCTGGTGGGACGGCCTGCAAAAGTGCGAACTCGCCCTGCAAGCCGCCCGCCGCGTCTGCGAACAGGCTGGCGTGCAGTTCCTCGACGACACCGTCGCCCTGCGCAAGATGGCCCTGCGCCGCGACCCCGACATGCGCGCCCGCGTCTACCGGGAATACAGCTTCGAATATTCCAGCGTCGGCGACGACCGCCAGGCGGGGCGGGTGTACCTGCTGGGGAATAAGCTCCTGTCGGCCGATTTGCTCAGTTGAGTATGCAAAGGTGTGGCGTCCTTTCCGTCATCCCGCCGATGACGCAACTCAACACGCCTTACCCGTCGACCGCTTATCTCACCGGCTTCCTGCGTTCGCGCGGCGTCGCCGCCACGCAGGAAGATCTTGCCCTGGCCCTGGTGCTGCGCTTGTTCACGCCGGACGGGCTGCGCGCGATCCGCGCCCGCGTCGAGGTCATCCCGCCGGCGCGGCGGGCGCCGGTGCTCGTCGCCTTCGCCGAGCATTTCCCGAGGTATCTCGCCAGCATCGACGCCGTCGTCGCCTTCCTGCAGGGGCGCGATCCCAGCCTCGCGCATCGCATCGCGCGGCGTGATTTCCTGCCGGAGGGGCCGCGCTTCGCCGCGCTCGACGTCTACATCGACCCGGACGGCGGCGATCCGCTGGCCTGGGCGTTCGGCGCGCTCGGCGTGCAGGACCGCGCCCGGCATCTGGCGACGCTGTACCTCAACGATCTTGCCGACGTGCTGCGCGAGGCGGTCGACGCGCGTTTCGAATTCGTGCGCTATGCCGAGTCGCTGGCGCAAAGCCAGGCCAGTTTCGAACCGCTCGCCGCGGCCCTGGCGGCGCCGCCCAACCTGGTCGACACCACCCTGGGCGAGCTGACCCTGGAGGCCATCGCGCGGCACGCGCCGGATCTGGTGCTGGTGTCAGCGCCCTTCCCCGGCAACGTCTATGCCGCCTTCCGCGTCGCACAGGCGATCAAGGCCGCGCACCCCCACATCCGCACCGTGCTCGGCGGCGGCTTCGTCAACACCGAGCTGCGCGAACTCAAGGAAGCGCGCGTGTTCGATTATTTCGACTACGTCACCCTGGATGACGGCGAGCGCCCGTTGCTGGCGCTGCTCGCACACCTGCGCGGCGAGCGGGGGGCGGATCGACTGGTGCGCACCTTCCTGCGCGAGGGCGGCGCTGTGCGTTATTTCGATTGCGGCGAGGCGGACATCCCCTTCGCCGAGGTCGGCACGCCGACCTGGGACGGCCTGCCGCTGGACCGCTACCTGGCGATCCTGGATATGCTCAACCCGATGCACCGGCTCTGGTCGGACGCGCGCTGGAACAAGCTGACCGTGGCGCACGGCTGCTACTGGAAGAAATGCAGCTTCTGCGACGTCAGCCTGGATTACATCGCGCGCTACGATGCCACCGGCGCCGAATTGCTGGCCGACCGCATCGAGGCGGTCATCGCGGAGACCGGCCAGACCGGTTTTCACTTCGTCGACGAAGCCGCGCCGCCCAAGGTGCTGAAGGCGCTGGCCGAGGAACTCCGCCGCCGCAACCGGGCGATATCCTGGTGGGGCAACATCCGCTTCGAGAAATCCTTCACCCCGCAACTCTGCCGGCAACTCGCCGACAGCGGCTGCATCGCGGTGTCCGGCGGTCTCGAAGTGGCTTCAGACCGCCTGCTGAAATTGATGCAAAAGGGTGTCTCGGTGCCGCAGGTGGCGCGCGTCACCCATGCCTTCGCCGAAGCCGGCATCCTGGTGCACGCCTACCTGATGTACGGCTTCCCGACGCAGACCGTGCAGGACACCGTCGACGCGCTCGAATACGTGCGCCAGTTGTTCGCCGCCGGCTGCATCCAGTCCGGTTTCTTCCATCGCTTCGCCTGCACCGTGCATGCGCCGGTGGGTCTGCGCCCGGAGGACTACGGCGTGATACTGAAACCGTTGCCGCCGGTGAGTTTCGCGCGCAACGACGTCGGCTTCATCGACCCCGCCGGCGTCGATCACGACCGCCTTGGCGTCGCCCTCAACAAGGCGCTGTACAACTACATGCACGGCCTCGGCCTCGACGACGACGTGCGCGGCTGGTTCGATATGCGCGTGCCGAAGCCGCGCGTGGCGCGGGATTTTATCGTCAGGGCGTTGTCGGCCCGGGCGGCATGAGTCGCGCGCGTCGAGCTTACGCGCCGCTCAATTCGCCGCGAACACCCCTTCCATGATCTCCATGAACCTTCTCGCCTGGGGCGAGAGGAAGCGGCCCTTTCTCAACACCAGGCCGTAGCTGCGCTGGGGGAAGTACTGGGTGAGGGGGATGCGCACCAGGGGTTCGGTGCCTTCCAGGCAGATGTCGGTGACGATGGAGATGCCCATGCCCAGGCTGACGTATTTCTTGATGACTTCCCAGCCGCCGGCTTCCAGGGTGACGGTGAAGGTGAGGTTGTTCTGCTGGAACACGTACTTGACGATGCGCCAGGTGGACAGGTGGCTGGGCGGCAGGATGAGACCGTACTGGCTGACGTCCTCCAGGGTGATCTCGCCGCCGGCGGCGGATTTTTCCGCCAGGGGGTGGCCCAGGGGGGTGATGAGCATGGGGTCGTAGTTCACCACCGGCTTGTATTCGATGTCCTCGGGCACCTCCAGCATGGAGCCCACGGCGAAGTCGATCTCGTCGGAGCGCAACATCTTCAGGCCGTCGCGGCCGGTGACGTTGTGCATCTTGAGCTGCACCTTGGGGTAGGCGGTGACGAACTGGCGCACCGGTTCCGGCAGGATGTAGAGGATGGTGGATTCGCCGGCGCCGATTTTGAGTTCGCCCGATTCCAGCTTGCCGAAGTGGCCGGCGAAGGTTTCCTGCAGCTTGTCGATGCCGTCGACCAGGGGCTCGGAAAGCTGGAACAGGACTTCGCCCTCGGGGGTGAGCTTGAGGTGGGGACCGCGCCGCTCGAACAGGACCACGTTGAGTTCCCGCTCCAGGGCCTGGATCTGCAGGGAGACGGAGGGTTGCGAGAGGAACAGCTTGTCGGCCGCCTTGGAAATGCTGCCGCAGCGGACGACCTGGTAGAAGGCGCGCAGTTGCTTGAGCCGGTTGTTCTTGTAGTACAGCGGGGCATCGGAAGGCATGGTGGTCACCTATAAAGGAATACCCGGGCCAGGCGGATAAGTTTGGGTATTGTGCATCGCACCATTAAATCAGCCAATATGCAAGATTGAAATTATTGGCTGACCTGAGGAGTGAAACTTTTACACTGTGCACTGCAACAATTTCGACTTGATGGTCCGAATTGTTGAATACACAAGTCCAGAAAGGTGTTCGAGATGGAGATGATGTCCGGCATCGCGGTGGCAGGCGCCTTCATGGCCGTCCTGGGCACCCTGTTGGCCTGGCTGTTGGCGGTGGCCAACAAGCGTCTCTATGTCTATGAAGATCCACGCATCGGCGAGGTCGAGGAATACCTGCCCAAGTCCAACTGCGGCGCCTGCGGCACCGCCGGCTGCCGCAACTTCGCCGAGCAGGTGGTGGCGGGCGAGATCGTGCCGGGCAAGTGCACGGTCAACGCGCCGGAGATGAATGCCTACATCGCCAGTTTCCTGGGCGTGTCCCTGGGCGACGTGGAGAAGCGCGTGGCGCGCCTGGCCTGCGCCGGCGGCAGCCATGTCGCCTACGTGCGTGCCCACTACCAGGGACTCGGTAGCTGTCGCGCTGCCGCAACAGTGTCCGGCGGCGGCAAGGCCTGCGCCTGGGGCTGCCTGGGCCTGGGCGATTGCGAGTCGGTGTGTGACTTCGACGCCATCACCATGAATTCCTTCGGGCTTCCCGTCGTGGATGCCGATCTGTGCTCCGCCTGCGGCGATTGCGTCGAGGTGTGCCCCAAGGACCTGTTTTCCTTGCAGCCCGTGAGCCACAAGCTCTGGGTGGCCTGCAGGAGCCGGGCGGACGGCGATGTTGCCGAGGCGCAATGCGAGGTGGCCTGCACCGCCTGCGGCAAATGCGTCATGGATGCCGCCCCCGGTCTGATCCGCCTGGACAACAACCTGGCGGTGATCGACTACGCCAAGAACCGATTGGCGTCTGCCGTGGCGATCGAGCGCTGCCCCACGGGGGCCATGGTCTGGCTGCAGGACGGCCAGGCGGTGAAAGGCCGCGAAGCCAAGAAGATCATCCGCATAGAGGCGCTGCCGATGCGCGCCAACGTTGTTTGAGAGGCCTTCCATCATGATCAAGAACCCCATTTCCAAGCTCCTAGGCGCCATGCATCTCATCGAGCCGGGCACCGCCACCAAGACCGGCGCCAAGGCCGCCAGGTACCCCGGCGTGCGCGACGCCATCGACGGCAACACCGCCGTCATCCTGGTGGAGCGGGAAGCCTCCGACGCCGCCGGCGCCTATCCCATCACGCCCTCCACCAACATGGGCGAGTACTGGTCGGAAGCCGCCGCCGCCGGCCACGTCAACATCTCCGGCCGGCCGCTGATCTTCCTGGAGCCGGAATCCGAGCACGCCGCCGCCGGCGTCACCGCCGGCATGGCAATGACCGGCCTGCGCTCTGTGAACTTCTCCTCCGCCCAGGGTGTGGCCTTCATGCACGAGTCGCTCTACGGCGCCGTCGGCAAGCGCCTGCCCTACGTGCTCAACATGGGCTGCCGCGCCATCACCAAGGCCACGCTGAACGTGCACTGCGGCCATGACGACTACCACTGCGTCGACGACACCGGCTTCATCCAGGTCATGGCGAAGAGCGCCCAGGAAGCCGCCGACCTCAACCTGATCGCGCGCAAGACCGCCGAGTTGTCCCTCACCCCGGCCATCATGGGCATGGACGGCTTCTTGACCACCCACCTGATCGAGCCGGTGCTGGTGCCGGAGCGGGAACTGGTGGAGGAATACCTGGGCAAGCCCGACGACATCATCCCCACGCCCACCCCCGCACAGGAAATCCTCTACGGTCCGCAGCGCCGCCGCGTGCCGGCGATCTGGGACGTGGACAGCCCGGTGGTGTCCGGCGGCGTCGCCAACCAGGACGCGCACATGCAGGCCACCGCCGCCCAGCGTCCGTATTTCTTCCAGCACATCCCGGCCATCATGGATCAGTGCATGGCCGAGTTCGGCGAGCTGACCGGCCGCACGTACAGCCGCGTCGACACTTATCTCTGCGATGACGCCGACTACCTCATCCTCGGCATGGGCTCCATGACCGTGCAGGCCGCCGCCGTCGCCGACTGGCTGCGCGAGAACCGCAAGCTCAAGGTGGGCGTGGTCAACATCACTTGCTTCCGTCCCTTCCCCGGCGAACTGCTGGGCCATGTGCTGAAGGGCAAGAAGGGCGTGGCGGTGCTGGAACGCACCGACCAGCCGCTGTCGGAAGACCTGCCGCTGATGCGCGAAGTGCGTTCCACCGTGACCAAGTGCGTCGAGAACGGCATGGACGCCACTTCCTACCCCGGCTACGCCGCCTACAAGGCCGGCGACATGCCGCGCCTGTATTCCGGCTGTTATGGCCTGGGCTCGCGCGACCTGCAACCGGAAGCCCTGGTGGCTGCGGTCGAAAACATGCTCGACAAGGGTGCGCACAAGAAGTTCTTCTATCTTTCCATCGACTTCGTGCGCGACCAGGCGGCGAACCCGAAGCAGGAAATCCACCAGCAGGAACTGGTTGCCGCCTATCCCAGGATCAAGGAACTGGCCCTGCGCGGCAGCGAGAACCCCAACCTGATGCCGAAGGGCGCCATCGCCGTGCGCATGCACTCGGTGGGCGGCTGGGGCGCGGTGACCACCGGCAAGAACCTGGCTATGACCCTGTTCGAGCTCTTGGGCTGGGACATCAAGGCGAACCCCAAGTACGGTTCCGAGAAGAAGGGTCAGCCCACTACCTACTACCTGTCGGCGGCGCCGGAACCCATCCGCGTCAATTGCGAATACACCCACGTCGACGTGGTGCTCTCGCCCGACCCCAACGTGTTCGGCCACACCAACGCGGTGGCGGGCCTGTCCAAGGGCGGCGTGTTCATCATCCAGTGCAACCTGCCGGACGCCGCTGCGCTGTGGGCCACGTTCCCGCTGCACATCCAGAAGACCATCGTCGACAACGACATCAAGGTGTTCTATCTGGACGCCTTCACCATCGCCCGCGAGGAATCCTTCAACCCGGACCTGCAATTGCGCATGCAGGGCATCGCCTTCCAGGGGGCCTTCTTCCACGCTTCCGACATCCAGCAGCGTTCCGGCCTCACCGAGGAATCCCTGTTCAAGGCCATCGAGAACCAGTTGCGCGACAAGTTCGGCGGCAAGGGCGAGCGCGTGGTGCAGGACAACCTGCGCGTGGTGAAGCGCGGTTACACCGAGATCCACGAGATTCCCGCCGAAGTGAAGAAGGTGGGCGCGCGCCAGGCGCCGGGCGCCAAGGTCATGCCCGCCCTGCCCATCATGCTGAAGCGCATGCCGGAGAACGACGGCCGGCTGGACAAGGCCGCCGACATCCATCGCTTCTGGGAACAGACCGGCAACTTCTACATTTCCGGCAAGGGCTCCGACAACCTGGCCGATCCCTTCATGGGGCTGGCCCTGGTGCCCGCCGTCACCGGCGTCTATCGGGACATGACGCAGATCCGCTTCGAGCATCCGGTGTGGATCGCCGAGAACTGCACCGCCTGCGGCAACTGCTACGTGCAGTGCCCGGATTCCGCCATTCCCGGCCTGGTCTCCACCGTCGGCGACGTGCTCAATACCGCCGTCACCAACATCGAGACCAGCGGCCGCATCACCCGCTTCCTGCGCAAGGGCGTGCGCACCATCGAGAAGAAGCTGCGCGGCGCCCTCGACAAGGACGGCCTCGATGTGCGCGCCCTGCTCAAGCGGGCCATCGAGGACGCCATGCACGAGGATCCCAACCAGGGCAACGCGGCCATGGAGGAGGAATACCACCTGCTGGAGAAGGAGATCGGCGCCTTCCAGTTCGCCACCACCAAGCCGTACTGGACCAACAAGGAAAAGAAGAACAAGGGCTCCGGCGGCCTCTTCTCCATCACCGTCAATCCCTATACCTGCAAGGGCTGCGCGCTCTGCGTCGAAGTGTGCGATGACGATGCCCTGAAGATGGTGACGCAGACCGAGGACAGCATCGCCACCCTGCGCGCCGACTGGAATTTCTGGCTCGACCTGCCCACCACGCCCAGGGAATACGACCGCATCGACGATCTGGAGGAGAAGATCGGCGCCCTGGAAACCCTGCTGCTCGACAAGAAAAACTACAACTCCATGAACTGCGGCGACGGCGCCTGCCTGGGCTGCGGCGAGAAGACCTCCATCCACCTGTTCACTTCCACTGTCACCGCGCTGATGCAGCCGCGGGTGGCGGCCTTCGTGCAGAAGCTGGACGGCCTCGTCGATGGTCTGGAAAAGCATCTGCGCATGAAGCTCACCGAGACCGTCGACTTGTCCAACACCGGCGCCGTGCTGGCCGCCGTGGAGGCGAGCAAGGGCCAGGATCTGACCCTCGCCAACCTCTCCGAAAGTCTCAAGCAGCGGGCCCAGGTGCAGCCCATCGACCCGCAATGGCTGAAGTGGGTGACGCAGTTGCTGGCTCGCCTGAAGGACCTGCGTTGGCGCTACATGCAAGGCCCCACCGGCCGCGGCCGCGCCGAGATGGGCATCGTCAACGCCACCGGCTGCACCTCGGTGTGGGGTTCCACCTTCCCCTACAGCCCCTATCCCTTCCCCTGGACCTCGCACCTGTTCCAGGACTCGCCCTCCGTGGCCCTGGGCCTGTTCGAAGGCCACATGACGAAGATGGCGGACGGCTTCAAGGCCGTGCGCATGGCCGAAATCGAGCTCAACGGCGGCTACAACCCGGCGGTACATGACGCCGAGTTCACCTACTTCACCTGGGACAAGTTCAGCGAGGAAGAGTGGCGGCTGTGCCCGCCGGTGGTGGCCATGGGCGGCGACGGCGCCATGTACGACATCGGCTTCCAGAACCTGTCCCGCGCCCTGATGACCCAGATGCCGGTGAAGATCTTCGTGGTGGACACCCAGGTCTATTCCAACACCGGCGGCCAGGCCTGCACCTCCGGCTTCATCAGCCAGGTGGCGGACATGTCGCCCTACGGCAAGAAGGACCACGGCAAGAAGGAGATCCGCAAGGAAATCTCCCTCATCGGCATGGCGCACCGCTCCGCCTATGTCATGCAGGGTGCCATCTCCAGCCCCACCCACCTGATCGAGAGCTTCATCGACGGCCTGAATTCACGGCGTCCGGCGCTGTTCAACATCTATGCCGTCTGCCCGCCGGAACATGGCGTCGGCGACGATACCTCGGTGCAACAGTCGAAGATGGCGGTGGAATCCCGCGCCTATCCGTTGTTCCGCTTCGATCCCGACGCCGGCACGACCTTCAGCGAGTGTGTCAGCCTGGAAGGCAACCCGGAGCTGGATGCCGAGTGGCCGGTTTACACCCTGACCTACAAGGACGAGCAGGGCGACGAGCAGAAGATGGAACTGCCCTTCACCTTCGCCGACTTCGCGCTGACCGAAGGCCGCTTCGCCAAACAGTTCCGCAAGGCGCCGCCGGAGACCTGGAACGACGACATGCTGCCCGTCGCCGAATTCCTCAAGCTCTCCGCCGAGGAGCGCGACGGCAAGTTCCCCTACATCTGGGCGGTGGACAAGAAGCAGCGCCTGATGCGGGTCATCGTCTCCGCCGAGCTGGTCAACTCCTGCGAGGAGCGCCAGCAGTTCTGGCAGCAGCTGCGCGACGTCGCCGGCCTCAACAAGGAAGCCGTGGACACCGAGGCCATCGCCGAGCAGGCCCGCGCCGAGTTGCTGGGCAGGATCAGCGCCAGTCTGGCCAGCTTCGGTGCCGACATCCCGGTGGATGCGCCCGCTGTCGCTGCCGCGCCGGCGCAGGCCCGGCCGGCGGCCAGCGCCGACGGCTACGAGCCGGTGTACGTGGACACGCCGGAATGCACGGCCTGCGACGAGTGCACCAAGCTCGCGCCGAAGACCTTCCAGTACAACGCCGACAAGAAGGTGGTGGTCATCAATCCCCAGGGCAACAAGTACGCCGACCTGGTGAAGTCCGCCGAGAAGTGCACCGCCGGCTGCCTGCACCCCGGCACGCCCTGGAACATGAACGAGCCGGGCCTCGAAAAACTGATGGCCCGCGCGGCGAAGTACAACTGACAGGAGAAGCGGGTAGCGGGTAGCCAGTAGATCGTAGCCTGAAGTTTCCGCGCCGAAGGCGCGCAAGATCAAAGCTACCGACTACCCACTACCAGCTACCCGCTAACCAATGTTTCCCTGGCGCAAAAAGACATTCTCCCGCGGGGTCCACCCCGACGGGAACAAGAGCACTGCCGGCAGTCCGATTCGTCGGATGCCGTTCGCGTCGCGCATGATCCTCCCCCTCGCGCAACACATCGGCAAGCCGGCGGTGCCCCTCGTCCGGGCCGGCGAGGAGGTCGTGCGTGGCCAACCCATCGCGCGGGCCAACGGGTTTCTGTCGGTGCCCATCCATGCCCCCGCCGACGGTGTCGTCGAATCCATCGAGTTGAAGCCCAGCGCGCGCGGTCCCTGGGTGGAATCCATCGTCATCCGGGTCTATGAAGCCTCCACCCAGGAAATCCGCTGGGCCGAGCCGCGCGACCTGGACGCCCTGAGCCCCAAGGAATTGCTGCAGGTCATCCAGGACTCCGGCATGGTCGGCCTGGGCGGCGCCGCCTTTCCCAGCCACGCGAAGATGACCGTGCCGGGCGAGTTCGCCATCCACACGCTGATCGTCAACGGTTGCGAGTGCGAGCCCTATCTCACCTGTGACCACAAGCTGATGCGCGAGCATCCGGATGACCTCATGCAGGGCATCCGCATCGCCATGCGCGCCATCGGCGCCGGGCGCGCCATCATCGGCGTCGAGGACAACAAGCCCGACGCCGCCGCGGCCATGCGCGCGCGACTGCCGGCCGACGGCGCCATCAGCGTCGAAGTGGTGCCGACCAAGTATCCGCAGGGCGCCGAGAAGATGTTGATCAAGTCCCTGCTGGGCATCGAGGTGCCGCCCGGCAAGCTGCCCATGCACGTCGGCGTGGTGGTCAACAACGTCGGCACCCTGACCCAGTTGGGCCAGATCCTGCCCGCCGGCCAGGGCCTCACCGAACGCGTGGTGACGGTCACCGGGCCCGGCATCAAAAAGCCCGGCGATTACTGGGTGCCCATCGGCACGCCCATGCGCACGGTGCTGGAGTGGGCCGGCGCGCAAGACGTGTCCGAGCGCGAGATCATCCTGGGCGGCCCCATGATGGGCCAGGCCGTGGCTTCCCTGGAGGTGCCGGTGACCAAGGCGGTGTCCGGCATCCTGGTGTTCGACCGACGCCACATCGAGGCACCGGCGTCCCGCCGGTCTTATCCCTGTATCAAGTGCGGCGAGTGCGTGAACGTCTGTCCCATGGGCCTGAACCCGTCCATGCTGGGCATGCTGGCGGCGCGGCGGGAGTACGACCTGATGAGCAGCGACCACCACATCGGCGAGTGCTTCGAGTGCGGCTGTTGCACCTATGTCTGCCCCGCCCACATTCCCCTGGTGCAGCAGTTCAAGGTGGCCAAGGCGATCCTGCGCGAGCGCGTGGCCGCCAAGGCTCCCGCGCACGAGAGCGGCGAACGCTTCGACTTCGGCGCGCCGCCGACGCACGGCAGGAAACCCTCCGTGCATCCCGATTGAAATCGCGCCCGAACCGCCATGACCCAACCGCTCCGTCTTGAACTCCGCACCGCGCCGCATGTGGTGAAGGGCACCAGCGTCGAACGCATCATGTTCCACGTGGTGCTGGCGCTGCTGCCCATCTGTGCCTTCGCGGTCTGGCAATACGGCCTCTCCGCCCTGGCCCTGATGTTGACGGTGGTCGCCACCTGCCTGCTCACCGAGCGCCTGTTCAACCGCCTGTCTTCTACCGCCAGCACCCTGTCCGACTGGTCCGCCACCATCACCGGTCTGCTGCTGGCGCTCACCCTGCCGCCGTCCTTCCCGCTGTGGATGGGCGTCGTCGCCGGTTTCGCCGCCATCGCCCTGGGCAAGGCCCTGTTCGGCGGCATCGGCTACAACGTCTTCAACCCCGCCCTGGTCGGGCGCGCCTTCGTCCAGGCGGCCTTCCCGGTGGCCATTACCACCTGGGTGCCGGCGCAGTTTCCCGGCCGCTTCAGCGAGTTCGTCCCGACCACCCTGACGGCGCCGCTGATGATCCCGCCCGACATCACCGCCTGGGTGAAGGGGCACGTGGTCGACGGTTTCACCGGCGCGACCCCGCTGGCGCGCTGGAAATTCGAGAATCAGGTGGCCGACTTCGGCGACATGCTGTCCGGCGTGTCCGCGGCCTCGGTCGGCGAGACCTCCGCCTTGCTGGTCCTGGTCTGCGGCCTGTATCTCGCCGCCCGGCGTTTTCTCGACTGGCGCATTCCGGCGGCGATCCTGGGCAGCGCCTTGCTGCTCGCCCTGCTGTTCCACCTGTTCGATCCGACTCGCTTTCCGCCGCCCTATTTCGTGCTGTTGTCGGGCGGCCTGGTGCTGGGCGCGGTGTTCATGGCCACCGACATGGCGACCTCGCCGGTCACCCCGCTCGGCGTGTGGATCTACGGCATTCTCATCGGCGTCACCACGGTGATGATCCGCTACTTCGGCGGACTCACCGAGGGCATCATGTACGCCATCCTGCTCGGCAACGCGCTGACGCCGCTGATCGACCAAGTCACCCAGCCACGCGTGTTCGGCGCGGGGAAGGGGAAGAAGGCATGAGCGAGGCCACCCTGCAACCCGTCACCCCCAGCGCCGCCATGATCCGCACCCTCGGCCTGGTGGCCACGGTATGCGGCATCCTGCTGGTGCTGACCTACCAGAACACCCTGGAGGCCATCAACGCGAACAAGCGCGTCGCCCTGGAGCGGGCGGTGTTCAAGGTGATTCCCGGCGCGCACAGCATGAAGGCGTTTCACGTCGGCAAGGCCGGCCTGGTGCCCGAGGGCGGCGCCGTGCCGGCCGGCGCGGTGAAGTTCTACGCCGCCTACGACCAGGCCGGCCAGCTCAGGGGCCTGGCCGCCGAGGCGGCGGCCATGGGCTACGCCGACATGGTGCGCGTGCTGTATGCCTACAATCCCGCCAAACAGGCCATCGACGGCTTCGGCGTGGTCGGCCACCGGGAAACCCCCGGCATCGGCGACAAGATCATTTTCGACAAGGCCTTCCTGAAGAATTTCGAGGCCCTGGATGCGCGCCTCGGCGCCGCCGGCGACGCCCTGGCCAACCCGATCCGGGTGGTGAAGAACGGCGGCAAGCAGAACCCCTGGGAGATCGACGCCATCTCCGGCGCCACCGTGACGTCCCGCGCCGTCGCCCGCGGCATCAACGACAGCGCCCAGAAACTGGTGCCCCTGCTGGCGCCGCATCTGGACAAGTTGCAAGGAGGGCAATGAGATGGTCATCCCCGGTCAGACCCCCCCCACCAACCTGGACGAGTTCCTGGAAGGCATCTGGAAGCAGAACCCGGTGTTCGTGATGGTGCTGGGCCTGTGCCCGGCCCTGGCGGTGACGGTGTCGGCGGTCAATGCCCTGGCCATGGGCGCGGCCACCACCTTCGTGCTGCTGGGCTCGGCCCTGCTGGTGTCGCTGATGCGCAGGATCGTGCCCAGGGAAGTGCGCATCGCCACCTACATCGTCATCATCGCCACCTTCGTCACCATCGTCGATTACCTCATCGCCGCCATCAGCCTGGAGCTCTACGAAGCCCTCGGCGCCTTCATCCAGCTCATCGTGGTGAACTGCATGATCCTCGGCCGCGCCGAGGCCCACGCCTCCAAGTTCGCCCCCGGCCGCGCTTTGATCAACGCCCTGGGCATGGGCATCGGTTTCAGCATCGGCCTGTTCGCCCTCGGTTCGGTGCGCGAGATATTGGGCGCCGGAACCCTGTTCGGCGTGCCCCTGTTCGGGCCGGACTTCCAGCCCTGGGTGGTGATGGTGCTGCCGCCCGGCGGTTTCTTCGTGCTGGGCGCCTGGCTGCTGCTGTTCAACTGGTGGCGCAACCGCAAGCCGGCGCCGCGGGAACCCGTTGTCGCCGCGGGGGAGGCGAGCCATGGCTGAAGCGACACTCACCCAGATCTTCCTGGCCACGGTGCTGGCCAACAACTTCGTGCTCGCCATGTTCCTCGGCCTGTGCCCGTTCATCGGCGTCTCCGGCCGCCTCAACACCGCCCTGCCGATGGGCGCCGCCACTTCCTTCGTCATGCTGGTGGCCAGCCTGTGCGCCTACGGACTCAACTACCTGGTGACCGTCTTCGAGCTGGAATTCCTCCGCCTGATCTCCTACATCGTCATCATCGCCTCGGCGGTGCAACTGGTGGAAATGGTGATGAAGAAGTACAGCCCGGCCCTGTTCCGCGCGCTGGGCATCTACCTGCCGCTGATCACCACCAACTGCGCCATCCTCGGCGTCGCCCTGTTCCAGACCGCGCGCGAATACAGCCTCGCGCAAGCCCTGGTGTTCGCCCTCGGCGCCGGCGCCGGCTTCACCCTGGCGCTGCTGCTGATGGCCGGCCTGCGCGAGCGCCTGAACCTGGCCGGCGTGCCCAACGTGGTGCAGGGCACCGCCTTGTCGCTGATGCTGGCGGGCCTGCTGTCCCTGGCCTTCATGGGCTTCGCCGGCCTGGGGGCGGGCGAGTAGGGGCATGGACACCTACCTGATCACCATCGGTCTGATCCTCTGCATCGCTCTGTTCGGCATCGCCGTGCAGCGCATCTATGAAGGCTTCGCCCGCCGCCATCCGGAACTGGGTCCCTTCCGGGAAACCGGCAAGTGCGGATCCTGCGGCGGTGGCGGCGCCTGTTCCGGCGGCTCCTGCGATACGCCCCGCTAGCAGCCTGTCGGACTTTGGCCGTGGGTGCGCCGGGGCCGATTTTTGCGCAGGGCAAGGCGCGGCGAAGCGCCGTTTGGTCATTCCAAACAAGCGAGCCGCAACACCGCCCTGCGCAAAAAGCGGCCCCGGCCCTTCGGGTTGGGCGTTTGGACGGCGCCTGCTGTGTTGCGTCGCTTGGCCATGGAACGACCATGGCCTGCGCGACGCGCCTTGCATCCATCCGTCCAAACGCCCAACGCATCCCGCGTCCAAAGTCCGACAGGCTGCTAGTTCCTGACTAGCGTCCCGGCTATAGTCCGGGCCCATGTCAGGACCCACACAAACGACCAGGGTGGACGCGGCGGACCTGCTGCAATCGGTCTTCGGCTATGCCAGTTTCCGTCCCCACCAGGAGGCCATCGTCCGCCACCTGATCGCCGGCGGCGACGCCCTGGTGCTCATGCCCACCGGCGGCGGCAAGTCGCTGTGCTACCAGTTGCCGGCCCTGGCGCGGCCGGGCACCGGCATCGTCGTCTCGCCGCTCATCGCCCTCATGCAGGATCAGGTTGCGGCGCTGAAGCAACTGGGCGTGAAGGCTGAATTCCTCAATTCGTCCTTGAGCCTGGACGCCGCCCGGCGCGTGGAAAACGATCTGCTCGCGGGGCGCCTCGACCTGCTCTACGTGGCGCCGGAGCGGCTGCTGACGGAGCGCTTCCTGGACCTGCTGTCGCGCATCCGGCCCGCTCTGTTCGCCATCGACGAGGCCCATTGCGTATCCCAGTGGGGCCACGATTTCCGGCCGGAATACGTGCAGCTCCGCATCCTGCACGAGCGCTTCCCGGAGGTGCCGCGCATCGCCCTGACTGCCACGGCGGACGCGCCCACCCGCAAGGAGATCGCCCAGCGCCTGCGGCTGGAAGACGCCCGCCATTTCGTCACCGGCTTCGACCGTCCCAACATCCGCTACCACGTGCGCGTCGACGAAGGCGGCGCCCGGGAGCAACTGCTGCGTTTCATCGAGGAACGCCACGCGGGGCAGGCGGGCATCGTCTATTGCCTGTCGCGCAAGAAGGTGGACGAGGTGGCGGCCTGGCTCGAGGCCAAGGGCTTGACCGCTCTGCCTTACCACGCCGGCATGGACGCCGCCGCGCGCAAGCACAACCAGACCCGTTTCCTCAACGAGGACGGCATCGTCATGGTGGCCACCATCGCCTTCGGCATGGGCATCGACAAGCCGGACGTGCGCTTCGTCGCCCACCTTTCCCTGCCCAAGAGCCTGGAGGCCTACTACCAGGAGACCGGCCGCGCGGGGCGCGACGGCGAGCCCGCCGAGGCCTGGATGCGCTACAGCCTGGCGGACGTGATCCTGCTGCGGCAGATGGTGGACAACTCCGAGGCGGACGAGGCCCACAAGCGCCTGGAGCGGCGCAAGCTGGACGCCATGCTGGGCTACTGCGAACTGACCACCTGTAGACGACAGACGCTGTTGGGTTATTTCGGCGACAACCTGCCGGAACCCTGCGGCAACTGCGACAACTGCCTGGAGCCCCAGGAGACCTGGGACGCCACCGAGGCGGCGCGCAAGGCCCTGTCCTGCGTACACCGCACCGGCCAGCGCTTCGGCGTCAACTACCTGATCGACGTGCTGCTGGGCAAGGACGACGAGCGCATGCGCCGTTTCGGCCACGACAAGATCTCCACCTTCGGCATCGGCACCGAGCTTGCCGAAAAGGAATGGCGCGCCGTATTCCGGCAACTGGTGGCGCGCGGCTACCTGGCGGTGGACGCGGAAGGCCACGGCGGCCTCGCCCTGAGCGAGACCTGCCGGCCCCTGCTCAAGGGCGAGGAAAGCCTGCTGCTGGGCCGACAGCATCTGGAAACCAAGCGCAAGAGCCGCAAGGCCAGGGCCGGCACCACCGCCGACCAGGTCGCCGGCGATCCCCTGTTCGAGGCCCTGCGCGCAAAGCGCCGGGAACTCGCCCAGGCCCAGGGCGTGCCGCCCTACGTGGTGTTCGCCGACAAGACCCTGGCCGCGATGGTGGCCGAGCGGCCGCAATGCCTGGCCGAGTTCGCCCGCCTGTCCGGGGTGGGCGAAGCCAAGCTGGAACGCTACGGCGAGGCCTTCCTGGCGGTGATCCGCGCGACGGCCTGAGCCGACGCCGCGCTCAGTCCGCCGGCTTTTCCTCGCGCAACTGCAAGCGCCACATGGCGGCGTAGCGCCCGTCCAGGGCAAGCAGGGCGGCGTGGTCGCCGCGCTCGACGATGCGGCCGCCTTCCAGCACCAGGATCTCGTCCGCGTCCACCACCGTCGACAGGCGGTGGGCGATGACCAGGGTGGTGCGGTTCTCCGAGATGCGCGCGAGTTCCTCGCCGATGGCCTGTTCCGTGGCGCTGTCCAGCGAGGAGGTGGCCTCGTCGAACACCAGGATGGGCGGGTTCTTGAGGATGGCGCGGGCGATCGCCACGCGCTGCTTCTCGCCGCCGGACAGTTTCAGGCCGCGTTCCCCGACCAGGCTGTCGTAGCCCTCCGGCAGGCTGGCGACGAAGCCGTCGAGATGGGCGGCGCGCGTGGCCTCGATGACCTCCTCGCGGCTGGCGTCGACGCGGCCGTAGGCGATGTTGTGGTAGAGCGTGTCGTTGAACAGCACCGTGTCCTGCGGAACCATGCCGATGCGGGCGCGCAGGGAATCCTGGGTGACCGCGCGGATGTCCTGACCGTCGATGAGGATGCGGCCGGCGGTGACGTCGAAGAAGCGGAACAGCAGGCGCGACAGGGTCGATTTGCCGGCGCCGCTGGCGCCCACCACGGCGAGCTTGCGACCGGGCGGGATGACGAAGTCGACCCCGGAGAGGATGGGCCGGCGCGGGTCGTAGGCGAAGCCGACCGCCTCGAAGCGCACCTCGCCGGCGCCCACAGCCAGGGGCCGGGCGTCGTCGGCGTCGCGGATTTCCGGGGGTTGCCTGAGCAGGCCGAACAGCTTTTCCATGTCGGTGAGCGCGTTGCGGATCTCCCGGTACACGGTGCCGAGGAAGTTCAGGGGGATGAACAACTGGATCAGGTAGGCGTTGACCAGCACCAGGTCGCCGAGGGTCATCCTGCCCTCCGCCACGCCCCGCGCGGCCAGGCCCATCATGGCGGTGACGCCGCAGGCGATGATGAAGGCCTGGCCGGCGTTGAGCCAGGCCAGCGACACCTCGCTCGCCACCGCGGCGTTCTCGGCGCGGCCGAGGTCGGCGCGCAGCCGCTCGGATTCGTAGCGCTCGTTGTTGAAGTACTTCACCGTCTCGTAGTTGAGCAGGCTGTCGATGGCACGGGCGTTGGCGGCGGCGTCGGTCTCGTTCATGGCGCGCCGGTATTTCAGGCGCCAGTTGGTCACCAGCACGGTGAAGGCGATGTAGACGACCAAAGTCATCAGGGTGATGGCGCCGAACCAGGGGTCGTACTTGGCGAACAGCACCCCCGCCACCATGAGGATCTCCAGCAGGGTGGGGCCGATGTTGAACAGCGTGAAGTTGATCAGGAAGCGGATCGAGCGGGCGCCGCGCTCGATGTCCACGGCGAGGCCGCCGGTGCGGCGTTCGAGATGGAAGCGCAGGGATTGCGCGTGCAGGCGCTCGAACACGTCGTGGATGACGCCGCGCATGGCGCGTTGCAGCACGCGCGAGAACAGGGCGTCGCGCAGTTCGGTGAAGGCGGTGTTGCCGAAGCGCAGCAGACCGTAGAGGACGACGAAGGCCAAGGCCGGGGCGAGCAGGGCAGGATCGGGCCGGTCGAGGCCGTCGACGATCTCCTTCAGCACCAGCGGCACCGCCACGTTGGCCAGCTTCGCCGCCAGCAGCAGGGCGAAGGCCAGCAGCACGCGGTTCTTGTAGCGCCAGACGTAGGGCGCCAGCGACCAGGCCGCGCGCCACTGGCCGGCGGTGGGGCGCGGGGTCATCGAATCGGAACGCAGGCGGTCGTGGGCCATGGCGCGTGCACGAGATGGAACAACCGCCTATTTTCCCGGAAGCCGGGGCGTGGGGCTCAGTCTTTTTGCCGCGCCAGCAGGTCGGTGGCCTTGTCGACCGCCACCGGCCGGCTGAACAGGAAGCCCTGGTAGGCGTCGCAGCCGAGGGAACTCAGGTAGTCGAGCTGCGCGCGGGTCTCCACGCCCTCGGCCACCACGTTGAGGTTGAGGCCCTTGGCCATGGCGGTGATGCCGGCGACGATGGTGCTGCCGTTGTCGAGGTGGCCGTTGAGGTCGTGGATGAAGCTGCGGTCGATCTTCAGGGTGTGGATGGGCAGCTTCTTGAGATAGGACAGGGAGGAGTAGCCGGTGCCGAAGTCGTCGATGGAGATTTCCACGCCGAGGTCGGCGAGCTTGCGCAGCTTCTCGATGCTGCCGTCCATGTCGCGCATCAGGGTGCTCTCGGTGATCTCGATGCCGCGCCCGGCCATGCCATTCTCGCGCAGGCACTGGGTGAACTTGTCGACGAACTGGGGATGCTCGATCTGCCGCGCCGACAGGTTCACCGCCATGGTGATCGGCGGCAGGCTGGCGTCGCGCCACAGGCTGGCCTGGCGGCAGGCGGCGGCCAGCACCCATTCGTTGATCGGGGTGATGAGGCCGCAGTCCTCGGCGATGGGAATGAATTCGTTGGGCGGCACCATGCCGCGGCTGGGATGGTTCCAGCGGATGAGCGCCTCCATGCCGCGGATGCGCTGGTCGGCGATGGCGACCTGCGGCTGGTAGAAGACCTCGAACTGCTGCTTCTCCAAGGCGTGGCGCATCTCGTTTTCCACCGCCAGCCGGCCGTTGAAGGAGTTCCGCAGGTCACTGGTGAAGAACTTGTAGTCGTTCCGGCCGCTGTCCTTGGCGTGGTACATGGCGATGTCGGCGTGTTTGACCAGGCTTTCGATGGTGTCGCCGTCGTCCGGGTATACGGCGATGCCGATGCTGATGCCGACGAAGATCTCGTGGCCCTCGACGTTGAAGGGTTGCTTCAGCGAAGCGAGGATCTTTTCCGCGATGAAGGCGGCATTGTCGCGACCGCGGATGTGCGGCAGCAGCAGCATGAACTCGTCACCGCCGATGCGCGACAGGGTGTCGCCTTCGCGCAGGCTGCCGCGCAGGCGCTGGGCGACCGCCTGCAGCAGGCCGTCGCCGACCAGGTGGCCGAGGGTGTCGTTGACCACCTTGAAGCGGTCCATGTCCAGGAACAGTGTGGCAAGGGTCTGGCCGTGCCGCTTGGCGTGGACGATGGCCTGGCCGAGGCGGTCCTTGAACAGGGCGCGGTTGGGCAGGCCGGTGAGCAGGTCGTGATAGGCCTGGAAGGCGATGGTCGCCTCGGCCTCCTTGCGCTCGCTGATGTCGCGGGCGACGCCGTAGCTGCCGAGGAATTCGCGGTGATCGGCATCCACCGCGCGGTACATGCCCATGGCGGACAGTTCCACCACCACGTGATCCGCCGAGGTGTGCTCGGACAGGGCGCTGAGCAGGTCCTCCTTGCGCTTGAGCTGGAGCTCGTGGTTGTGTGTCGCGCGTTCGCCGGTGCGGCGCTCGTTCAGGCGCCAGCGGGCGTTTTCGACCTCGCCGGGCGGCACCAGCACCAGGTAGTCCTTGCCGATGAGTTCCGCCGGCGCGTAGCCCAGGGTGCGCTCGATGCTGTCGTTGACGTAGGTGAAGGCGCCCTGCGCGTCGAGGGTGTAGATGACGTCCGGCGAAGTGTTGACCAGCAGCCGGTGCCACTGCTCGGACTGCTCCAGCTGCTGCAGCATGCGGGCGTTGTCGCGTTCCAGTTGCAGCTTGGCCACGGCGTTGCGCATGGTCTTGATCAGTTCGTCGGGCTCACAGGGCTTGCGCAGGTAATCGTAGGCGCCCAGGCGCAACGACTGGATGGCGGAATCGATCTGGCTGTCGCCGCTCATGACGATGACGCGGCAGCCCGGATGATGCTGGCGGATGTAGGCCATGATGTCGTGGCCGCTGGCGTCCGGCAGACGCAGATCGACCAGGGCCAGGTCGTAGGCGCGCCGGTTCAGCAGGGCCATGGCCTGGGCGCCGGAGACGGCGGTATCGACGGCATGCACGTATTGCGAGACCAGCAGGCGGGTGCTCTCCAGATAGCGCGGCTCGTCCTCCACGATCAGGAGACTGATCAGGGGCGCGCTGCTGTGGGTGAGAGGGGAGTTGCCCGGCATCAAGGTCGGCCCTTCGCTGGTATCGGCATGCGGTTACGGGTTCTCCGCTGGGGGTGCTCCCGTGGCCGTGGGAAATGATAGCTGGAATGTGGTGCCGGTGGCGTGGCTCTTGAAGGCGATGGTGCCGTGGATGGCCTGCGTCAGGGCCTTGACGATGGACAGGCCGAGACCGGCGTGGCCGCCGCCCTTGGCTGATTCGACGGGGCTGAACACGCGGCCCGCCAGTTCGGCGGGGATGCCGGAACCGGAGTCGGCGACCAGGATTTCGACGAACTTCTCCTGGCGGTGGTTGACCAGGGCGTTGGTCTCCAGGCGCACGCTGCCGCCCTCGGGAGTCGCTTCGAGGGCGTTGAGCAGCAGGTTGAGGACGATCTGCTTGAGCTTGTCACGGTCGCAGGGCAGCAGCGGCAGGGCGGGATCGAGGGCGAGGACGATGCGCACGCCGCGGTTCTGCCAGGACGGATCCGTCACCTTCACCAGGTCTTCGATCAGCGCGTTGACGTCGGTCGGCTCGAGGAACGATCCGGTCGGCGCCTCGTCCTGGACCATGCCGCGCATGATGCGCACGATGCGGTCGAGCTCCTCGTGCATGATGCGCAACTCATCGGCGATGGGCGCCTCGTCCCCCAACTTGATCTTCAGGATGGCCAGATAGTTCTTGATGATGCCGAGGGGGTTGTTGATCTCGTGCGCGGTGCGGCGCACCTTCGCCGCCAGGGCTTCGCCGCCGCTCTGCGACGGCGCGGCTGTCGCGGCCTGAACCAGGCGGCCGGCGAGTTCGCCCAGCCTGGCGTAATGCATGGGATTCGCGGCGACCGCGCTCAGGGCCTGGCGGCTACCGCAAACCAGCAACACGCCCAGCGGCGATCCGGAGCCGATGGGAATCGCCGCCAGCCCTTCGGCGCCGGCCTGGCGGATGATCTGCAGGTCGAGCACGGCCGCGTCCGCCGGCGCGTCCAGGGTCACCACCACCGGCGCCCGCGTCAGCAATGCCCAGGCGGCGGCGGTGGTGCTGCCCTCGGGCTGGATGGCGATGGGCGGGGTCGGGCGGCCGCCGAGGGCCTGGCCTTCGAGCGCGCCGCTGCGCGGATTCAGATGCAGGTAGATGGCCTGGCCCAGGCCATCCTGGCTGGCCAGGCTGTCGGCCAGGCTGAGCACGGCGGCGGCGGTGTCCTGCGGATGCGCGCCGGCCACCATTTCCAGACGTCCCATGCGGCTGAGCTCGCGGGCGATCTCACCGGATTGGCGGTAACTGTTCTCCGCAGCCAGCGTGTCGACGGCGCGGCCCATGGCCAGATAGATTTCGCTGATCTGTTCACGCTCGATGGGGGCGGCCAGCACCAGGGTGTCGGGATGCGGCATGGCCGGGATCCAGGCCGGATAGTTCATGGTCTGGCGGTGTGCGGCCACCGCCATGCGCACCAGCGGCGCGGCATCGCGCAGGCGCTGGGCGGGTTCGTTGAGGTAACGCAGCACGTCCGGCAGGAAGGTGCGCAGCGGCAGTCGGTCGAGCGCGGCGAGGGCCTGCTGGCGGCCGGCCTCGGCGTCCGAGCCGGCGTTGCGCGCGAAGCGTGGCAGCCAGCACAGCAGCCCGGCCAGCCAGGCTTCGTCCAGTCCCGGATAGCCCGCCTTCTCCGCCAGGGCGCGGCTGAAATGGGCGGTGGCGAGGGCCTTGCGCCAGCCCGTCTCCAGGGTCTCGGGCGAGAAGGGCGGCGAGGCCAGTTGCTCGGCCGCGCTGGCCAGGGCCAGGCTCTTGACGGTGACCGGATCCAGGCGCGCCAGGTGCTGCTCGAACTGCATGTCCGCGAGTTGGCAGCCGGGATGCAACTGGCCCAGGGCCTCCAGGGCGAGCAGGGCGAGGGCCGGGTCCAGCATGAACAGGCGGCCTCCCGCTTCGCCGACGTCGGTGGCGCCGCCCAACTCGGCCAACAGGCGTGCCAGCACCCCGGGATGGCTGATGAAAACCAGCTTTTCAGCGGGCGGCTGGGCAGGGTGTATCAAGGACATGGCGATCTGGATAGGCGGGCGGAGCGTAGAGTATAGAAATCAAAGCAAGCCCTGTGCCACGCCGGACAAGCACCTTGAATACGGCTTCCGCGCGGGCGCGCGGCCACGCGCCGTCTGCAAGTGTAAAAAATCCCGACAGCCAGGCGTCGTGGTTGATGAAGTGCCGACAGAGCTGTCGGCGGATTCGACTGATGCGCGCAATGCGATGCGTCGGCGCGCGGCACGACCCCTAACGAAAGAGGACGCTTAGTCCTCCCCTACATCGCGCAGGAAGCGGAACAGCTCGCGGCTGGATTTCGGCGGTTTGCCCTCGGCCAGTTCGCGACGCGCGTTGCGGATGAGCTGGCGGGCGTGCTGGGCATCGCCGCGCGGGTGGGCAGCGAGCCATGCGGTAAGCGCCTGGTCATCCTCCAGGAGACGCTCACGCCAGCGCTCGATGGCATGGAACTCGGCCTTGGCGGCGGCCGATTCGCCGCGTATCGCCGCCAGTTGCTCGGCGATGGGCGCGCTGTCGACGTTGCGCATGAGTTTGCCGATATATTGCATCTGCCGGCGCAGGGCACCATGGCTGCTGAGACGCTGTGCTTCAAGTAGGGCCTCGCGCAGGAATTCCGGCAGGTCCAGCTTGCCCAGGCGGTCCGCGCTCAGCTTGACCAGTTCAGCGCCCAGGTCCTGCAGGGCGGTCATCTCGCGCTTGCGTTGCGACTTGCTGACGGGGAGTTCGGAGGGATCTGCGGCCATGCGGCGATAAGGGCGTCTCGGCGCCGGGAAAGCGGAGCGGGGTTGCTATCATAACGGCTTTGCCGCTGCGCCCGGATGCCATCGTGCCGACCCAAATCCCCCCCGCCAGTCCTTTCAGTTACAGCCACGAGACCTTGCGCGAGCTTGCCGCCCGCGTCCTCGATCTGGCCCGCCAGGGCGGCGCCAGCGCCGCCGAGACCGAGGTCTCCGAGGGCGGCGGGCTGACTGTCGGCGTGCGCCACGGTGAGGTGGAGACCATCGAGCACAATCGCGACAAGGGCGTCGGCGTGACCGTCTACCTCGGCCAACGCCGCGGCCATGCCTCGACCTCGGATTTTTCCGCGGACGCCCTCGCACGCACGGTGGACAAGGCGCTCAGCATCGCCCGTTTTACCGCCGAGGACGCCTGCGCGGGCTTGGCCGACGCCGACCTGCTCGCCGTCTCGCCGCCCGAGCTGGATCTCCATCATCCCTGGGGTGTCGGCGTGGAGGAGGCCAGGGAATTGGCGCGGGCCTGCGAAGCGGCGGCCCTGGAAACCGACGCGCGCATCACCAACTCGGAAGGCGCCTCCCTGTCCAGCCAGGCGTCGCATTTCGTCTACGCCAACAGCCTGGGCTTTTGCGCGGGCTATCCGAGCAGCCGGCAGAGCCTGTCCTGCGCGGTGATCGCCGAGGAAGGCGACAGCATGCAGCGGGATTACTGGTACACCACGGCGCGCGCTGCCAGCGACCTCGACGACCCGCTCGCCGTAGGCCGCCGCGCCGGCGAGCGCGCCGCGCGCCGCCTCAACGGCCGCCGGCTGTCCACCCGGCAATGCCCGGTGCTGTTCGAGGCGCCGATCGCCACCGGCCTCATCGCCAGCTTCGTCTCCGCCGTGTCCGGCGGCCATCTCTACCGTAAGTCCTCCTTTCTGCTCGACAGCCTGGGCACGCGGGTGTTTCCCGATTTCTTCCAGTTGCTGGAGCGGCCCTTCCTGCCGCGCGGCCTGTCTTCCTCGCCCTTCGATTCGGAAGGCGTGGCGACGCGGGACCGCGACGTGGTTCGCGACGGCGTGCTGCAAGGCTATTTCCTCGGCAGCTACAGTGCCCGCAAGCTGGGGCTGCGCAGCACCGGCAACGCCGGCGGCAACCACAATCTCATCGTGCCGCCGACCGGCGAGGACTTCGCCGCTCTGCTGAAGAAGATGGATACCGGGCTGCTGGTCACCGAACTGCTCGGCCACGGCCTCAACATGGTCACCGGCGATTACTCGCGCGGCGCCGCCGGTTTCTGGGTGGAAAACGGCGAGATCGTCCACCCGGTGGAGGAAGTCACGGTGGCGGGCAACCTGCGCGACATGTTCCTCGGCATCGTCGCCCTGGGCACCGACGTGGAGACGCGCGGATCACGGCGCGTCGGCTCCATCCTCGTCGAGCGCATGACCGTGGCGGGGGATTGAGCCGTGACGCTGACGCGGCGCTGGCTCGGGCCGCTGCTGGGCGCCTTGCTGGCGGCGCTGCTGGCTGGTTGTGGCGGGGACGATCCCGGCCTGCCCAGACTGGGAGCGCAGGACGTGCTGCTGGCCTTCGGCGACAGCCTCACGCACGGTACCGGCGCCGCTCCCGAGCAGTCCTATCCCGCCCAGTTGGGCGCCCTCATCGGCCGCCCTGTGGTGAATGCCGGGGTGCCGGGGGAGACCACCGAGCAGGGCCTGCGCCGCCTGCCCGAGGTTCTGCAACGGCACGCGCCGCGCATCCTGCTGCTTTGCCTGGGCGGTAACGACTTTCTGCGCGGCGGCGCGGCAAGCGCCGAAGCCAATCTGGCGGCGATGATCGAACTGGCGCGCGCGCAAGGGGTGGCGGTGGTGCTCATCGGCGTGCCCGAGCCCAAACTGCTGGGCGGGGTGGCGGACCTCTATCCCCGTCTCGCCGAGCGCTATGCCCTGCCATTCGAGGGCGAAGCGCTGAATCAGGTGTTGCGGCAGGCTTCGCTCAAGGCCGACCCCGTGCACCCCAACGCCCAGGGCTACGCCCGGATCGCGCAAAGCCTCGCGGAGCTGCTGCGCGAGGCTGGAGCGCTAGAATGAAACAGCCCCCTTTCTCGCTGCGCTCGTTTCCCCCCGAGGGGGAGGTCAGTTCCTTCGGAACGGCCGTGCGGAACTGACATGGACGCGCTGCTCGCCCTCGCCCGATCCATCGACGCCCTCAACACCCGCGTCGGCCGCGCCGTGAAATGGCTGGTCCTGCTGGCCACCCTGGTTTCCGCCGGCAACGCCCTCGCCCGCTACGGCTTCGATCTCGCCTCCAACGCCTGGCTGGAACTGCAGTGGTACCTGTTCGCCATGATCTTCCTGCTGGGCGCCGGCTATACCCATCTGCACAACGGCCATGTCCGCGTCGACGTGCTCTACGGCCGCCTGACGCCGCGAGCGCGGGCCTGGATCGACCTGCTCGGCGGCCTTCTGTTTCTGCTGCCCCTGGCAGGGCTCGTCGCCTGGCTGGGCTGGGCCTCGTTCCAGGCTTCCTGGGCGGTGGGAGAGACCTCGCCGGATGCAGGCGGGTTGCTGCGCTGGCCGATCAAGCTCGCCATTCCCCTGGGTTTCGCGCTGTTGTTCCTGCAGGGGTTGTCCGAGGTCATCAAGCGCGCCGCCTTCCTCGCCGGGCGCGGCGGATGGAGCGAGGAGCGCGCGGAGGAGGTGGTGTGAGCTTCGAGTGGATGGCGCCGCTCATGTTCACCGGTCTGGTGGTCTTTCTGCTGCTCGGTTATCCGGTTGCGTTTTCCCTGGCCGCCAACGGCCTGCTCTTCGCCCTCCTTGGCATGCAGCAGGGCTTCTTCGGCTTCGAGCAGTTGCAGGCACTGCCGGAGCGCGTGTTCGGCATCATGTCCAACGCCACCCTGCTGGCGATTCCCTTCTTCACCTTCATGGGCCTGATCCTGGAACGCAGCGGCATGGCGGAGGAATTGCTGGATACCCTGGGCCAGCTGTTCGGCGCCATGCGCGGCGGCCTCGCCTACTCGGTGGTGCTGGTGGGCGCCCTGCTGGCGGCGACCACCGGCGTGGTGGCGGCCTCGGTGATCGCCATGGGCCTCATTTCCCTGCCCATCATGCTGCGCCTGGGTTACGACAAGCGCCTGGCCGCCGGCGTCATCGCCGCTTCCGGCACCCTGGCGCAGATCATCCCGCCCTCCCTGGTGCTCATCATCCTGGCCGACCAACTGGGCGTCGGCGTCGGCGACATGTATCGCGGCGCGCTGGTGCCGGCCCTGGTGCTGACCGGCCTGTATCTGGTCTTCGTCATGCTGGTGGCGATCGCGCGACCGAACGCCGCGCCGGCCATGCCGCAGGAGGCGAGGACCCTGCGCGGCGCGGCGCTTTATCGGTGCGCCCTGGTTAGCATGGGGCCGCCCCTGGTGCTCATCTTTCTCGTGCTGGGCACCATCTTCGCCGGCATCGCCACGCCCACCGAGGGCGGCGCCATGGGCGCGGTGGGCGCCCTGGCACTGGCCCTGGCGAAGAAAAGGCTGAGCCTCGATCTGCTGCGGCAGGCGATGGACAGGACCGCCCGCCTGACCAGCTTCGTCATTTTCATCCTCATCGGCTCCACCGTGTTTTCCCTGGTGTTTCGCCTGATGGACGGTGACCTCTGGGTCGAGGGCCTGCTCTCTGCCCTGCCGGGCGGCGCCCTGGGCTTCCTCATTCTGGTGAATCTGCTGATCTTCGTGCTCGCCTTCTTCCTCGATTTCTTCGAGATCGCCTTCATCATCGTGCCCTTGCTGGCGCCGGTCGCCATGAAGCTCGGCATCGATCCGATCTGGTTCGGCGTGCTGCTGGGTCTGAACATGCAGACCTCCTTCATGCACCCGCCCTTCGGCTTCGCCCTGTTCTACCTGCGCAGCGTGGCGCCGAAGAGCGTGCGCACCGGCGACATCTATTGGGGGGCCGTGCCCTTCGTGGTCATTCAACTGCTCATGGTTGCCCTGGTGCTGGCCTTTCCCGAGCTGGTCGGCTCGGGTGGCGGCGAGGCGGCCGCGCCGGCCCCGGATTTCTCCGGCAGTGACGGTGGAGCCGTGCATTTCCTGCCACCCGGGGCAGGCCAATGAGCTTGGCGATGGTTCTTAAAGCTTTTTCGCGCGGAAGCCGATAAGCTAAACTGTAAACTGGATTGGGACAACTTGTGAGGTAATCATGAAATCCGCTCTGAGTCTGGCCGCCATCGCGGTGTTGTTGTTGCCCGGATGCGCCACCAAGGATTACGTGCACGAATACGTGCAATCGCAGATGAAGCCGGTTTCCGGCCAGGTTGCCGCCGTCGAGGGCCGCACCGGTACGCTGGAAACCCGGGTGGGCAAGGCCGAGTCCAGCATCCAGGGCAACACCGGGGCCATCGCTGGAACCAACCAGCGCGTGGATGGCGTGGTTGCCGACATGCAGGCCGTGCAGGGCACCCTCAAGGGCCACGGCGAGCGCATCGCGCGTAACGAGGCGGAGGTTGCGAATCTCTCCAAATCCGCCCAGGAGGCTTTGGACCGGGCCACCGCCGCCGGCAAGCTGGCGCAAGGCAAGCTGGTGCACGAGGTGGTGTTGAGCGACCAGACGTTGAAGTTCGGTTCCGACAAGGCCAAGCTGGGCAAGGATGCGGAAGCCGCCCTGGACGCCTTCGCCGCGAAGCTGAAGAGCGAGAACAGGAACGTGTTCATCGAGATCCAGGGACACACCGACAGTCGCGGCGACGCCGCCTTGAATCTGAAGCTCGGTGAAACCCGTGCCGAGGCGGTGCGGCGTTATCTCAACATGAAGGGTGGCATCCCCCTGCACCGCATGTCGGTGATTTCCTACGGCGAGAGCGCTCCCGTGGCCGACAACAAGCTGAAGGCCGGCCGCCAGGAGAACCGCCGCGTGGTACTGGTGGTGCTGCAGTAGGCCCGCGTAAGTCCAACCCCGGCGCGGCGCGGCCGCGCCGTTTTTTTATCGCGGGATTCCACGCATACACGCGCAAGCCCGACTACCCCAAGGAGCAGACATGTCCGCCACGACCACCCCCAGCGGTCTCATCATCGATGAACTCAACCTCGGCGAGGGCGAGGAAGCCAAGACCGGCGATACCGTGCGCGTGCACTACACCGGCTGGTTGACCGACGGCAGCAAGTTCGACTCCAGCGTCGACCGCGACGAACCCTTCGACTTTCCGCTCGGCCGCGGCTACGTGATCCGCGGCTGGGACGAGGGCGTCGCCGGCATGCGCGTGGGCGGCCGCCGCAAGCTGACCATCCCGCCCGATCTGGGCTACGGCGCGCGCGGCGCCGGCGGCGTCATTCCGCCCAACGCCACCCTGGTGTTCGAGGTGGAACTGCTCGCCGTGCGCTGAAAGCCGGGCATGCGCGCATCAACGCCGGTCTCGCAGGCCGGCCTCGATGCGTTCGCACAGGGTCTTCAGGATCTGGATGCGGGCGTGGTACTTGTCGTTGGCCGGCACCAGGGTCCAGGGCGCGATTTCCGTGCTGGTCTTGTCGACCATGTCGCACACCGCCTGTTCGTAGGCGGGCCATTTCTCGCGATTGCGCCAGTCGTCCGGGGTGATCTTGTAACGCTTGAAACCCGTGGCCTCCCTTTCCCGGAAGCGCTTGAGCTGTTCCTCCTCGCTGACCGACAGCCAGAACTTCACCAGCACCACGCGGTGTTCGACCAGTTGCGCCTCGAATTCATTGATTTCCCGGTAGGCCCGTCGCCAGTCGCGCTCGGCGCAGAAGCCTTCCACCCGTTCGACCAGCACGCGGCCGTACCAGGAACGGTCGAACATCGCGAGGCGGCCGCGCCGCGGGATGTGCCGCCAGAAACGCCACAGATAGGGCTGGGCCTTCTCCTCGTCGCTCGGAGCGGCGATGGGAATGACCTGGTAACGCCGCGCGTCGAGGGCGCCGGTGATGCGGCGGATGGCGCCGCCCTTGCCGGCGGCGTCGTGACCCTCGAACACGCAGGCCACGGAGAGCTTGGCGAAGCGCTTGTCGCGGGTGAGCAGGTTCAGGCGGCCCTGCCAGGCTTCCAGTTGTTGCTGATACGCGGCCTTCGGTAGGCTGGTGGTCAGGTCCAGCGCCCTCAGGAGGTTGAGCTGGTCGACCGCCGGCGCCATCGGCTGCGCGGGAGTGTCGACGGGGGGCGCGGGCCGATCCAGGCGCTTGCGTATCGCTTCCAGCAGGATGCGGCCGAATACCAGTTCACGATAGCGGGCGTCCGCGCCCTCGATGATGTGCCAGGGCGCGTGTGCGGTACCGGTCACGCGCAGCGACTGCGAGCAGACCCGCGCGAAACGGTCGTACAGCTTGAAATGGTGCCAGTCGCGCTCGGTGACGCGCCAGCGGGTGCGGGGATCCTTTTCCAGGGCGAGCAGGCGTTTTTTCTGCCCGGCCTTGGACAGGTGGAACCAGAACTTGAGGATCAGGGCACCCTCGTCGCTGAGCATGCGTTCGAAGCGCACGTTGCGCTCCATGGCTTCGGCCAGGGCGGCGTTGCTGGTTTCACCGTAGACACGGTGCAGGATCGGCAGGCTGTACCAGGATCCCTGGAACACGCCGATCTTGCCCTTGGCCGGCAGTTCGCGCCAGAACCGCCACATGGGCGGACGGTCGCGTTCCTCGTCGGACATTTCCCCCATGCCGTGGGTTTCGATGTGGCGCGGATCGAGCCAGGCGTTGAGCTGCTGCACGCATTCGCTGCGCCCGGCGCCGTCGACGCCACCGACCAGGATGACGACCTGGAATCCGCGCTGGCTGATCAGGTCGTATTGCGCATCGAGCAGGGCTTCCCGCAGGATCGGCACTTCCCGTTCATAGGTTTCCTTGTCGACCTTGTGGCCGAGTTCCGCGGATTCGAACATGGCTTACCTTTCGCGACCCGCCCATGCGGGTCTGTGCAGGATAACGACACGGGCGGTCCGCTACTTGAGCGCGACCGGGGATCCCCTCACTTCGCGTAATAGAGGAAATTCGCGTAGGAGGCCTCCGCCACCTTGAACCATTCGAATTGCAGATCGCGGAACTTCTTCCAGTCGCCGTAGATGCGCGCGAAGCTGGGGTTCTTCGCGGCTTCCTCGTCGTACATGGCGAGCGCGGTGTTGCGTGCGGCTTCCATGATGTCCTTGGGAAACGGCCGCAGGCGGGCGCCCTGCTTCAGCAGCCGCGCGAGGGCCAGCGGATTGCGCTGGTCGTATTCCGCCAGCATGACCACGTTGGCCTCGGCGCAGGCCGCCTCGAAGGCGGCCCGGTAGGCCTCGGGCAAGGCGTTCCATTTCGCCAGGTTGACGTAGAAGGACAACTGCGGCCCCCCCTCCCACCAGCCGGGGTAGTAGTAATGCTTGGCGATCTTGTGGAAACCCAGCTTCTCGTCGTCGTGCGGCCCCACCCATTCGGTGGCGTCCAGGGCACCGCGTTCCAGGGCCGGGTAGATGTCGCTGCCGGCCAGGGTCTGCGGCACCGCGCCCAGCTTCGCCATGATCTGCCCGCCGATGCCGGGAATGCGGATCTTCAGGCCCTTCAGGTCGGCCAGGGACTTGATTTCGCGGCGGTACCAGCCGCCCATCTGCGCGCCGGTGTTGCCGCCCGGGAACTGGATGATGTTGTACTGCCTGAACAGCTCGCGCATCGCCTGCAGGCCGCCGCCCGCGTACATCCAGGCGTTTTGCTGGCGCGCGGTGAGGCCGAAGGGCAGGGCGCAGTCGAAGGCGAAGGCCATGTTCTTGCCGACGTAGTAGTAGCTGGCCGTGTGTCCGCATTCGACGGTGCCGTTCTGTACCGCGTCCATGACCTGCAGGCCGGGCACCAGGTCGCCGCCCGCGAAGACGCGGATCTGGAACTTGCCGCCGGTGAGCTGGCGCAAGCGCTCGGCCAGGCGCTCGCCGGCGCCGTAGATGGTGTCCAGGCTCTTCGGGAAACTGGAGGCCAGGCGCCAGCGGATGGCGGGGCCATCGGCGAAAGCGCGCGGGGCGAGGCTGGCGGTGGCGGCGCCCAGGGCGGCGCCGGCGCCCCGCAGGAATGCGCGTCGGTGCATGCAGGGTTCTCCGCGGTCGAGGCTGGAAGGGTTCAGGCCGTGGCGGCGGCGCCCGGCCGGATGCGCACGATGATATCCACGCTCTCGGTCAGCATGCCCCGCGGCGGTTCGGGCAGGCCATGGATGCTGAGATCGGCGGCGGGAATGTCGATGAGTTCACCGCTGTGGGTATCGTAGAAATGGTGGTGCGGTGTGGTGTTGGGGTCGAAGAAGGCTTTGTCGGGATCGACGATGACCTCGCGGATCAGCTTTTTTCTCAGAAACAGCCGCAGGGTGTTGTAGACGGTGGCCTTCGAGGTTTCGCTGTGCCGTCGGTTGACGAGAGTCATGATCTGTTCCGCCGACAGGTGTTCGCAGCGCGAGAACAGCACCTGGGCGATCTCGATGCGCTGGTGGGTCGGCGTGATGTCATGGGCGCGCAACAGGTCCGTGAGGTGTTCACGGGAGAGTACGGGGGTGGGCGTGCTGGTCATGGCAGGCGGCGATCACGAGGTTGAAGCATTCTAGTAACAAAAAAATGCAAGGTCTAACGGACATGACTTTGAGGAGACGTCCCGGAGCATGAAAGTCATGTCCGTTTCCCTCACCCCCAACCCCTCTCCCGCACGCGGTAGAGGGGAGCGTCGAGAAGTCGCCTACGCGACTTTAGCGTTAACCATGCGCCGGTGTAGCGCGCAGATAGCCGGCCGCATACCAGGCATGCAGCAGAGCCAGCAGGCTCTGCGCGTACTCGCCCGGCGGCAGCCGGCGGTGGTCGGCCAGTTGGCGCAGGGCGGGCAGCAGGGCGGGCGCGGCCTCGACACGCTCGCCGTTCATGAAGAAGGTACGCACGCTGAACAGGCAGCGGCTGCGCGCATCCAGCGCCACTCCGGTAACGGCGACGCGCCGCGCGAAGGTGGCCGGCGACAGCGGACGGGTCGGCGGCTCGAAGAACACATGGGCCTTGGGTTCGCTGAGATAGCGGCCGAGGAAGTCGACGATGTCGGCGCGGCCCCAGCGCAGGGAATCCACCACCCCCGCCGCCCAGTCCACCAGCTCGTCCGGCAGCCGGGCCGGGTGGCGGGGCTGGCGCAGAGCCGGGTCCGCGTACATGCCCGGGATGTCCAGGGTGTCCTGCAGGTGGTTGAGGAACTCGCCGACGATTTCCTGCGCCTTCGGCGCGCGGAAGCCCACCGACCAGGTCATGCAGTCGCCCAGGGCGACGCCGTTGTGGGCGAAGCGCGGCGGCAGGTAGAGTATGTCGCCCGGTTCCAGTTCCCAGGACTGCTCGGCGCGGAAGTTGCGCAGGATGCGCAGGGGGGCGCCCTCCACCAGCGCCAGATCGTCCTGGCCGCCGATTTCCCAGCGCCGGCGGCCCAGTCCCTGGATGAGAAACACGTCATAGGAATCGAAATGCGGTCCGACGCCACCGCCGTCCGGGGCGAAACTGACCATCAGGTCGTCCAGGCGGGCGTGCGGCACGAAATCGAAGGCATGCAGCAGGCGGTCGCCCTCGGGCAACAGGTGGTTCACCCCGGAAACCAGCAGGCTCCAGCCGCGCGCCGGCAGGGCGTCGAGTTCCTCGCGGGCGAACGGGCCGTGATCGAGCCGCCAGCGCCCGCGCTGGTGGCGCACCAGGCGGCTCTCGGCGTCGTCGCGGCAGGCCAGGGCGGAGAGCCCGTCGCGGTCGAGCCAGTCACCGAAGCCGGGCAGGGCCTGGCGCACCAGCAGGGGACGTTTCTGCCAGTACTCGGCGAGGAAGGTGGATGGGGGAATGCCGCCGAGCAGGCGGCGGAGGGAGAAATCCCGCATGCAAAAGCCTTGGCGGGAGGCGGCGCGTTTGCTCATATAATGCCCTCGGCTTTTTTCCCAGGAGCGGACCCCATGCTGCACATCGGCGACAAGGCGCCCGATTTCGAACTGCCCGACGCGGACATGACCATCGCCAAGCTTTCGGATTACCGCGGCAAGCCGCTCGTGCTGTTCTTCTACGTGCGCGATGATACGCCGGGCTGCACCACCCAGGCCATCGAGTTCAGCGATCTGGAAGGCGACTATGCCGCGCTGGGCTGCGCGGTGGCCGGCGTGTCGCGCGACGACTGCATCCGCCACGGCGCCTTCCGCGACAAGCACGGCATCACCGTGCGCCTGCTGGCGGACAAGGACGGCGGCGTCTGCCAGGCCTATGGCGTCGTCGTCCAGCGCGAGGTGGACGGCGTGTCGCGCGAAGGCATCAACCGCAGCACCTTCATCATCGACGGCGGCGGCCGCATTCGCCATATCCTGCAGAACGTGACGCCCAAGGGGCATGCCGCGGAAATTCTCAAACTCGTCAAGGAGCTGTGAGTGCTGATCGCCAAGGACACCGTGGTCACCCTGACCTACCAACTGACGACCCCCGACGGCGAACTGCTGGAGGAGGCCACCGATGACGCCCCCGCGGTGTACCTGCACGGCGGTTACGACGGCATCTTTCCCAAGGTCGAGGCGGCCCTCGAGGGCCAGGGTGCCGGCGCCGAACTGGACCTGGCGCTGGAGCCGGAAGACGCGTTCGGCGAATACGACGCCGAACTGGTGCGGGTGGAGCCGGCCGAGCTGTTCCCGTCCGAGGTGCACGTCGGCATGCAGCTGGAAGGCTCCAGCGAGGACGGCCACCACGTCATGCTCTACACCGTCACCGACGTGGCCGAGGGCAAGGTGGTGGTGGATGGCAACCATCCCCTGGCCGGCCAGAGCCTGCGCCTGAAGTGCGTGGTCAGCGAGGTGCGCGCCGCTCTGCCAGAGGAGGTGGCGCATGGCCATGTGCATGGGCCGCACGGTCACCAGCATTGACCAATCCGCGCGGGCGATCAGGTAAAATGCCTGCCCCTTGCCCGAGCCCGAGCCATCATGAAAGTCACCTTCCTCGACTTTGAGCAGTCCATCGCCGAACTGGAGGCGAAGATCGAGGAGCTGTCCGAAGTCCGCGGCGATCCGGCCCTGGATATCTCCGAGGAAATCGAGCGCCTGCGCAAGAAGAGTGCGGCGCTGACCAAACAGATCTACGGCAAGCTCAACGCCTGGCAGATCTCCCAGGTCGCGCGCCATCCGCAGCGGCCCTACGCGCTCGACTACATCCAGGGCCTGTTCAGCGAATTCGAGGAACTGCACGGCGATCGCGCCTTTGCCGACGATCCCGCCATCGTCGGCGGCCTGGCCCGATTCCAGGGTGAACCGGTGGTCGTCATCGGCCACCAGAAGGGGCGCGACACCAAGGAGCGCCAGTACCGCAACTTCGGCATGCCGCGGCCGGAAGGCTACCGCAAGGCCCTGCGGCTGATGCGCCTGGCGGAGAAGTTCCGCCTGCCGGTGTTCACCTTCATCGACACCCCCGGCGCCTACCCCGGCATCGACGCCGAGGAGCGCGGCCAGTCCGAGGCCATCGCCCGCAACCTGTACGTCATGGCCGAACTGAAAACCCCCGTCATCTGTACCGTCATCGGCGAGGGGGGCTCCGGCGGCGCCCTGGCCATCGGCGTGGGTGACGCGATCGTCATGCTGCAGTACGCCACCTATTCGGTGATCTCGCCGGAAGGATGCGCCTCGATCCTCTGGAAAAGCGCGGAGAAGGCCCCACAGGCCGCGGAATCGCTGGGCATCACCGCCACCAAGCTGAAAGCCCTGGGCCTGGTCGATCACATCGTCGGCGAGCCCCTGGGGGGTGCGCACCGCGAGCCCGAGGCCATGCTGGAGAACCTGCGCGCGACCCTGTCGGAGGTGCTGGCCGGCCTGCGCGAGCGACCCCTCAATACCCTGCTGAACGATCGCTACGCCCGCCTGATGGCCTATGGCAAGTTCAAGGAAGGGCGGGCCTGAGTCCACTCCCGTCGCGCCCGCCGCGATTGCCGGCACGGGCGCAGACAGGTCTCTTGCGGAGACCACCGGCCTCATCGATCTGGTCTCCGCCTGTCTGGAAAGCCACCTGCCCGCCGCGGGGCGCTTGGTGGTCGGGTATTCGGGCGGACTCGATTCCAGCGTGCTGCTGCATCTGCTTGCCGAGCTGCGCGCGCGGCGCGGATTTTCCCTCGCCGCCGTGCATGTGCACCATGGCCTGTCCCCGCAAGCCGACGACTGGGCGCGGCACTGCGCGCGGGTGTGTGGCGATATCGAGGTCCCCCTGCAAGTCGCGCGGGTCGAGGTGCGCAAACGCGGCGAGGGCCTGGAGGCCGCGGCGCGGGCGGCACGCTACGCGGTATTCGCCGACCTCGACGCCGATGCCGTGGTCCTCGCGCATCACCGCGACGACCAGGCCGAGACGGTGCTCGCGCAACTGCTGCGCGGCGGCGGCGCCAAGGGCCTGGCGGCGATGCCGGTCTGCCGTCGCCTGCAGGCCGGCGCCCCGTTGCTGCTGCGCCCGCTGTTGTCGGCGCCGCGCGCCCATATCGCCGCCTGGGCGCGCGCGCGCCGCCTGTACTGGGTGGAGGACGAAAGCAACCTGCACACCCACCTGGCCCGCAACCTGCTGCGGCACCAGGTGCTGCCGCTGCTGGAGACGCGCTTTGCCGCGCCGGGCGCAACCCTGGCTCGCGCCGCCGAGCGTTTCGCCGAGGCCGCGGCCTTGCTGGACGACCTGGCCGATCTCGACGCCGGCGCGGTGCTCACGCCGGAGGGCCTGAGCATCGCCGCACTGGCCGGCCTCTCGCCGGCGCGCGCGCGCAACCTTCTGCGCCGTCGCCTGGAACTGGCGGGTGCCGATCTGCATGCCGAAGCCCTGCGCGAGGGCCTGCGGCAACTGCTGGAGGCGCGCCGGGACGCGCGGGTGATGGTGGACTTCGGCACGGTCGGCCTGCGCCGCCATCGCGACCTCGCCCGCATCGTGCCGAGCGCGCGCGTCGTCGCGCCGGCCGGGGCGCTGTGGACGTGGAACGGTGAGGCGGTGCTGGAACTGGGCGACGCCGGTGGATTGCGCTTCACACCGGCGCACGGTGCCGGGGTCAGGCTGGAGCCGGGGCCGGTGACCGTCCGTCTGCGGCGCGGCGGCGAGCGTTTGCGCACCGCCCCCGACCGGCCGCGGCGTCCGCTCAAGGATCTGCTGCGCGAGGCGGGCATCCCGCCCTGGCGCCGGCAGCAACTGCCCCTGGTCTACGTCGGCGAGCGTCTGGCCTGGGTGGCGGAGATCGGCGCCGACGCCGAATTCCTGGCCAGCAGTGACCAGCCCGGCTGGCTCATTTCGCCGTGCTCGCCGGCGTGATCAGCGGCGTGTAGCCGAGTCGTCGCATTTCCGCCTGGGCTTTCTCGGCTTCCTGACGGTTGCGGAAGGGCCCCAGATGGACACGGGCCTCCAGTTGGGCGCGCACCCCCTGCTTGGCGAGCCGCTCCACCAGTTCACGCGCATTGTCCGGATTGCTGAACACGCCCAATTGCACCACGAAGCCCTTGCCGGCCGGCACGGTCGCCGCATGCGGGGGCGGCGCGGGTGGCGTCGAGGGGGCCGGGGCGGCGGCGCCAGGGGTGGCCGTCGGTGTGCGCGGCGGGGTTGGCGTTGGCGCTGGCGGACTCGGCAGATTGCTCACTTTGGGCGGTGGTGGCGGCGCCTCGGGTTCGGCGGGCGGCGCCGGGGGTGCGTCCTCCGCCGTGGCAGGTGGCAAGGGTGTCTCGGCCTGCGGCGGCACCACGTCGGTGGGCGGTGCCGGCACGATGGGCGCGGGGATCGCCTGGGGTTTTTCAGCCACCGACGGTTTCTTCCCGTCCTGGTCCAGCCACCACAGACCGGCCAGGGCAACGGCGGTCACCACCCCGGCCACGCCCAAGCGCAGCAATGCTTTCCTGCGAACATCCTCTTGTTCCGGGGACCTGTCCTCGGCGGCCATTCCTGTCTCCTCGCGGTGGCTCGTTCGACGCCCATGTGCGGCGCATCGCCTTTATTTTAGGGGCGTTTCGTGCTAAGGTGCGCGCGCTTTTTTCCAAGTATTTTCAAAGCCTTCGCACGGCTTTGCTACCTTCATCCCGCTTCCCATCCCTCCCGGAGAATTCCCAAGTGGCTATCGAACGCACCCTGTCCATCGTCAAACCCGACGCCGTCGCCAAGAACGTCATCGGCAAGATCTATTCCCGCTTCGAGTCCAACGGCCTGAAGATCATCGCCGCCCGTATGGCCCACCTGTCCAGGACCGAGGCCGAAGGCTTCTACGCCGTGCACAAGGGCCGTCCCTTCTTCAACGATCTGGTCGAGTTCATGACCTCCGGCCCGGTGATGATCCAGGTGCTGGAAGGCGACAACGCCATCGCCAAGAACCGCGAACTGATGGGCGCCACCGATCCCAAGAAGGCCGAGGCCGGCAGCATCCGCGCCGACTTCGCCTCCAGCATCGACGCCAACGCCGTGCACGGCTCCGACGCGCCGGAAACCGCCGCCGTGGAAATCGCCTATTTCTTCCCGGCCTCCCAGGTCTATTCGCGCTGATCCGGCCACTCCGTTGAATCGCGTCAATCTCCTCGATCTCGACCAGGCCGCTCTCGTCGCTTTCTTCGAAAGCATCGGCGAGAAGCCCTTTCGCGCCCGCCAGGTCATGCACTGGCTGCACCAGTACGGCGCCGACAGCTTCGAGGGGATGACCGACCTGGCCAAGTCCCTGCGCGCCAAGCTGCCCGAGGTGGCCGAAATCCGGCCGCCCGTCCTGGGGCACGAGCAGATCTCCGCCGACGGCACCCGCAAGTGGCTGCTGGAGGTGGGGCCCAGCAATCGAGTGGAGACGGTGTTCATCCCCGAGACCGACCGGGGCACCCTGTGCGTGTCCACGCAGGTTGGCTGCGCCCTCGACTGCGCCTTCTGCTCCACCGGCAAGCAGGGCTTCAACCGCAACCTGAGCGTGGCCGAGATCGTCGGCCAGCTGTGGTGGGCCAATCGCGCCCTGGGGCGCGATCCGAAAGGCGAGCGCATCATCTCCAACGTGGTGCTGATGGGCATGGGCGAGCCCCTGCTCAACTTCGACGCCACCGTGGCGGCGGTTTCCCTGATGCTCGACGACCATGCTTACGGCCTGTCCCGGCGGCGGGTCACCATCTCCACCTCCGGCATCGTGCCGGCCATGGACCGGCTGCGCGAACGCATGCCCGTGGCCCTGGCCGTGTCGCTGCACGCGTCGAACGACGCCCTGCGCGACGAACTGGTGCCGATCAACCGCAAGTACCCGCTGAAGCAACTCATGGCCGCCTGCAAGCGCTACGTGAACGACGGCCCGCGCGACTTCATCACCTTCGAATACATCATGCTGGACGGCGTCAACGACCGGCCCGAACACGCCGATCAGCTTCTGCAACTCACCCGCGACGTGCCCTGCAAGTTCAACCTGATTCCCTTCAATCCCTTCCCGATGTCGGGCTTCCGCCGCTCCCCCGGCGAAACGGTGCGCCGCTTCGCCAGCCGGCTCATGGCCGAGGGCAGGATCGCCACCACGCGCAAGACCCGCGGCGACGACATCGATGCCGCCTGCGGCCAGCTCGCCGGCCAGGTGGAGGACCGTTCGCGCCGGGTCTTGCAGCGCATGGAGTTGGCCGCATGAATGCACGTTTAGCCTGGCTCCCCCTGGTCTTGCTCCTGGCCGGTTGCACGGGCCTGCGGACGGGCGACAGGGTGGAGGATGTCAACCCGGAAGCGCGTGTGCCGAAGGAAGTGAATCAGAAGGCGCGCATCCATACCGAACTGGGTGCCGGCTACTACTCGCAGGGCAAGTACGGTTTCGCCATGCAGAATCTCAATATCGCCCGCGAGGCGGACCCCAATTATCCGCCGGCCTACAACATGCTCGGCCTGGTGCATGGCGAACTGCGCGAGGACCGCCAGGCCGAGGAGAATTTCCGCCGCGCCATCGAGATCTCTCCCCGTTATTCCGAGGGTCACAACAACTACGGCCTGTTCCTCTGCAAGCGCAAGCGCGTCGACGAAGCCCTCAAGCATTTCGAGGCGGCCCTCGCCAACCCGCTTTACGAGACTCCGGAGCGCGCCCTCGCCAACGCCGGCGCCTGCGCCCTGGAGAAGCCCGATCCAGCCGCCGCCGAGATGTATTTCGCGCGTGCCCTCAAGCGCTCGCCCAACCATCCCATTGCCCTCCTGGGCATGGCGGAGATCAACGTTCGGAACGGTCGCTGGCTGGCGGCGCGCCTGCAGATCCGCCAGCTGGGCGACGCCAGCGTGCTGTCGGCGCCGGCTCTGTGGGTGGGGGTGCGCGCGGAACGGCATATGGGCGATCGCGAGGCGGAAGCCCATTACGGCGCCCAGTTGCGCCGCCGTTTCCCCGAGGCCCTGCAGACGCAATGGCTGCTCACCGGACAGTACGATCAAGTCGGAGGCATATTGTGAGCGAAACCCTACTGCCCGGTTTCGGGGCGCAGCTCAAGGCCGCCCGCGAGGCCCGCGAACTCAGTGCGGCCGACGTCGCCGCCAAGCTGAAAATGAGCGCGCGCCAGGTGGAGGCGCTGGAAGCCGAGGATCTCTCGCATCTGCCCGGCGAGGTGTTCCTGCGTGGTTTCGTGCGCAATTACGCGCGGATGGTGGGAGTCGATGCCGAGCAGCTCATCGCGCCCATCGATGCGCAGGCGACCGTGTCGGAGACCATCACCGCGCCGAGCGCCGGCGTCGCCTTTACTTCCACGCCCATGCATCGCTGGGTGCTGTTGCCCCTGCTGGGCCTGGCCCTCTTCCTGCTGTTGGTGGCGCTGCTCTACCACTGGCTGCGGCAGGGCGAGGACAGCCTGCTGAGCGACCAGACGGCCCCGCCAGCCGTGGTCTCCCCCCTGCCCGAGGCACCGCCGCCGGCGGAGCCGCTCGCCGCTCCGCCGCCGCAAGGCGATGGCCAGACCGCCATGCCTTCCCAGGCCGATGCGGGTCTCTCTCCGGCGCCCGCGACCCCGAATGTGCAACCCGACCCGGCGCCGCTGCCGGCAACGCAGGCCGCCGCCCCGGTGGAGGCCGGTCTCCCGCCGGCGGGAGACCGGCATGTCCTGCGTTTCGAGGCCGACCACGACGCCTGGATCCAGGTGGTGGATGGCAAGGGACGGCGTTACTCCAAGCTGGTGCGCGCCGGCGGCGTCGACAGCTTTGCCGGCGACCCGCCTTTTCGCCTGGTGGTGGGCGAGGCCGCGCGGGTGCGCATGAGCTACAACGGCCACGTCATCGACCTGACTCCGTTTATCGGTCAGAAGGTCGCCCGCCTGACGCTGGAATGAACCCGTCGTGAACTGGAGTTCCCCCATCGTGCGCCGTCCCACCCGCCGGGTGCTGGTCGGCCATGTGCCGGTCGGCGGCGGCGCGCCGGTTGTGGTGCAGTCGATGACCAACACCGACACCGCCGACATCGCCGGTACCACGGCGCAGGTGCATGCGCTCTGGCAGGCCGGCTCGGAGGTCGTGCGCATCACCGTCAACACCGAGGAGGCGGCGCGGGCGGTGCCGATCATCCGCGAGAAGCTGGATGCGATGGGCTGCGACGTGCCCCTGGTCGGCGACTTCCACTTCAACGGCCACCGCCTGGTGAAGGCCGTGCCGGAGTGCGCCCAGGCCCTCGCCAAGCTGCGCGTCAATCCCGGCAACGTCGGCCGGGGCAGCAAGCGCGACGAGCAGTTCGCCACGCTGATCGAAGCCGCCGCCCGCTACGGCAAGGCGGTGCGCATCGGCGTCAATTGGGGCAGCCTGGACCAGGACCTGCTGGCGCGCATGATGGACGAGAACGCGAAGCGCCCGACACCGCACGAGCCCGAGGAGGTGATGCGCAACGCCCTCATCACCTCCGCCCTGGATTCCGCCAAGCGCGCCGAGGAACTGGGCCTGGCTGGCGACCGCATCATCCTGTCCTGCAAGCTGTCCGGCGTGCAGGACCTGATTAAGGTCTACCGCGACCTCGCCGCCCGTTCCGATTACGCCCTGCACCTGGGCCTCACCGAGGCGGGCATGGGCAGCAAGGGCATCGTCGCCTCCACCGCCGCCCTGGCGATCCTGTTGCAGGAAGGCATCGGCGACACCATCCGGGTGTCCCTCACCCCGGCACCCGGCGAGCCGCGTACCACCGAAGTCCAGGTGGCCCAGGAAATCCTGCAAACCCTGGGCCTGCGTTCCTTCACCCCGCTGGTCACCGCCTGCCCCGGCTGTGGCCGCACCACCAGCTCGGTGTTCCAGGAACTGGCGCAGAGCATCCAGAACTGGCTGCGCGGCCAGATGCCGGTCTGGCGCGCTCAATACCCCGGCGTCGAGAGCATGAACGTGGCGGTCATGGGGTGCGTCGTCAACGGTCCCGGCGAGAGCAAGCACGCCAACGTCGGCATCAGCCTGCCCGGCACCAACGAAACCCCGGTGGCCCCGGTCTACGTCGACGGCGAGAAGACCGTCACCCTCAAGGGCGAGCGCATCGCCGAGGAGTTCCAGGCCATCGTCGAGGACTATGTCCAGCGTACTTATGGCAAGGGCTCCTCGTGATGGCGGTGGCCTGGTTGCTGGGGAAACGGGAAACGGGAAACGGGAAACGCGAAACCCGCGGTTCCGTTCGTCCGGCCACGTTTCCCTTTTCCCTTTTCCCTTTTCCCGTCCTTCAGCAATGAGCAACGCCCTCCGCGCCGTGCGCGGCATGAACGACCTGCTGCCGGCCGAGGCGCCGCTGTGGGCGCGTTTCGAATCCATCGTCCGGGCCTGGCTGAAGAGCTACGGCTACCGCGAGATGCGCACGCCCATCCTGGAGCACACCGGCCTGTTCAAGCGCGCCATCGGCGAGGTCACCGACATCGTCGAGAAGGAGATGTACACCTTCGTCGACGAGCTCAACGGCGAATCCCTCACCCTGCGTCCGGAAGGCACCGCCTCCTGCGTGCGCGCCGCCATCGAGCACAACCTGTTGTTCGACGGCGGCAAGAGGCTCTGGTACGCCGGCCCCATGTTCCGCCACGAGCGCCCGCAGAAGGGTCGCTACCGTCAGTTCCACCAGGTCGGCATCGAGGCCCTGGGCTTTGCCGGCCCCGACCTGGACATCGAGTTGCTGCTGATGACCGCCCGGCTGTGGAAGCTCTTGGGCATGGCCGAGCACATCCGCCTGGAGATCAACACTCTGGGCGGCGCCGAATCCCGCGCCCGCCACAGGCAAAAGCTCATCGCCTATTTCGAGGCCCGGCAGGACCAACTTGACGAAGACGCGAAGCGCCGCCTGCACAGCAACCCCCTGCGCATCCTGGACAGCAAGAACCCGGCCATGCAGGCCCTGGTGGAAGCCGCCCCCAAACTCATGGACGAGCTGGACGAGGCCGCCATCGCCCACTTCGAGGCGGTGAAGCGGGGCCTGGAGGAAGCAGGCATCCCCTACACCGTGAACCCGCGCCTGGTGCGCGGTCTGGATTACTACAACCTCACCGTGTTCGAATGGGTTACCGACAAGCTGGGCTCCCAGGGCACGGTTTGCGCCGGCGGCCGCTACGATGGCCTCGTCGCCCAGATGGGTGGCAAGCCGGCCCCCGCCTGCGGCTTCGCCATGGGCGTGGAACGTCTGCTGGTGATGATGGCCGAACTGGGCCTCGCCCCCGAGCCCGACGCGCCGGACGTCTACATCGTCAACGTCGGCGAGGCCGCCGGCCGCTTCGCCCTGATGGCCGCCGAGAGCCTGCGCGACGGCGGACTCGACGTGGTCTTGCATGGCGGTGGCGGCAGTTTCAAGTCGCAGATGAAGAAGGCCGACGCCAGCGGCGCCCGCTTCGCCGCCATCATCGGCGACGACGAGGCGGCGGCCGGTGAGGTGGCGGTGAAGCCCCTGCGGGGCGAAGGCGAGCAGCGCCGGGTGGCGTTGGCGGACGCGGTTTTGATGATTCGGGGTTCGGGAAACGGGAAACGGGAAACGGGAAACGGGTAAAGCCAACCCGCGCTTACGTTTCCCTTTTCTCATTTCCCGTTTCCCTCTATCCATTTTCTGGAGCAATGCATGGCACTCGATCTTGAAGAACAGGAACAGTTGGACGATGCGAAAGCCTGGTGGAAGCAGCACGGCAACAAGGTCATCTGGGGCGTGACGCTTTTCCTGGTGGCGGTGGCCGGCTGGCGCGCCTGGGAGACCTGGCAGCGCAATCAGGCGGCGTCGGCTTCGATGCTGTTCGACCAGGTCGTGCAGGCCGCCAACCGCGGCGACGCGAAGGCCGCCAAGGATGCGGCCGCGCAAATCATGGAAGCGCACGGCCGCAGCGCCTACGCGACGCCCGCCGCCTGGCTGGCCGGCCACATCAATTACGAGGCTGGCGACCTGAAGAGCGCCCGCGCCCAATATGAGTACGCCATGCAACATGCCCGCGACGACGGCGCGCGCCAGTTGGCACGCCTGCGCCTGGCCGGTCTGCTGTTCGAGCAGAAGGAACTGGATGCCGCCCTGAAACAGTTGGAGGGCGCCTTCGCCCCGGCTTTTCAGGGCCTCGAAGGCCAGTTGCGCGGCGACATCCTGGTGGCCCAGGGCAAGACCGCCGAGGCGCGTGAAGCCTACAAACAGGCGCTGGAAAAACTGGGCGACACAAGCCCGCTGAAGCCCCTGGTGGAAATCCGCCTGGATGGCTTGGGAGGCTGACGTGCGCGCATTCCCTTCGACGCTGCTGGTGCTGGGCCTGGCGCTCTCGCTGTCCGGCTGTTCCTGGTTCGGCGACTGGTTCGGCCCCTCGACGCCGGTCGTCAAGCCGGCCCCGCTGCCGGACTTCAAGGCCGTCGTCAGCCTGGAGCGGGCCTGGGACGCCCGCGTCGGCGAAGCCGGCGCCTATGAGTTCTCGCCAGGCACCGATGGCCAGGCGATCTACGCCGCCGGCCGCGACGGCCGCATCGTCAAGCTGGATATCGCCAGCGGCCGCGAAATCTGGCGCATCGACGCTGGGCGCGCGCTTTCCTCCGGCGTCGGCGTGGGCGAGGGGCTGGTGCTGGTGGGCACGCCCAAGGGCGAGTTGCTCGCCTTCAAGAGCGCGGACGGCGCGCGCGCATGGACGGCCATGCTCTCCGGAGAACTGCTGACGCCCGCGGAAGCGGTCAACGGCCTCGTCGCCGCGCGCACCAACGACGGGCGCATCGATCTGCTCGAAGCCGCTACCGGCAAGGCGCGCTGGAGTACCACGCGCAGCCTGCCCACCCTGATCCTGCGCGAGCAAAGCCACCTGTTGCTGGGCGTCAACGCCGTCTATGCCGGCCACGCCGGCGGCCGGTTGAGCGCGCTGACCCTGAACAACGGCGCGCCGCAATGGGAAGCCAACGTCGCCCTGCCGCGCGGCGCCACCGAACTGGAGCGCATCGCCGACGTCACCGGCACCCTGGCCATGGATGACCGCCGCGTCTGTGCCGCCGCCTACCAGGGCCGCGTGGCCTGCTTCGACCGCGCCAACGGCAACACCCTCTGGGCGCGCGACACCTCCAGCACCGGCGGCGTCGATCTGGACGAGCGCCAGCTCTACGTGGTCGATGCGAGCGACAGCGTGGCCGCCTTTGACAAGAACCGCGGCAACAACCCCTGGAAGCAGGACAAGCTGCGCGACCGCAAGCTGTCGAGTCCGGTGGCCGTGGGCGACAAGTATGTGGCCGTGGGTGATTATCAGGGCTATGTTCACCTGATCCAGGCCGACGACGGCGCCTTCGCAGCCCGCGCCGCCACCGATGGCAGCCTCATCAAGGGCATCATGCTGCCGCTCAAGTCCGGCCTGGTGGTGCAGACCGCGAACGGCGGGGTGTATGCGCTCAGGATCGGCCAGTAGCTGGTAGTCTGTGGCGTGTAGCTGAATGCATGCGCGCCTCCGGCGCGGAAATTTCCAGCTACCCGCTACTGGCTACAAGCGACCCGCTCAAACATGAAACCCACCATCGTCCTGGTCGGCCGGCCCAACGTCGGCAAGTCCACCCTGTTCAACCGGCTTACCAAGACGCGGGACGCGCTCGTCCATGACCTGCCTGGCCTGACCCGGGATCGCCACTACGGCCACGGCCGTGTCGGTGGCAAACCCTTCCTGGTGGTGGATACCGGCGGCTTCGAGCCGGTGGTGGACACCGGCATTCTGGCGGAGATGGCCAAGCAGACCCTGCAGGCGGTCGCGGAAGGCGACGCCGTCATCTTCCTGGTGGACGGCCGCGCCGGTCTGGCGCCGCAGGACAAGATCATCGCCGACAAGCTGCGCCGCACCGGCCGCCCGGTGCTGGTGGCCGTGAACAAGACCGAGGGCATGAACGCCGGCGTGGTCACCGCCGAATTCCACGAACTCGGCCTGGGCCAGCCGGTGGCCGTGTCCGGCGCCCACGGCGAGGGCGTGCGCGAACTCATCGAACTGGTCATGGAGCCCTTCGCGGTGGAGCCCGAGGCGGCCGGCGAAGACGAGCATCCGAAGATCGCCATCGTCGGCCGGCCCAACGTCGGCAAGTCCACCCTGGTCAACACCTTCGTCGGCGAGGAGCGGGTCATCGCCTTCGACCAGCCGGGCACCACGCGCGATTCCATCTACGTCGATTTCGAACGCAACGGCAAGCCCTACACCCTCATCGACACCGCCGGCGTGCGGCGCAAGGGGCGGGTGACGGAAGCCATCGAGAAGTTCTCGGTCATCAAGACCCTGCAAGCCATCGAGGACGCCAACGTGGTGGTGCTGGTGCTCGACGCCCGCCAGGAGATCTCCGACCAGGACGCCCACCTCGCCGGCTTCATCCTGGAGGCCGGCCGCGCCCTGGTGGTGGCCATCAACAAGTGGGACGACCTCGACAGCTACCAGCGCGAGCAGATCAAGCGCGAACTCGACCGCAAGCTGGACTTCCTCACCTTCGCCCGCTTCCACTTCATCTCGGCGCTGAAGGGCACCGGCGTCGGCGGCGTGCTGAAATCCGTGGACGAGGCCTACGCCGCCGCCATGGCCAAGCTCTCCACCCCGCGCCTCACCCGCGTGCTGCAGGAGGCGGTCACCCAGCACCAGCCGCCGCGCGCCGGCAACTTCCGGCCCAAGCCCAAGTACGCCCACCAGGGCGGCAACAACCCGCCCATCATCGTCATCCACGGCAACCACCTGGAAGGCATGCCGGACGCCTACAAGCGCTATCTGGAAAACGTCTTCCGCACCGCCTTCAACCTGCAGGGCACGCCCCTGCGCGTGGACTTCAAGGCCAATTACAACCCCTTCGAGAAGCGCGAGACCTCCAACCTGACCCCGCGCCAGGAGCGCACCGCCGAGCGGCAAGAGAAGCGGCGGCCGCGACACACCAAGGAAGCCAAGCCCAAGGCGCGTTGAACCCGTATTGCGGGCCGGTGTGTGATGCCCCGGGACGGGGACTGGAAGGAGAATTTCAGCGCGGTGATGGAAACTTGATCCCTGTAGCCAGCAGCGTATGTCGCTGAAAATTTCGGCAGTGACTGCTATGGGGTACAGCCGCAGCCGACAGCATCGAACCTGATGCCGACCTTCGGCACTCCGAGAACCTACTCCCGCTGTCGGCCATAAGCTGACGCCCATTTTTCCGTATTTCCGGAGTCGTACAGACGCTATCGCCTGTATATTTTCGGCATGCCCCGTATTGCCTACTACGAAGCCAGCATCCAGGATTTTTTGGATGCCGATGAAGATGCGATTCTCGGCACGCTGTCTATGCAACATGGCTTTGCCTTGGAACATGAGCAAAAGCATGCCTGGCAGGGCCAGATTCAGATCCTGCGCCGCCTTCTGGTACCTACCCTGTTGGGTTGGATCTACTTCGAGTTTTCGATCCCCAGGATGGGCAAAAGGGCCGATGTTGTATTACTGACAGGCGGGGTGGTGTTCGTCATTGAGTTCAAGGTTGGTTCGCACAACTTTGATAGCTACGCGGTAGAGCAGGCGCATGACTACGCGCTTGATCTTAAGAACTTTCACCGAGGCAGTCATAATCTCCCAATCGTTCCGATACTGATCCCTACGGCTGCACCATCTCAGCCAGTCCCAGCGGTCAAATGGGCCGCCGATCAGGTCGCCGAACCGCTGTGCCTTTCGGCCGCGAACTTGCCTCAAGCGATCGAGATGGTGGTAAATCTATGTTCGGCATTACCCATTGATGCCATCGCCTGGTCACAATCCGGCTACCAACCTACCCCTACCATCGTGGAAGCTGCTCTGGCTTTGTATCGACAACACGATGTCAAAGAAATCACCCGATCAGAAGCTGGCGCAGACAACCTTGGTCTGACAGCCAGGCGCGTTGAACAGATCATCGAGCGCGCAAAATCAAACAGCCGTAAAGCCATCTGCTTTATTTCCGGCGTACCAGGCGCAGGAAAGACGCTCGCAGGCCTGAACATCGCGACATCGCGTGCCGAGAAACATTCTGACGAGCATGCGGTCTTCCTGTCCGGAAATGGTCCACTGGTCGATGTTCTCCGGGAGGCACTTGCTCGGGACAAGGCTGAGCGGGAAGGCATCCCACGAAGCCGTGCGTACCGTGAAGTCTCAACCTTCGTGCAAAACATCCATCATTTCCGTGACGAGGCACTCGATAGCACGAACCCGCCGATCGAGAAGGTGGTGATATTCGACGAGGCCCAGCGGGCCTGGAATCGCGACATGGCGAGCAAGTTCATGCAGCAAAAACGCGGGCATGCCACCTTCGATATGTCTGAACCGGCCTTTCTGCTTGACGCGATGAACCGCCACAGAGACTGGTGTGTGGTGATTTGTCTGATCGGAGGTGGTCAAGAGATCAACACGGGCGAGGCTGGCCTAGCCGAATGGATCACTGTTTTGCGCGAACAGCATCCAGACTGGGAAGTTCATGTTTCAAGTCGTCTCGACGACCGTGATTACATCTGGGACAAAGAACTGGCCAGGGAGTTATCCAAGGGTTCGGCATCATGGGATGAAGCCCTCCACCTCGGGGTTTCAATCCGATCGTTCCGTGCGGAGGCCTTGTCTGAGTTTGTTGGGCATGTTGTGGATAACAGGCCAGATCAGGCTCGTGTGACCTACCAGGCGATCGCGGACAAATATCCGATCTTTCTGACGCGCAGTTTGGCAGAGGCGCGTTCGTGGCTGCAGACCAAGGCTCGCGGCAGTGAGCGTTATGGCCTTACAGCCTCATCTGGAGCGAACCGCCTGCGAGCAGATGGCATCTGGATCAAGTCAAAGATAGATGCCCCAGTATGGTTTTTGAATGACAAGATGGATGTCCGCTCGTCGTACTACCTCGAAGAAACCGCGAGCGAATTCGACATCCAAGGGCTTGAACTTGACTGGGCCTGCGTTGGCTGGGACGCCGACTTCCGCCGGGGTAATGCCGAGTGGCAGTACTTCAGTTTTCGAGGCACAAAGTGGCAGCGCATGAATGCGCCCGATCGCCAGCTTTATCTCAAGAACGCCTATCGGGTACTGCTGACCCGCGCTCGCCAAGGCATGGTGATCTTTGTTCCCCCTGGCGACTCATCCGACCCGACAAAAGCGCCACAGGTCTATGACTGCATCTATGAGTATCTCCAACTTTGTGGGATTTCCAGTAGTTGAACGACTTAGCGACCCCATGAGATCGGCCGCATTGAATCGGTAGCTGACATACATCGCGCATACCTAATAAGACCGCTACGAGGCGGTAGCAGACGCTCACGAACGTCCTCGGTCGGGAAATCTCCACAGAACCGGCACAGCCCCACTCGTCCCGCTTGTCCGGCATGCCCTGAAAGTGGGCGTTCCGGAGGCTGCCGCGGCTGCCTGCGGCAGATACTCCGGAACGCCGCTTGCCTTGTTACTTCAGGTCGAAGCGGTCCAGGTGCATCACCTTGCTCCAGGCGGCGGCGAAGTCGCGCACGAACTTCTCCTTCGCGTCGTCCTGGGCGTAGACCTCGGACAGCGCGCGCAACTGGGAGTTGGAGCCGAACACCAGGTCGACGCGGGTGGCGGTCCACTTCAGGGCGCCGCTGGCGCGGTCGCGGCCTTCGAACAGCTCGGCGGCGTCGGAGGTGGGGGTCCACACCGTGCCCATGTCCACCAGGTTGACGAAGAAGTCGTTGCCGAGGACGCCGGGCCGGTTGGTGAACACGCCATGCGCCGATTGGCTGGCGTTGGCGCCGAGCACC
>VGVT01000013.1 GCA_016873935.1 Betaproteobacteria bacterium | reverse complement strand
CCAAGGGCAACACCACAATGCAGAGGACCGGCTCCATCCAGTCCGCTACACTTATCCACAACCAGCCTTTAAAAGGCCGGCTTCAGACCCTGGTCAAAATTCAACGCGCACCAGTGGTCAGAATTCAACGCGCGTCGACACCCCAGAGCGATGCCGCGAACTTGCCAACTAATTTCGGCAAAATCGGAGCGTAAAAAAAATGGGCGGCATCGGAAGCGGGCGTAGATACCAGGGCGGCAGGGACACCACGAACGATTACCGGGCGCTGGATGTGCGGTGGTTGCTCAGGAATGGACTGCTGACGCCGGGAAGGACGGGGACCACAAGTTGGTCGCGTAACGGCAATACGATTGCCTCCATTCAAGTGCGCGCGGAGGCCGACCGCGTGATCCTGAATTACCGAAGCCGCAGCCACGGTGATGACTGGCAGGCGATGGAATACCCAGTCTATCTGGAATGGACTGAATGCCACCTCGGCGGGCGGCGCGCATGGTTCAGATGTCCGGCAAAAGGTTGCGGCCGGCGCGTGGCGATTCTGTATGGCGGGGCGATCTTCGCTTGTCGGCACTGCCACCGGTTGGCGTATGAGAGCCAGCGCGAAGCAGGCCATGACCGGATGGCTCGACGCGCGGACAGACTCCGCGACAAACTCGGCTGGGAGCCGGGCATCCTGAATGGCAACGGCGTCAAGCCCAAGGGCATGCACTGGCGAACCTTCGAACGGCTGAAAGCCGAGCATGACGCACTGGTCGGTGAATCGCTCGCCGGCATGGCGAAGCGGTTTGGATTGCTGGACAGATTCATGGATTGAATCTGTTTCGCAAAACCACGAGTTACCCGTCAGTTACCCGCCGACACAAATGAAAAGGGCTTGCATCTCTGCAAGCCCTTGTTTTGCCAGCTTTTGTTCTGGCGTCCCCACGGGGATTCGAACCCCGGTTACCGCCGTGAAAGGGCGATGTCCTAGGCCTCTAGACGATAGGGACTTGTGAGGCCGAAGGCCCGGCGAACCGGGCTTTCTCGATCGGTGGTGGAGGTAAGCGGGATCGAACCGCTGACCTCTTGCATGCCATGCAAGCGCTCTCCCAGCTGAGCTATACCCCCACACGAGAGTCGCGCATTCTAGGGACCGAGGCGTGGCTTGTAAAGAGTCGTGCGCAGTTTTTTCGTGCTCCGGATATAGTCTGGGCATGTCAGCCGAATCACTTTCCCGCGGTGCCGCATTAAGGTTTTGCGCCGGACCCGCGAGTTTTTTCGAACGTGCGCCATGCGCATGATCGTGCTCGCGGTTGGCGATCGCCTGCCGGCCTGGGCGGAGGCGGCCACCACCGAATACCTCAAGCGCATGCCGAGGGAGGCGCGCGTGGATATGGTGGCGATCCGGCCGGAGAAGCGCGCGGGCCGCGCGGCAAATTCGATCAAGCAGACGGAGGCCGCGCGCCTGCTTGAGAAGCAACCGGCGGGGAGCCGTCTGGTGGCCCTGGATGAGCATGGCGCGCAACTCTCCACGCGCGAACTGGCGGATCTGTTGCAGCGCTGGATGGCTTCCGGCCGGGATACCTGTCTGATGATCGGTGGTGCCGACGGCCTCGCGTCCACGATTCTGGAGAGGGCCGAAACGACGCTGGCGCTGTCCCGTCTGACCCTGCCGCATGCCCTGGCCCGCGTACTCCTCGCCGAGCAGCTCTATCGCGCGGTCAGCCTGCTGCACAATCACCCCTACCACCGCGAGTAGGCGCCCGCGAGCCGGGCATGCGGCCTGCGTGGAGGTGTGGCATTAGCGGGTACACTTCGGCGTCATGAGACCCCTATCCACCCGGCATCTGTATCTGGCCTCGCGGTCGCCGCGCAGGCTGGAGTTGTTGCGCCAGATTGGCGTCGAGCCAACGGTATTGCCCACGCGCGTTTCGCAGGGACGCCTGGACGTCGATGAAGCTCCCTTGCCGCGGGAAAGCCCGCGCGCCTATGTGACCCGACTGGCCATGCTGAAGGCGGAGGCGGGCCACCGCGCGCGCCTGGGCCGCAACCTGCCGCCTTGGCCTATATTGGCGGCCGACACCACGGTGGTCCTGGATCGCCGCATCCTCGGCAAGCCCGCCCATGTCGATGAAGCCGCCGCAATGCTGCGCGCCTATTCGGGGCGCACGCATCGGGTGTTGACGGCCGTTGCCCTGGTCCACAATGGTTTTGCGAGCTCGGCCGTGTCGGTCAGCAACGTGCGCTTCCGGGACATCAGCGAAGCCGAGATCCAGGCCTATGTCGCCAGCCGCGAGGTTTACGACAAGGCCGGCGGCTATGGTATCCAGGGGCGCGCGGCGGTCTTCATCGAACATCTCTCCGGCAGCTATTCCGGCGTCATGGGGCTGCCGCTGTACGAGACATCCGAATTACTGAAATCCGTGGGCTTCGACATCCTATGAGCGAGGAAATCCTCATCAACGTGACACCCCAGGAGACCCGCGTGGCGGTGATTCTTTTGGGCGCTGTGCAGGAACTGCACATCGAGCGCACCAGCCAGCGTGGTCTGGTGGGCAACGTCTATCTTGGCAAGGTGAGCCGGGTGCTGCCCGGCATGCAGTCGGCCTTCATCGACATCGGCCTGGACCGGGCGGCTTTCCTGCATGTTGGTGACATTCTGGAAGCGCGCTGCGACAACTGCCCGCGTCCCATCGAGAAGGTTCTGCACGAGGGGCAGAGCATCCTCGTGCAGGTGATCAAGGATCCCATCGGCGCCAAGGGCGCGCGCCTGTCCACGCAGATCAGCATGGCGGGCCGCTTCCTGGTCTTCCTGCCACAGGAGACGCGCATTGGCATCTCCCAGCGCATCGAGGACGAAAGCGAGCGGGAAATGCTGCGCGAGCGGCTGACGCGCGTGCTGCCGGTCGAGCCCAACGGCGGCTTCATCATCCGCACCATGGCCAACATGGCGGAGGACGCCGAACTGGCGGCCGACGTGGAGTATCTGCACACTTTGTGGGATGCCATCCAGGCCCGTTCGGACAACCGTTCCGGCCCGGCCCTGATCTACCAGGAACTGGATTTGGCGCACCGGGTGTTGCGGGATTTTTCCAGCTCGGAAACCAGCCGCATCCTGGTCGACTCGCGGGAGACCTTCCTGCGCATGGACGCCTTCGCCGCGGAGTTCACCCGCAATGTTGCCGGCAAGATCAGCCACTACTCCGGCGAGCGACCTCTGTTCGATCTCTACGGCGTCGAGGAGGAAATCGAAAAGGCGCTGGGCAGGCGCGTCGACCTGAAGTCGGGCGGCTACCTGATCGTCGACCAGACCGAGGCGCTCACCACCATCGACGTCAACACAGGCAGTTTCACCAGCGGACGCACCTTCGACGAAACCATCTTCAAGACCAACCTGGAGGCGGCGCAGACCATCGCCCGCCAACTGCGGCTGAGAAACCTGGGAGGCATCATCATCCTGGATTTCATCGACATGGACAGTCAGGAGCACAAGGCGTCCGTGCTGGCCGAGTTGTCCAAGGCCCTGGCACGCGATCGCACGCGCATGACCATCAACGGTTTCACTTCACTGGGCCTGGTGGAGATGACGCGCAAACGCACTCGCGAAAGCCTGACCCGGGTGTTGTGCGAGCCCTGCCCGACCTGCCAGGGGCGCGGGCAGATCAAGACCGCGCAGACCATCTGCTATGAAATCCTGCGGGCGCTGATGCGCGAGGCGCGCCAGTTCAACGCGCGAGAGTTCCGCATCATGGCGTCACAGACGGTGATCGACCTGTTCCTCGACGAGGAATCGCAAAGTCTGGCGCAGCTTTCCGATTTCATCGCCAAGCCGGTGTCGCTGCAGGTGGAAAGCCTGTTCAGTCAGGAGCAGTACGACATCATCCTGCTCTGAGCGCGGAGCCGCGGAACGTTAAAGTCAGACGGATGCGGCGGCGCCCCGGTTTCTGGCGCCTCGCCCATGGGGCGCATGGCGATACCGGTGAGCAGGGCGAATTCCTTGGTGATTTCCTCGATCTGGTCGACCTGCACCTTGATCTTCACCATGTCGCGGCTGACCGCGGCACTGCGTTCCTGGATGGAGCCCAGATTGGCGTGCACCTTGTTCAGGTTTTCAAGGCGATGCTCGAGCTGCGCCTTGTGTTCGGTGATGCGCACGACGATGGGGTCCAGCGTCAGGCGCAGCCAGGTTTCCGCCTCGATGCGCACCTGCTGGAAGAGGATGCGGGCCTGCGTCACCAGCGCGATGTAGAACTTCTTCACCATGAAGCGTTTCTCCAGCATGATGTTCAGCGGGTCGGCGCAGAATTCCTGGGTGTTCACCATGAGCTCGTCGAGACGGGCGCGGTAGCGGGACAGATCCAGGTTGGGCGGGTCCATGCGCTCCATGCCGTGGATCTCATGGAAGCGCTGATAGGCGGAATTGAGCAGTTGCTTGATGCCGCCGCACTGCTGGTTGGCGAAGTCGAATTCGGCGCCCATGCGGCGGATCAGCAGTTGCATGCCCTTGATCAGGCCGGCGGTGGTCCAGCTGTCGTTGATGGCCATCATCGATTCCTCGATGATCTTGTCCATGCGGTCGTCGTCCAGGCGGGCCAGCAGTTCCCAGCCCTGCTGCGCCACCACCTTGCGGGTGACGTTGAAATTGCGCGTGGTCTCGTCGTAGACCTGCTTGTCGTGCAGCATCTTTTCGCGCATCTGGCCGACGATCTGCTGATTCTTGCCGGACAGCGCCTGCAGGTCGAGCAGGTTCTGGCGCATGGCCTGGATGCGGTTGTGCGCGGTTTCCCGCGCTTCGCCGAGCAGCGGCCCGACCTCGCGCACCACCGATTCGCGCATGATCTTCTCGCGCGAAGGGATGATTTCCCGCGCCAGCATGACTTCCAGGGCCTGGATGCCGGAACGCTTCAGCAGATCCTGGTCGCCGCGGATCTTGCCGACCAGGGCCTTCTGCGCGGAAATGGCCATGACGCTGGCCGGTGTGATGTTGAGCTGGGTGGCGGTGGACTCGATCTGGCGCTGGATGGTGCGGCCGATCTCCTCGTCGGTCTTGAGGTCGTCCCACAGCATGTCGATCTTGTTCAGCACGGCGTAGTGCTGGCTGGCGTGCTTGGATACCCACTTGTTCCAGATTTCGAAGTCCGACTGCGTCACGCCGGTGTCGGTCGCCAGCAGGAAGAGCAGGGCGTGGGCGTTGGGGATCGCGGAAATGGTCAGTTCCGGTTCCGCGCCCATGGCGTTGAGGCCCGGCGTGTCGAGGATGGCCAGGCCAGATTCCAGCAGCGGATGCGGGTAGTTGATCATGGCGTAGCGCCAGGCCGGAATCTCGACGCGATCCTGGTCCTTCACCATGTAGCCCAGGTTGGGGTCGTTCTCGTCCCACAACCCGAGGGCGCGGGCCTCCACCTTGAAGACGATCTTGGTTTCCGCCAGCTTGCGCATGGCGGTGACCATGGCGTTGGGGTCGGACACGTCCAGCTTGATGGTGCTCCACTCCACCGGCAGCCGCTTCAGCGCGTTGATGCTGTCGTCGCGGAAGCGGGTCTCGATGGGCAGCAGGCGGATGTAAGGTTCGGTACCCGCGTCAAAGTAAATCTCGGTGGGGCACATGGTGGTGCGGCCGGCGTCCGAGGGCAGCAGGCGCTGCTTGAAGTCGGAGAAGAAGAGGGCGTTGATGAGCTCGGTCTTGCCGCGGCTGAACTCGGCGACGAAGGCCACCATGAGCCGGTCCCGCTTGAGGTTCTCGGTCAGGTCGTAGAGGCGCAGCAACTGTTCCGGCTCGGCCTCGGTGTGATGCTCCAGCCATTCCTTGTAGGCTGTGACCACCTTCACAAGCCGGTCACGCCGGTTCTTGAACCGCGTGATGCCGCTTTCCAGACCATAATTCATCAAGTTGTCCCCATGAGTCGCTGTATCGCCACGTCTGGGCCGATGGCGGCCCAGATTGCCTTGTGGCGGGATAGTTCTCCACGCAGGATTCTAACCGCTCTCCGGCGCAAGCCAAGACACTGCGCGAGGAAATCCAACAATGCCTCGTTTGCGGCCCCGTCCACCGCCCGCGCGGCGACGCGAACCTTGAGGGCGTCGCCGCGCGGGCCGACGATCTCGGTGCGGCAGGCCCCGGGCTGGATGTGCAGGATTATTTCCACACCGTCCGAAAGCGGGCGCAGCCAATTCGAGCCTGTTTCAGTAGCGATCATGTCCGGCGCCAAGCCGAAAAGGACGTCCGATCATCGCACCAAGCCGGCGGCAAACTGCTCCAGGGCGGAAACCGGCGAGATCAGCACCAACTGGATGAGGATGATGGCCGCCAGCGGCGACAGGTCGACGCCGCTGATGGGCGGGATAAACTTCTGGAAAGGTGCCAGGACCGGGCGCGACAGGGCATAGAACACCGGCGCCAGCGGCGAGAACGGATTGATCCAGGAAATCACCGCCTGGATCAGCACGAAACCGATCAGCAGATAGAAGGCCAGACGCAGGGCGGATGCCAGAGCCAGAAGCAGGAAGCCCGGCAGCACGTCAAGCCCGGCGAGGGCGAAGGGGTAGCCCGTGATCCAGTGCACCCCCAGCACCATGAGCAATTCGGCCATGAAGAACAGCAACAGGCTAGCCAGGTCCAGGCCGAACAGGCCGGGGATGAGACGGCGCGCCGGACGAACCGCGAAATCCGTCACCTTGATCAGGAACTGGGCGAAGGGATTGCGGAAGGGCACGCGCGCCCATTGCATCCAGAAGCGCATGAAGAAGGCGCAGGCCAGCAGATCGAAGGCGGTGCGCAGGAGGAACTGGAAGGCGTCGGCGAACATCACTCGCGTCCCAGCAGGTCGCCCAGTTCGCCAGCACGCTCGGCGGCGGCGCGCGCCGCACTCAGTATGGCGTCGGCCACGCCGGCTTGCTCCAAGGCGCGCAGACCGCGCTCGGTGGTGCCGCCTTTGGAGGTGACCTTCGCCCGCAGCTCGGCCGGGGAAGAGGCATCCTGAACGGCCAGGGCGGCGGCGCCGAAAAAGGTGTGCAGGCTGAGTCGACGCGCGTCGGCCGCTTGCAGTCCCAGTGCCAGGGCGGCCTGTTCGAGAGCCTCCATGAAATAGAACACGTAGGCGGGGCCGCTGCCGGAGATGGCGGTGACGGCGTCGATCAGGCCCTCGTCGTCCACCCAGAGCACCTCGCCGACCGCCGACAGGACCTGTTCCGCCCAGTCTTTCTGCGGTGCGCTGACCCCAGACAGGGCGTACAGTCCGGTGACACCGGCGCCCACCAGGGCCGGTGTGTTCGGCATGGCGCGCACTACGGAGGGGTGTCCGCCGAGCCAGCGGGCGATGTCGCCGGCACGCACTCCGGCGGCGATGGATAGCACCAACTGTGCCGGTGCCGGGGCGGGCAGGGCGCGCAGTACCGCCGCCAGTTGCTGGGGCTTGACCGCCAGCAGAATGACGTCGGCGCCGAGGGTCTCGGCCGCGTTTTCTTCCACCGCCACGCCGAACTCCGACGCCAGCCATGCGCGCCGTGCAGCGAGCGGTTCGGCGACGCGCATGGTTTCCGCCGCGTAGCCCTTGCGCAACAAGCCGCCAATGAGCGCGGCGGCCATGTTGCCGCCACCGATGAAGCCCAGATTCATGTTGCCCTTTCCTTGCCGAGGTCGCGGGCGCCGAAGATCGCCGTGCCCACGCGCACCATTGTCGCACCTTCCAGGATAGCGGCCTCCAGGTCGGCCGACATGCCCATGGACAGGGTGTCCAGGGGCAGGCCCAGGGCGCGTGCCTGGTCGTACAGCCCAGCGAGCTGGCGGAAGCGGGCGCGCTGCACCGCCAGGTCCGGTGTCGCTTCCGGGATGGTCATGAACCCGCGCACGCGAAGGCCGGGCATTGCGGCCACCGTGCGGGCCATGCGCACGGCCTGGTCGGGTGCGACGCCATGCTTGCTGGCTTCGCCGCTGACGTTGACCTGGATGCAGACATTGAGGGCCGGCAGATGGGGTGGCCGTTGTTCGGACAGGCGGCGCGCGATTCTTTCGGTCTCCAGGCTATGCACCCAAGCAAAGTGTTCGGCGACGGCACGACTCTTGTTGCTCTGCAGGGGGCCGATGAAGTGCCACTCGAGGGGGAGGTCGGCGAGAACGGCCAGTTTCGCCAGGGCTTCCTGCACGTAGCTCTCGCCGAAGGCGAGCTGTCCGGCTGCATGCGCCTCGCGGATGGCGTTCGCCGGGAAGGTCTTGCTAACCGCAAGCAGACGGGCACAATGTGCATCACGACCCGAGGCGGCACAGGCGGTTTCGATGCGCGTCGCGCAAGCTTGCAAGGCTGCGGCGATTGCGCCCATAATGCCCCGCGCTCCCTCGGAAAATCACGTAACTCGGGGAATTATAATGGAAATTTCCGAGCTCCTTGCCTTCTCGGTCAAGAACAAGGCCTCCGATCTGCACCTGTCCGCCGGGCTGCCGCCGATGATCCGGGTGCATGGCGACATCCGCCGCATCAATGTCCCACCCCTGAACAACCAGGAAGTCCGCGCCATGATCTACGACATCATGAGCGACGCGCAGCGCAAGGGCTACGAGGAACACCTGGAACTGGACTTCTCCTTCGAATTGCGCGACGTGGCCCGCTTCCGGGTCAACGCCTTCAACCAGGAACGCGGCGCCGGCGCGGTGTTCCGGACCATTCCCAGCCTGGTGCTGACGCTTGAACAACTGGAAGCGCCGAAGATTTTCAAGGAGATCTCCGACACCCCGCGTGGCATCGTCATCGTTACCGGGCCGACGGGTTCCGGCAAGTCCACCACCCTGGCGGCCATGGTGGATTACGTCAACGAGAACCAGTACAGCCACATCCTCACCATCGAGGATCCCATCGAATTCGTGCACAAGAGCAAGCGCTGTCTGGTCAACCAGCGCGAGGTCGGCCCCCATACCCACGGTTTCGCCGAAGCGCTGCGCTCGGCCTTGCGCGAAGACCCGGACGTCGTCCTGGTGGGCGAAATGCGCGACCTGGAAACCATCCGCCTCGCCCTGACGGCGGCGGAAACGGGCCACCTGGTGTTCGCCACCCTGCATACCTCCTCGGCGGCCAAGACCATCGACCGCATCATCGACGTGTTTCCGGCGGCGGAGAAGGAAATGGTGCGCGCGATGCTGTCCGAATCGCTGCGTGCCGTCATTTCACAGACCCTGTTGAAGCGCAAGGACGGCAGCGGCCGCGTGGCGGTGCACGAGATCATGCTGGGCACGCCGGCCATCCGCAACCTGATCCGCGAGGCCAAGGTGGCGCAGATGTATTCCTCCATCCAGACCGGGCAATCCCTGGGCATGCAGACCCTGGATCAGGGCCTGATGGAGATGGTGCGCAGGAACGTCATCGACATCAACGATGCGCGCGCGGTCGCCGCCAACAAGGACATGTTCCAGTAACCGAAGAGCGGACGGATATATGGACGCGCTGACGAAAGTTCACGAGTGGCTGCGCTACATGGTCAGCCAGAAGGCCTCCGACCTGTTCCTGACTGCCGGCTTTCCGCCGGCGCTCAAGCTCAACGGCAAGGTCTCGCCCATCTCCAAGCAAAGCCTGACCCCCACCGATACGGCCCTGTTCGCCAAGGCGCTGATGACCGAGCGGCAATTCGCCGAATACGAGAAGCATCACGAGGCCAACTTCGCCCTGTACCAGCCCGAGATCGGCCGCTTCCGCGTCAACGCGTTCGTGCAGCAGGGGCGCTGCGGCGTGGTCTTCCGCCACATCATCACCACCATCCCCAAGGTCGAGGACCTGCACCTGCCGCCGGGCCTGAAGGACATCGCCATGATGCCGCGCGGCCTGGTGATCATGGTCGGCGCCACCGGCTCGGGCAAGTCCACCACCCTGGCGGCGATGGTCGGCCACCGCAACATGAACTCGCAGGATCACATCATCACGGTGGAGGATCCCATCGAGTTCGTGCACAGCCATGGCAAGAGCATCGTCACCCAGCGCGAGGTGGGCCTGGACACGGACGACTGGGAGTCGGCCCTGAAGAACACCCTGCGGCAGGCGCCGGACGTGATCCTGATCGGCGAGATTCGCGATCGCGAAACCATGCAATACGCGATGGCCTACGCCGAGACCGGACACCTGTGTCTGTCCACCATCCACGCCAACAACGCCAACCAGGCCCTGGACCGCATCCTCAACTTCTTCGCCAAGGAACGGCGCGACCAGTTGCTGCTGGATCTGTCCCTGAATCTGCGCGCCATCGTCTCGCAGCGCCTGATCCGCCGCACCGACGGCAAGGGGCGCATCCCCGCCGCCGAAATCCTGCTGAATTCGCCGCTGATCAGCGACCTGATCATGCAGGGCCGCCTGGACGAGATCAAGGACATCATGGCGCGCTCGCGCGACCTTGGCATGCAGACCTTCGATCAGTCCCTGTTCGACCTGTTCAGCATCGGCATCATCAGCGGCGAGGATGCCCTGCGCAACGCCGATTCGTTCAACGACCTGCGCCTGAAAATCAAGCTGCACCTGCGCGACAACAAGGGGGAATCGCCCACCGGTGGCCTCGATCAGGTGGGCCTGGTCTGATTCCCGACCTTGGCCGGCCTACAGGTTCTTGTCCAGATAGTCCCGTACCAAGCCGAGCAGCAACTGGTCCTTGCCCTCGAAGAAGTGGTCGGCCTTGGGCGCCATCACCTGGAATGACTTCGCCTTGCCGGCCAGGCTCTGTGCGCGCGCCTTGGCGGTCTGCAGCACGCCGGGCAGATCGTATTCGCCGTACAGGTCGAGTACCGGGAAGGGCAGCTTGCCGTAGGGCAGGGCGGCCGACGCGCCGATGCTGACCCAGGCCGCGACTTGCGACTTCGGGTACTTCGCGAAGAAGCGGTCGGCCATGCGGCTGCCCAGGCTGTGGCTGACCACGACGATCTTCGTGTAACCCTTGGCGCGCAGGAATTCGACAGCGACGCGGATGCGCTCGGCGGCCTCGTCGAAGGTGGGCGGGTAGTCCTCGCCCTTGGCGTCGGCCTTCAGCACGGGTAGCTGCACGGACAGCGTGGTATAGCCCGCGTCGGGCAGGTTTTGGCGCAAGGGCGCGATCAGCCCCCAGTCCGGATGCACACCCAGGCCGTGCAGGACGATCACGCCCGCCTTGGCGCCGGAAGCCTCGGTGAACAGGGAAAGGTACTTGCGGCCGTTGGCCAACTCCAGCCAGACCGGATCGCCGACCAATACCGACGGCAGCACCTCATCGGCCCACTTCTTCTCGCGGGCATAGTCGGCAGCCAGGGCGGGCAGGGCCAGCAACAGGGTGAGGACCAGAACGAAGTAGCGCATGACGAGTCTCCTTTTGAGTCGGTGGAAAAATGATGTCGCTTTAGACGGCCAGAAGACCATAGGCCATTCGTACGCCGAGCAGATAGAGCAGACCGGCGAATGTTTTCTTGATGCGATCAACGGGCCAGCGATGCGTGGCGCGCGCGCCCAGGGGCGCGGTCAGCCAGCTGCCGGCAGCGATGCCGGCGAGGGCGGGCAGATAGACGAAGCCCAGACTGCCCCCCGGCAAACCCGCCACGGCATGCCCCGATGCGACGTAGCCCAGGGTCCCCGCCACGGCGATGGGAAAACCCACCGCCGCCGAAGTGCCGATGGCCCGGCGCAGGTCGGTGTTGCACCAGGTCAGGAAAGGCACTGTCAGGGTGCCGCCACCGATGCCTACCCAGCTCGACACCATACCGATGACGCCACCCGCAAGGCTCATGCCGGGCCAGCCCGGCATGGCCCGGCTCGGCTTGGGCTTGAAGCCCAGCAGCATCTGGGTGGCCGCATAGAACAGGAAGACGGTGAAGAACAGCTTCAGCCCCGCATCCGGCAGCCAGGCGGCGGCCAGACTGCCCGCCAGGGTGCCGGCGACGATGCCCGGCGCCATGCGCCGCACCGTCACCCAGTCGACCGCGCCGTGGCCGTGGTGGGCGCGCAGGCTGGAAACCGAGGTCAGCACGATGACGGCCAGCGACGTGCCCAGGGCCAGGTGGATGTTGAAGGCGGTGGTGAAACCCTGGGCCGCATAGGCCCAGGTCAGCACCGGCACCATGATGAGGCCGCCGCCCACCCCCAGCAGGCCGGCGACGAAGCCGGCCACCAGGCCCAGGGCCAGATAGGCGAGCAGGAACAGGTCCACCTCAGACGCCGAGTTGTGCCAGGATGAACTTCCACTCGTCCGGGTCGACCGGCGTGATGGAGAGCCGGTTGCCCTTGGCCAGGATGCGCATGTTGGCGAGTTGCGGCAGTTCGCGCATCTCGGCGATGGAAAGCAGCCGGGTCTTGCGCTTGAAGGCGACTTCCACGTTGAACCAGCGCGGGTTCTCGCGGGTGGCCTTGGCATCGAAATACTTGCCGCCCGCCTCGAACTGGGCCTCGTCCGGGTAGGCGAGCTTGCTCACCGTGGCCAGGCCGGCGACGCCGGGTTCCGCGCAGGAGGAGTGGTAGAACAGCACGCCGTCGCCCACCTTCATCTGGTCGCGCATGAAGTTGCGCGCCTGGTAGTTGCGCACCCCGAACCAGGCCACCTGGCCGTCACGGGCGAGATCGTCGATGCTGTATTCCGAAGGCTCGGATTTCATGAGCCAGTAACGCATGGAGATTCCTTGGCAATGAAGGTCGGCGCATAATCCGACAAAATCACTCGGCTATCCAGCGGGGGATCGCCATGAACGAACTCAACGTGGGCGCAATTGTCAGCGCCGTCCAGAAAAACTGCCACATCTCCGACGCCCAGTTCGCCGGCGATCTGACTCTGTGCACCTTCCTCCTGAAGATGCGGGAGTTGTATCGCTGGGAGCATGACATTCCCCTCACCCGCGACATGCCGAAAAGCGAAGTGGGCGATTGGATGAACGAGCGCGAACGCTTGTGGGAGACGGTGGAAGCCGCCGATTTCGAGGCCTTGCCCCTGGCCAATACCCGCGTCGATCCCTTCGAGGTGGAAGCCGCCAACCGCCATCTGGCGCCCCACGGCCTGGTCTATTCCGGCGGCTTCGGTCGCTCCTGCAAGCCGCATTTCTTCCTCGCCAACCTCGATCGGCAGGAGACCCGTGAGGGCTTCCAGGTGTTCGTGGCGGGCTGTGAATTCGCCCGCGATCTGGACGCGCCGCCGGGCATGATGCTGGACCACAGCATCTTCGTGCGCACCGAATCGCTCAAGCGCTGGTTGTGGGAGAAATACGAGGAATGGCGCTGGAACAGGCGCAACGAAGCCATGGGCCGGGCGGTGGCCTGCCATGGCTTCGAACGGGACGAGGCGGCGGCCCTCGAGGCCATGACCCGCACCGAGACCGAGTCGGTCATCCTGCACGAACTGGGCGAGGCCCGCGTCGGCGAGGTGCTGGGCGAGCCGTGGGCCGCGCTGTTGGCGGCCGTCATGCGCTCCCGCGCCGAGATCGTGGTGCGCGCGGTGCGCGACCTTTACGCCGATTGCCTGTCCACCTTGCCGGGTTTGCTGGAGCGGGACGATCCGGCGGCGATCCATTTCTTCTTCGCCAATTTCGTCGGCATGCGCCGCAAGCTGTTCCCGGAGCTGGCGACGGCCTATCGGCGCTGGCTGGCAAGCGGAAACACCGACACGCTGCGCGCCGTGGCGGCCGCCGGCCTGGCACGCTGGTCGGCCCAGAGCGCTGAATTCCTCGACCTGCACGCCCGCCTGGGCGATGCCGCGGGCGGGGAGATCGAGGACTGGCTGGAGCGGGCCGCGGCGGCCGACTGATCAGGAGGACTGGATCAGGGTGCCCACGCCCTGATCGGTCATGATTTCGAGCAGCAGGGCGTGTTCAACCCGGCCGTCGATGATGTGCACCGATTTGACTCCGCTCCTGGCCGCGTCCAGGGCCGAGGCGATCTTCGGCAGCATGCCGCCGGACAGGGTGCCGTCGGCCACCAGGGCGTCGATCTTCTTCGGCGTCAGGCCAGTGAGCAGCTTGCCGTCCTTGTCGAGCACGCCCGGGGTGTTGGTGAGCAGCACCAGCTTCTCCGCTTTCAGCACTTCGGCCAGCTTGCCGGCCACCACGTCGGCGTTGATGTTGTAGGTCTCGCCCTCGCTACCGACGCCGATGGGGGCGATGACCGGGATGAAGTCGCCGGAATCCAGGAAGGCGATGAGGCTGGGGTCGATCTTGGTGATTTCCCCCACATGGCCGATGTCGATGACGTCACCTGGCTTGTCCTTGTCCGCCATCATCAGCTTCTTCGCGCGGATGAAGGTGCCGTCCACGCCGGTCAGGCCGACCGCCTTGCCGCCGGCCTGGTTGATCAGATTGACGATGTCCTTGTTGACCTGGCCACCCAGCACCATTTCCACCACGTCCATGGTCTCGGCGTCGGTGACCCGCATGCCCTGGACGAATTCGCCCTTCTTGCCCACCCGCTTCAACAGATCCTCGATCTGCGGCCCGCCGCCGTGCACCACCACCGGGTTCAGGCCCACCAGCTTGAGCAGCACCACGTCGCGGGCGAAAGCGGCCTGCAGCTTGGGGTCGGTCATGGCGTTGCCGCCGTACTTGACGACCACGGTCTTGTCCCAGAAGCGCTGGATGTAGGGCAGGGCCTCGGCGATGACCCTGGCTTTGTCGGTGGGGGTGAGGCTGGCAATGGACATGGCGGACTCGATGGGTGATGAAGCCGGGAATTCTACAAACAAAAAGGGCGGCCGCAGCCGCCCGGCTTGCGCCAGCAAGCCTTATTCAATGGTGAGTTTTTTCGCGGCTGCCGGCGTCTTCTTCGGCAGCACGAGTTCCAGCACCCCTTTCTCGAAGCGGGCCTTGGCGGCGCCCTCGTCCACCTCCTGACCCAGCGTGAAGCTGCGGGAAACCTTGCCGTGGTAGCGTTCGCTGCGCAGCAGCTTGTCCCCTTCTTTTTCCTCGCTGGCCTTCTTCACTTCACCCTCGATGGACACCGTGTTGCCCTCGATGCTGACGTGGATGTCCTCCTTGTTCACCCCAGGCAGTTCGGCATGCACGGTGTACTCACGCTCACCTTCCTTCAAGTCCATCTTGATCATCTGCATTTCCGGAACACCCGCGAAATCACCCAGCGGTCGAACCAGGAAGCCCTTGAAGAGCTCATCCAGCATGGTGTTGATGGCGTTGGGTTCGCGTCTGACAACGTTTGTCATGTGAACCTCCTTTCTTTCCAGACAACCCCGAGAGAACTCTTCTCTCACCCTCAATATGGACCTTTCCGCTCCATAATCAAGGACCCAGCGGATATACGTATCTTATTAATTTATAAACAAAAATTTGCTTGCGGCCGCTTGTTCCCGCTCCTACAGTCCGCATCGCCCACGGCACGGTTCACGTTGCACCGATACGGATCGCAGGCCGCACAGGCATCCATAACTTTCACGAACGCAACTTTGTAGAGGAGTCTGTCATGAAGACCAACAAGCGTACCGCCCTCACCCTGGCCCTGGGTTCCGCCGTCACCCTGGGTTTGTCGGCGGCGCCGGTTTCCGCCGCCGAAAATCCCTTCTCCGCGCAGGTCCTCGACAGAGGCTACATGGTGGCCGAGGCCGGCAAGGCCAAGGAAGGCAAGTGCGGCGAGGGCAAGTGCGGCGGCGCCAAGAAGGACGCCAAGGCCAAAGATGGGAAATGCGGCGAAGGCAAGTGCGGTGGGAAATCCAAGGGTGACGACATGAAGGCCGAACAAGGCAAGACCACCCAGGAGAAGGCCAAGGCCAAGGAGGGCAAGTGCGGCGAGGGCAAGTGCGGCGCCAAGCCCAAGGCCAAGGAAGGCAAGTGTGGTGAAGGCAAGTGCGGCGGCAAGAAGTAAGCGGCCATGCCTGACATCCCGCGTCTGAACGGCGCGGGACTCGGATTTCGGCGCGACCTCATTCCCGCGCTGAAATCCGGGGTCCCCCCCGCCATCGATTTCTTCGAGCTGGCGCCGGAGAACTGGATCGACATGGGCGGCCGTCATGCCCGCGATCTGCGCCAGTTCACGGAACGGCATACCTTCGTCTGCCACGGCCTGTCCCTGTCCCTGGGCGGCATGACGTCGCTGGATGAAGTCCTGCTGCGCAAGACCAAGGCCTTCATGGCCGAGCACCGCATGCCGCTCTACACCGAGCATCTCTCCTACTGCTCGGACCACGGCCATCTCTACGACCTCATGCCCATTCCCGCCACCTGGGAGGCGGTGCGATACGTGGCAGGCCGCATCCGCCGCGTTCAGGACATCCTGGAGCAGCGCATCGCCATCGAGAATGCCAGCTACTACGTGGCCGCGCCCATCAACGAAATGGACGAGCCCGCCTTCGTCAACGCGGTGCTCGAGGAGGCGGACTGCTGGCTGCATCTGGACGTCAACAACGTCTACGTCAACAGCGTCAACTTCAAGTTCGACCCGGTCGAATACCTGAAGCGCATGCCCGCCGAACGCATCGTCTACATGCACATGGCCGGCCATTACCAGGAAGCGCCGGACCTCATCATCGACACGCACGGCGCCGAGGTGATCGACCCGGTCTGGCAATTGCTGGACACCGCCTACAATCTGCTGGGCGCGCACCCCACCTGCCTGGAGAGGGACTTCAACATCCCGCCCCTGGCGGAACTGCTGCCCGAGGTCGAACACATCGCCCGGCTGCAGGCATTGCATAGCCCGCGTTCCGTCCGGGCCGCCTGACGAGTATGGAATTCCAGCACTACCAGCGCGCCTTCACCGCCCACATCCGCGATCCCCGCGGCGTCGCCCGGCCCAAGGGTGTGCCGGCGCGGCGCATGAAGGTCTACAACGCACTGCTCTTCAACAACCTGGAAGGCTTCCTGCTTTCCTGCTTCCCGGTCAGCCGCAAGATCCTGGGCAAGCGCCGCTGGGGCCGTCTCGTGCGCGCCTTCTTCCGCGACCACGCCAGCCATACCCCCTATTTTCGCCAGATCCCCGAGGAGTTCCTGAAATATCTGCAGGAGGAATGGGTGTCCGTGCCCGACTATCCCGCCTTCCTGCCCGAACTGGCGCATTACGAATGGGTGGAGCTGGAACTGGACACCTCCAGCCGGGACGCGGAAATGCCGGTATACGATGCGGCCGGCGACCTCATGCGCGGACAGCCCCTGCTCAACCCGGTGTTGCGAGTGCTGGCCTACCGCTGGCCAGTGCATCGCCTGTCACCCCGCTATCGGCCGGACGAACCGCCCGAACAGCCGACCTTCACTGTCGCCTTCCGCGATTCGCAACACGAAGTCCGCTTCATCCTTGTCAATCCCGCCACCGCCCGCCTGCTGGCGCTGTTGCGGGAGGAACCGGAGCTGACCGGCGCCCAGGCCGTGTCACGGCTGGAGGCTGAAATGGCCTTGGCCGAAGGGGCCTTGCAGGCGCATGGTGCGGCTCTGTTGGCGGAAATGCGCGAGCGGGGCGCCATCCTAGGTCGCCGGAGCTGAACGCGCTCCACATTGGTGCATGGCCGGGAAGTTGGCGATGTAGCCCTGACACGCTAGAATTCCAAGCCCGTTATTGGGGCCTGGAACATTGTCCCTCGCCCCTGGAACCGACAGCAGCCGGTGCACGCACCGGCTTTTTTTGGCCGTGCCGAAACCCCGGCCCTGTTTGACCCGATGATCCGGCCAGCCGGTGACCCGACCAGACTTTGAGGATGCAAGCGTGAACCACTGCGACACCCCCGTGGGAGGCCCTCCCGGCCGGCAGGGCCTGTACGACCCGTCACTGGAACACGACGCCTGCGGCGTCGGTTTCGTCGCCCACATCAAGAACCAGAAAAGCCACGAAATCGTCCGGCAAGGTCTGCGCATCCTGGAGAACCTGACCCATCGCGGCGCCACCGGCTACGACCCGCTGCTGGGCGATGGTGCCGGCATCCTCATCCAGATTCCTGACGCCTTCCTGCGGGAGGAGGCCACGAAGCTGGGCATGACCCTGCCCGCCGCCGGCGACTACGCCTGCGGCATGGTCTTCCTGCCGCAGTCCGCCAACGGCCGCCTGGCCTGTGAATCCGCCGTGGCCCGCATCGTTTACGAGGAAGGCCAGCGCTTTCTGGGCTGGCGCGACGTGCCCCGGGACAATGCCGGCCTGGCGGAAGCGGCGAAGGCGGAGGAGCCGGCAGTGCGCATGGTGTTCATCGGCCGCGGAGACACCTGTCCCGATCAGGACGCCTTCGAGCGCAAGCTGTTCGTCGTCCGCCGCCGCGTGGAACTGGAAGTCGCCCGCATGAAGCTGGCCGACGGCGATCATTTCTACCTGCCTTCCCTGTCCTCGCGCACCCTGGTGTACAAGGGCATGCTGCTGGCGCATCAGGTCGGCGACTACTACCTGGACCTGCGCGACGAGCGCCTCACCTCGGCCCTGGCCCTGGTGCACCAGCGCTTCTCCACCAACACCTTCCCGAAGTGGGACCTGGCGCATCCCTTCCGCATGATCGCCCACAACGGCGAGATCAACACCCTGCGCGGCAACATCAACTGGATGGCGGCGCGGCAGAAGGCCATGTCCTCCAAGGTGCTGGGCGAGGACCTGGCCAAGCTGTGGCCGCTGATCGAGGAAGGCCAGTCCGATTCCGCCTGCTTCGACAATGCCCTGGAGCTGCTGGTCATGGGCGGTTACTCCATGGCCCACGCCATGATGATGCTGATTCCCGAGGCCTGGGGCAGCAATCCGCTGATGGACGAGGAGCGGCGCGCCTTTTATGAATTCCACGCGCCCATCATGGAACCCTGGGATGGCCCCGCCGCGGTGGCTTTCACCGACGGCCGCCAGATCGGCGCCACCCTGGACCGCAACGGCCTGCGCCCCGCCCGCTATCTGGTCACCGAGGACGACATCGTGCTGATGGCCTCGGAAATGGGCGTGCTCACCTTCCCGGAAGAGAAGATCGTCAAGAAGTGGCGCCTGCAGCCCGGCAAGATGTTCCTCATCGACCTGGAACAGGGCCGCATCATCGACAACACCGAGCTGAAGCAGACCCTGGCCACCGCCGAGCCCTACCGCCAGTGGATCGACGAGTCCCGCGTCTATCTGGACAGACTGCCCGCCGCCGAGGGCAAGACCGAATTCCAGGCCGGCCTGCTGGATACCCAGCAGGCCTTCGGCTACACCCAGGAGGACGTCAAGGTCATCCTTTTCCCCATGGCCAAGAACGGCGAGGAGCCGACCGGCTCGATGGGCAACGACGTCGCCCTGCCGGTGCTGTCGGACAAGAGCAAGCCGCTCTACAACTACTTCAAGCAGTTGTTCGCCCAGGTGACGAACCCGCCCATCGACCCGATCCGCGAAGAGATCGTCATGTCGCTTAGCTCCTTCATCGGGCCCAAGCCCAACCTGCTGGGCCTGACCGACCCGGACGAGGCGCTGACGCCGCGCCTGGAGGTGACCCAGCCGGTGCTGATGCAGGACGACCTGTCCCGCCTGGGGAAGATAGACAGCCTGACCAACGGCCGCTTCAAGTCCCTGGTGCTGGACATCACCTACGATGCGAGCGAGGGCGCGGACGGCTGTGAAGGCGCGCTTGCCCGTCTGGCCGCCACAGCCGAGCAGTCCGTGGCCGATGGCTACAACATTCTCATCCTGTCCGACCGTGCGGTGGATGCCCGGCGCGTGCCCGTGCCCGCCCTGCTGGCCTGCTCCGCCGTGCACCACCACCTCACCCGCAAGGGCCTGCGCACCAGCACCGGCCTGGTGGTGGACAGCGGTTCCGTGCGCGAGACCCACCACTTCGCCCTGCTCGCCGGCTACGGCGCCGAGGCGGTGTGCCCCTGGCTGGCCCTGGAAACCATCCGGGACTTCTCCGGCGAGGACTACAAGGACGCTCAGAAGAAGTACGTCAAGGCCGTGGGCAAGGGCCTCAACAAGGTCATGTCGAAGATGGGCATCTCCACCTACCAGTCCTACTGCGGCGCCCAGATCTTCGAGGCGGTGGGCCTCAACAGCGACTTCATACGCCGCTATTTCACGGGCACCGCCTCGCAGGTGGAGGGCGTCGGCCTGAAGGAAGTGGCCGAGGAGGCGGTGCGCGTCCACGCCGCCGCCTTCTCCGCCGATCCGGTACTTGCAAGCATGCTGGATGCCGGCGGCGAATACGCCTTCCGCGTCCGCGGCGAGGAGCACATGTGGACGCCGGATGCCATCGCCAAACTTCAGCACGCGACGCGCGGCAACCAGTATTCCACCTACAAGGAATACGCGAAGATCATCAACGACCAGAGCAAGCGCCACATGACCCTGCGCGGCCTGTTCGAGATCAAGCCGGCGGGCCCGCCCGTGCCCCTGGGGGAAGTCGAGCCGGCCAAGGAAATCGTCAAGCGCTTCGCCACCGGCGCCATGTCCCTGGGCTCCATCTCCACCGAGGCCCATTCCACCCTGGCTATCGCCATGAACCGCATCGGCGGCAAGTCCAACACCGGCGAGGGCGGTGAGGACCCGACCCGCTTCAAGCCGGTGCGGGGCGGCACCAGGCTGTCCGAGCTGATCGGCGCCTCCCGCATCGAGCGCGACTACGAACTGAAGGATGGCGACAGCCTGCGCTCCGCCATCAAGCAGGTCGCTTCCGGCCGCTTCGGTGTCACCACCGAGTACCTGGCCAACGCCGACCAGATCCAGATCAAGATGGCCCAGGGCGCCAAGCCCGGCGAGGGCGGCCAGTTGCCCGGCCACAAGGTGTCTGAATACATCGGCTTCCTGCGCCACTCCGTGCCCGGCGTCGGCCTCATCTCGCCACCGCCGCACCACGACATCTACTCCATCGAGGATCTGGCCCAGCTCATCCACGACCTGAAGAACGCCAACCCGGCCGCCGACATTTCCGTGAAGCTGGTGTCGGAAGTGGGCGTCGGTACCGTCGCGGCGGGTGTGGCCAAGGCCAAGTCCGATCACATCCTCATCGCCGGCCATGACGGGGGCACGGGCGCCTCCCCCATCTCCTCGGTCAAGCATGCCGGTACCCCCTGGGAGCTGGGTCTGGCCGAGACCCAGCAGACCCTGGTGTTGAACCGCCTGCGCGGCCGCGTCCGCGTCCAGACCGACGGACAGTTGAAGACCGGCCGCGACGTGCTGGTGGGCGCCCTGCTCGGTGCCGACGAGTTCGGTTTTTCCACCGCGCCGCTGGTGGTGGAAGGCTGCATCATGATGCGCAAGTGCCACCTGAACACCTGTCCGGTGGGCGTCGCCACCCAGGATCCGGTACTGCGCCGCAAGTTCACCGGCCAGCCGGAGCACGTCGTCAACTATTTCTTCTTCGTCGCCGAGGAAGTACGGGAGTTGATGGCCGAGATGGGCATCCGCAGGTTCGACGACCTCATCGGCCGCGCCGATCTGCTCGACATGCGTCAGGGCATCGAGCACTGGAAAGCCAGGGGCCTGGACTTCTCCCGCATCTTCTACATGCCACCGGTACCCGGCGACGTGGCCTGCTGCCACCGCGAGATCCAGGACCACGGTCTCGAGCACGCCCTCGACCACACGCTCATCGCCCAGGCCCATGCGGCCCTGGAGCGGGGTGAAAAGGTGGTCATCGACAGCCCCATCCGCAATGTCAACCGCACCGTCGGCACCATGCTCTCCCACCAAGTGGCCAAGCGTTACGGCCACGCCGGCCTGCCCGACGACAGCATCCGCGTGAACCTGTCCGGCACCGCCGGCCAGAGCTTTGGCGCCTTCCTGGCCCGTGGCGTCACCCTGGAACTCACCGGCGAGGGCAACGACTATGTCGGCAAGGGCCTCTCCGGCGGCCGCATCATCGTCAAGCCGCCCCTGGCTTTCCGCGGCGTGCCCCAGGACAACATCATCGTCGGCAACACCGTGCTGTATGGCGCCATCGCCGGCGAGGTGTTTTTCCGCGGCGTTGCCGGCGAGCGCTTCTGCGTGCGCAACTCCGGCGCCACCGCCGTAGTGGAGGGCACCGGCGACCACGGCTGCGAATACATGACCGGCGGCACCGTGGTGGTGCTCGGCCAGACCGGGCGCAACTTCGCCGCCGGCATGTCCGGCGGCATTGCCTACGTGCTGGACGCCGACGGCCTGTTCGAGAAGCGCTGCAACCTGTCCATGGTCACCCTGGAGAAGGTCCTGCCCGCCGAACAGCAAGCGGACGACGGCACCCGCCACAAGCACACGGCCGACGAGGTCTTGCTCCAGGGTCTGATCCGCAGGCACCTGGACGCCACCGGCAGCCTGGTGGCGCAGGACATCCTGGAGCACTGGGCCGACTACCGGGATCGCTTCGTCAAGGTCTTCCCCAATGAATACCGCCGCGCGCTCAAGGAAATCGCCGCCGGCCAACTGAAAGAGGCCGCCTGATGGGCAAGATGACCGGTTTTCTCGAATTCGAGCGCCAGCCCGAGGTGTACGAACCCGTTGAAAAGCGCCTGCACGACTACCGCGAGTTCGTCCACACCCTCACGGACGAGGCCGCCAAGACGCAGGGTGCCCGCTGCATGGATTGCGGCATCCCGTTCTGCAACAACGGCTGCCCGGTGAACAACATCATCCCGGACTGGAACGACCTCGTTTTTCGGGGCAACTGGAAGCAGGCCCTGGACGTGCTGCATTCCACCAACAACTTCCCCGAATTCACCGGCCGCATCTGCCCGGCGCCCTGCGAGGCCGCCTGCACCCTGGGCATCAACGCCGAGCCGGTGGGCATCAAGTCGATCGAGCACTTCATCATCGACAAGGGCTGGGAGATGGGCTGGGTGGTGCCGCAACCGCCCAAGGCGAAGACCGGCAGGAAAGTCGCCATCGTCGGTTCCGGCCCCGCGGGCCTGGCCGCCGCCCAGCAACTCGCCCGCGTCGGCCACGACGTTACTGTGTTCGAGAAGTCCAGCCGGATCGGCGGCCTGCTGCGCTACGGCATCCCCGATTTCAAGATGGACAAGGCCCTCATCGACCGCCGCATGCGGCAGATGGAAGCCGAAGGCGTCAGCTTCCGCACCGGCTGCCTGGTCGGCGCCGAGAAGACCCCCGACGGCATCGTCAACGACGCCAGGGAAATCCTCCCCGCCGCCAAGCTCATGGCCGAGTTCGACGCCGTGGTCCTGGCCGGCGGCTCGGAAGTCCCGCGCGACCTGCCGGTGCCGGGCCGTGAACTGAAGGGCGTGCATTTCGCCCTGGAATTCCTCATTCCCCAGAACAAGGCGGTGGCGGGCGACGGACCCAATCCCATTGATGCCAAGGGCAAGCACGTGTTGGTCATCGGCGGCGGCGATACCGGCTCCGACTGCGTCGGCACCTCCAACCGCCACGGCGCGGCCAGCGTTACCCAGATCGAACTGATGCCGCGTCCCCCCGAGCAGGAGGATAAGCCTCTGGTCTGGCCTTACTGGCCTCTGAAGATGCGCACCTCCTCTTCCCACGAAGAAGGCTGCGAGCGGGACTGGTCCATCGTCACCAAGGCCTTCGGCGACGACGGCCAGGGCCGGGTCAAGGCGGTCAAGGCCGCGCGCCTGGAGTGGAAGGACGGCAGGATGGCCGAGGTGCCCGGCAGCGAGTTCGAGATCAAGGCCGACCTGGTCTTCCTCGCCATGGGCTTCACCAACCCTCTGGCCCCCGTCCTCGACTCCTTCGGCGTGGAAAAGGATGCCCGCGGCAATGCCAGGGCCAGCACCGACGGCGCTGGTTGCTACGCCACCAGCGCCGCCAAGGTGTTCGCCGCCGGCGACATGCGCCGGGGCCAGTCCCTGGTGGTCTGGGCCATCCGTGAAGGCCGTCAGTGCGCGCGGGAAGTCGATGCCTTCCTCATGGGACGTTCCGATTTGCCGCGTTGAGCATCACTGTGACCCTGACGAAAAAGCCGGCCGCGAGCCGGGTTTTTCGTCAGGGTCACCATGCGACCTGGATTCAGGCCGCGCGGCTTCTCGGAAAATCTTGATGCGCCTCAAAGAGTTTGCTCCGTGGGTTTGATACATAGAGCACCTTAGCCATAAAGCCTGAGGGGACAAGCATGGAAAGACGCGACTTTCTTATCTTTACCGCCGCCACCCTGTTGGCCGGTTGTGCCAGCCAGGGGGGCAAGAGCGCGGGTGGGGCCAGCGATAGCTCGGGTTTGAAGTTCTCCGCCAGTGATCGCGCCGCCGTCGAGGCCTACTATGGCAAACCCAGCGGAACCCTGCCGCCGCAAAGCGCGAAAGTCGGTGACGTCCTGCAAGGTGGCCAGAGGCCGGCGAAACTGCCCGGCAACCTGCTGAGCAAGCTGCCCGACCTGCCGGCACCCTATACCCGCTACGTTGTCGGCAGTGACATCGTTCTGGTGAATCGCGACACCCACGTCGTGCTCGACGTCATGCCCCAGGTCGTGCGCTGATGGCCTGAGCTTTCCTGTAACCCCGGCGTTGTGGGGCGCCGGGGTTTTTTATTGGCTGCGCCTCGCAGGGGATATCAGGCGGCCCGCCGGGCCTTGCGCGCCGCGCCCCAGAGTTCCTCCAGGTTGAAATGCAGGCGTACCGTCGGGTGCATGACATGCACCACCAGGTCCCCCGCGTCGACCAGCACCCATTCCCCCACCTGCTCTCCCTCAATGCCGAGAATTTCGGCGCCCGCTTCCTTCAGTTTCTTCTGCACGTTGTCCGCCAGGGCGCGTACCTGGCGGTTGGAATCGCCGCTGGCGATGATCATGCTCTCGAACAGGGAAGACAGATGCGCCACGTCGATGACCGTGATGTCCTTGCCCTTGATGTCTTCGAGGGCGGCGACGGCGATTTGCGTGAGTTGGTCAGTGCTCGGGGATTCAGACATAGAGTTGTTTCTCGTTGATGTAGTCGATGACGGGGTCGGGCAGCAGGTAGCGCGTGCTGCGGCCGCGCAGGCAGAGGTCGCGGATCTGGCTGGCGGAGATTTCCAGCTGGGTGATGCCGGACAGGTGAATCCGTCCGGCGGGCAGCTCGGCAAGTTCGCCGGGCAGGTCGCACCGCCGCCGCGCCAGTTGCCTGCGCAAGGCGTCGGGCAGGGCGTCCTCCCACAGTGTCGGGGAGAAGCCGGGCCGGTGGGCGACGGCGATATGGGCCAGGTCGAAAAGCTTTTCCCAAGCATGCCATGTGGTCAGGCCGAGGAAGGCATCGCTGCCCATGAACAGCACCAGGGGCGTGCCAACGGGTAACTCGGCGCGCAGGTCGGTCAGGGTGTCGACACTGTAGCTGGGCCGGTCGCGCAGGATTTCGCGGTCGTCCAGCAGGAAGCGGGGATTGCCGGCCACGGCCCGCCGCGCCATTTCCATGCGGTGTGGCGACGCGGCGCGTGGCTGGCCGCGATGTGGCGGACTGCCGGCGGGGATGAGGCGGACCTGGTTGATGTCGAGCGCTTCCGCCAGTTCCTCCGCCATGCGCAGGTGGCCATAGTGGATGGGGTCGAAGGTGCCGCCGAGGATGCCGATCGCCCGCGGCTGAGGCGTGAGGCGTGGGGCGTGAGGCGGGGAGGCTGCGCCTTTTCTCCTCACGTTTTGCTCCTTCCGCCGTCAGCCACGGATGTGGCCGTCGCCCAGGACCACCCATTTCTGGCTGGTGAGGCCCTCCAGGCCGACCGGGCCGCGCGCATGGATCTTGTCGGTGGAGATGCCGATCTCGGCGCCCAGGCCGTACTCGAAGCCGTCGGCGAAGCGGGTGGAGGCGTTGATCATCACCGAACTGGAATCCACCTCGCGGATGAATTGCATGGCGTTGGGGTGGTTCGTGGTCAGGATGGCGTCGGTGTGGTGGGAACTGTACTGGTTGATGTGGGCGATGGCCTCTTCGACGCTGGCCACCAGCTTGATACTGATGATGGGGGCCAGGTATTCCGTGTACCAGTCCTCCTCCGTCGCATCCGCCAGCAAGGCGTTGGCCACGCCGGCGAGGATGGCCTTGGCGCCGGCGTCGCAGCGCATCTCCACGCCCTTGGCGGCGAAGATGGCGCCGATGCGGGGCAGGAAGCTGGCGGCGGCCTTCTCGTGCACGAGCAGGGATTCGGTGGCGTTGCAGGGGCTGTACTTCTGGGTCTTGGCGTTCTCGGTGACGCGCAGGGCCTTGTCCATGTCGAACTCGGCATCGATGTAAGTGTGGCAGTTGCCGTCCAGATGCTTGATCACCGGAACCTTGGCCTCGTTGCTGATGCGCTCGATGAGGCCCTTGCCGCCGCGCGGGATGATGACGTCGACGAAGGCGGGCATGGTGATGAGCTCGCCGACGGCGGCGCGGTCGGTGGTCTCCACCAGTTGCACCGCGTTACCGGGCAGGCCGGCGGATTCCAGGGCCTGGCGCACCAGCTTCCACAAGGCCAGGTTGGACTGGATGGCCTCGGAGCCGCCGCGCAGGATGCAGGCGTTGCCGCTCTTGATGGCCAGGGACGCGGCCTCGATGGTCACGTTGGGGCGGCTCTCGTAGATCATGCCGAACACGCCCAGGGGCACGCGCATCTGGCCCACGCTGATGCCTGTCGGACGGCGCTTGACGCCGGTGATCTCGCCGACCGGGTCGGGCATCGCGGCCAGTTGCTCGCAGCCTTCGGCCATGGTGTCGACGATTTTTTCCGTCAGGCGCAGGCGGTCCACCATCGGCGCGGCCAAACCGGCCGCCTCGGCCTGGGCGATGTCCCGGGCGTTGGCCTCGGCCAGCGGCGCGCCCGCCGCGCGCAGCAGGCGGGCGAGTTCGACAAGAGCGTCGTTCTTGGCACGGGTCGAGGCGCGCGCCATCTCGGCGGCGGCCGTGCGGGCCTGCCGGCCCAGGTCCTGCATGTAGTGCTTGATGTCCATCATCGGCTCCGTAAAGCGAGAAGCAGGAAGAAAACGCGGCCGGTGCGGCGCGCGATCCTTGGCCCGTGATTATTTATACTCTTCTGAACAGGATTCCATGAAGGCCGGTGCGCGCCCGCGCTGCATGAGAGCCAGGCCGAGTTGCTTCAATTCGTCCCAGGCGTCCTCGCGCAGCAATCCCTTTGCCGCCCGGTCCAGGCGGGCCAGGGCGCGCATGGCCCAGGCCAGGCGTTGCGCTCCGGCCCGCTTCAGGGCTCGCTCCACCAGACCCTGGCGGCTTTCCCAGACGCGGGCTTCCTGCATCAGGCTGGCGAGGCGGCGGCCATGCTCGACGCCAGTGGCCAGACGGTGCAGGGTGCGTATCTCGTTACCCACCACCGCCAGCACCAGGGGCAGACCTTCGCCTTCGGCGCGCAGCGCGTCGAGAATGCGGCAGAAGCGCACGGCATCCGCCTTGAGGAAGGACTCGGAGAGGTCGCCCACGTCGTAGCGCGCGACGTCCGCCACGGCGGCGCGCGCGGCGGCCAGGTCCACCTGGCCGGGCGGCAGCAGCAAGGCGAGCTTCTCGATTTCCTGGTGGGCCGCCAGCAGGTTGCCTTCCACCCGCGTCGCCAGCCAGGCCAGGGTGTCGCGGTCCGCCCGCAGCCCGCGCGCGGCCATACGCGCGCCGATCCATTCCGGCAGGCGTTCGCTGGCGGGCGGCATGGTTTGCAACAGGATTCCGGCTCGTTCCAGGGAACTGGCCCACTTGCTGGCCAGGCCGGCCTTGTCCAGGCGGGGGGTGATCACCAGCAGCAGGGTGTCGGCGGGGGGCTGGGCGGCCCAGGCTTCCAGGGTTTTGCCACCCTCCACCCCGGGTTTTCCGGTGGGCAGGCGCAGTTCCACCAGCCGGCGGCTGGAAAACAGGGACAGAGAGTCGAAACCCGCCAGCCAGGCGCGCCAGTCGAAACCGGTCTCCGCCTGATGCGACTGACGCTCGTCGAAGCCGCGCGCGCGCGCGGCCGCGCGGATGCGTGCCAACGCCTCGTCCACCAGCAGGGGCTCGTCACCGCTGATCAGCCAGACATCGGCCAGGTTTTTTTTCAGCGCGTCGTCGAGCTGCTCGCCGCGCAGCTTCATCGCGGAATGAAGGACAGGCGGCGCATCACCTGTTGCAGGGCGTTCTGTTCCATGGACCGGTACAGCGTGGCTTCCTCCACCGTCTTCGCCAGGAGTTCGGAGTCGTTGTAGGAATAGTCGCGCACCTGCAGCATTTCCGAGGGGGCGACGAGCTCGCGGCCCTTGGCGTCGTAGACGGCGAAGAGGAAGCGCAGGGTCAGCCGGTATTCCCGCACCTTGCCGCCGCCGGACAGGGCGAGAATGCTCTTGGCGCGGGATTCCTCGGCCAGCAGCACGCGGATGGTCGCGTTCTCGGCCTTGTCGGCCAGCTTGTTCTCCAGGGCGAGGGACTCACGCAGCGCCTTGCCCAGGCTGGAATTCCCCTTGGCCTCGACGAAGGCGGAGTCGAACGGCAGCTGGGAGTGGCCGCGCAACTGGAAACCACAGCCGGTGAGGCCTGCCAGCAACAACACCCCGGCCAGCAGGGTCCAGGTCCATCGCTTCACCATGCGCTCCTCGTCAGACCACCACGTTGACCAGGCGGCCGGGCACCACCACCACCTTCTTCGCCGGCTTGCCTTCCATGAACTTTTGCAACTCCGGGCTCGCCAGCGCGGCGGCCTCGATGGCTTCCCTGGCCGCGTCGGCCGGGACGCGGAGCTTGCCACGCAGCTTGCCGTTGACCTGCAGCATGAACTCGATCTCGTCCCGCGCCAGGGCGGCCTCGTCCGCCGCTGGCCAGGGCGAGCCCACCATGCGGGCGCCCGGCTTCAGGGCCTTGATGAGGGTGCGGCAGATGTGGGGCACGATGGGCGAGAGCATGAGCACCACGGCTTCCAGGGCCTCCTGCTTGACCGCGCGGCTGGCCGCATCGCTTGCCTCCAGTTTTGCCAGGGCGTTCATCAGTTCCATGATGGCGGCTATGGCGGTGTTGAACTGCTTGCGTCGCTCGATGTCGTCGGTGACCTTGGCGATGGTCTGGTGCAACTGGCGGCGGAAATCCTTCGCGGTGGTCGGCAGGTCGCCGCCGGAATAGGCTTCCGAGATGCCCGCTTCCACATGTTCGTGGACGGCTTTCCACAGCCGGCGCAGGAAGCGGTTCGCGCCCTCGACGCCCGCGTCGCTCCACTCCAGGGACTGTTCCGGCGGCGCCGCGAACATCATGAACAGGCGGGCGGTGTCGGCGCCGTACTGGTCGATGAGGGCCTGGGGGTCGACGCCGTTGTTCTTCGACTTGGACATTTTCTCGGTGCCGCCCACACGCACCGGCTGCGCGTCGGCCTTGAGCACTGCCACCCCGTCCCGGATCTCGACGTCGGCCGGGTTGATCCACTGCTTCTTGCCGTCGCCGGCCTCACGGAAATAGGTGTCGGCGATGACCATGCCTTGGGTGAGCAGGTTGGCGAAGGGCTCGTTGGACTTCACCAGGCCCACGTCGCGCATCAGCTTGTGGAAGAAACGGGCGTAGAGCAGGTGCAGGATGGCGTGTTCGATGCCGCCGATGTACTGGTCCACCGGCAGCCAGTGGTTGGCGCGCTCGTCCAGCATGGCCGAGGCGTTATCGGGGCAGGCGTAGCGGGCGTAGTACCAGGAGGACTCGACGAAGGTGTCCATGGTGTCGGTCTCCCGCTCGGCCGGGCCGCCGCACTTGGGACAGGCGCACTGGTAGAACGACGGCATCTTCTTGATCGGCGAGCCGACGTCGATCTTCACGTCCTCGGGCAGCACCACGGGAAGCTGGTCGTCCGGCACCGGCACGTCGCCGCAGGTCGGACAATGGACGATGGGGATCGGGCAACCCCAATAGCGTTGCCGGGAAATGCCCCAGTCGCGCAGGCGGAAAGTGGTGCGCTTCCCGCCCAGCTTCAGGTTCTTCAGCACCAGGGCCATGGCCTCGATGGCCTCGGCGGAGGTGCGTCCGGAGAAATCGCCGGAGTCGAACAGGACGCCGTGCTCCACGTAGGCTTCTGCGAGGGGCTGGGCCAGATCGCCGTCCTCCGGTTTGATCACCGGCTTGATGGGCAATCCGTACTTCTTCGCGAAGGCGAAATCCCGCTCGTCATGGGCCGGGACCGCCATCACCGCGCCCTCGCCGTAGCCCATGAGCACGTAGTTGGCGACGAACACCGGCACGGCTTCGTTGGTGAAGGGGTGGTAGACCTTCAGGCCGGTGTCCATGCCCTTCTTTTCCATGGTAGCCAGGTCGGCCTCGGCCACGCTGCCCTGCTTGCATTCGTTGATGAAGGCGGTGAGTTCAGGGTTGCCATCGGCGGCTTGCTGGGCCAGCGGATGCTCGGCGGCGATGGCCACGTAGGTGACCCCGAACAGGGTGTCGGCGCGGGTGGTGAATACCTTCAGGACCGGTTCCGCCTCCCCCTCTCCCCCTTCCCCTCTGGCGCCTGCGGGAGAGGGACTTAGAGGAAAGTGGATCTCGACGCCGAAGCTCTTGCCGATCCAGTTGCGCTGCATGGTCTTCACCCGCTCGGGCCAGCCGGGCAGGTGGTCGAGTTCGGACAGAAGTTCTTCCGCGTAGGCGGTGATGCGCATGAAATACATGGGGATGTCGCGCTTCTCCACCAGGGCGCCGGAGCGCCAGCCGCGACCGTCGATGACCTGCTCGTTGGCGAGCACGGTGCAGTCCACCGGATCCCAGTTCACCGTCGCCATCTTCTTGTAGATCAGGCCCTTCTCGAAAAGGCGGGTGAACAGCCATTGTTCCCAGCGGTAGTAGTCGGGCTTGCAGGTGGCCAGTTCACGCGACCAGTCGATGGCCAGGCCCAGGCGCTTCAATTGACCGCGCATGTAGTCGATATTGGCGTAGGTCCAGCCGGCAGGAGCGACATCGTTGGCGATGGCGGCGTTCTCGGCCGGCAGGCCGAAGGCATCCCAGCCCATGGGTTGCAGGACGTTGAAGCCCTTCATGCGGTGGTATCGGGCCAGCACGTCGCCGATGGTGTAGTTGCGCACGTGGCCCATGTGCAGCTTGCCCGAGGGGTAGGGAAACATCGACAGGCAGTAGTACTTGGGCTTGGCCGGGTCTTCCACGGCCCGGAATATCTGTTTTTCTTCCCAGTGCTGTTGTGCTTCCGGCTCGATGATCTCCGGGCGGTAATGGGCGTCCATGCGGTGCTCTGACTTCTGGGATGTGCTTGATAGAAGGGCGGATTATACCCGCCGCTCGGGTGACAGGCCGGGGGAGCGGCGTTTATACTCAAAGGCCGTTTCGTCGAAGTGAAACGTGAACTGGAAGGCGCGCCCCACTTTGTTGCGACCACACATTTCACGTTTCGCTTTGCTTTTCTTTACAGGTCTTTTTAGGGGGAATTTCCATGTCCAAGAAGCATCCCGTCGTGGTCGTCACCGGTTCGTCCGGCGCCGGCACCACCACCGTCAAGCGCGCCTTCGAGCACATCTTCACCCGCGAGAAGCTGTCCGCCGCCGTCGTCGAGGGCGACAGCATGCACAGCCTGGGCCGGGTGGAATTCAAGGAGGCCATGAAGAAGGCCGAGGCCGCCGGCAACCACCACTTCAGCCATTTCGGCCCCGAAGCCAACGACTTCGCCGGCCTGGCCAACATCTTCAAAACCTACGGCGAGACCGGCACGGGCAAGAAGCGCTACTACATCCACAGTGACGAGGAAGCCGCCGCCCTCAACGCCCGCCTCGGCACCAACCTGAAGCCCGGCGAGTTCACCCCCTGGGAGGACATGCCCGCCAAGACCGACATCCTCTTCTACGAGGGCCTGCATGGCCTGGTGGTGACCGACCAGGTGGACATGGCCAAGTACGTGGACCTGGCGGTGGGCGTGGTGCCCGTGGTCAACCTGGAGTGGATCCAGAAGATCCACCGCGACGCCGCCGAGCGGGGCTATTCCGCCGAGGCCATCGTCGACACCATCCTGCGCCGCATGCCGGATTACGTGAACTACGTGACGCCCCAGTTCTCGCGCACCGACATCAACTTCCAGCGGGTGCCCCTGGTGGACACCTCCAACCCCTTCATCGCGCGCGACATTCCCACCCCGGACGAATCCCTGGTGGTGGTGCGCTTCCGCAATCCCAAGGGCGTGGATTTCCCCTACTTCCTGTCGATGATCCCCGGCTCCTTCATGTCGCGGCCCAACAACCTGGTGGTACCCGGCGGCAAGATGGGATTCGCCATGGAAGTCATCCTCGGCCCCATCATCGAGCGTATGGTGGAAGCAAGCCGCAAGGCCTGAGGAGCTTCGCCTCGCAAAAAGCCGGGTGCGCAACGCCCGGCTTTTTTTACGACTGCCGGCCGCCCGGCCGCGTCTGGCGGACAATATCGTTTTTTTTCCCCGCCTCAGCCATGGAAATCTTCAGCCGTTTTTCGCTGGAAGCCGCGCGCCGGCTGCCCAAATTGCCCCCCGAGCATCCCTGTGCGCGTTTGCACGGCCACTCGTTCCAGGTCGAGGTCCACGTCCGCGGACCGTTGCATGCGGAGCTCGGCTGGGTCCTCGACTTCGCCGAACTCCAGCGGGCCTGGGCGCCGATCCATGCCGCCCTCGATCATCGTTGCCTGAACGAAGTGCCGGGCCTGGAGAATCCCACCAGCGAGCATCTGGCGCGCTGGATCTGGGACCGGCTGGCGCCGGCGCTGCCCGGCCTGAGCCGGGTGGCGGTGATGGAGACCGCCGCTTCGGGCTGCATCTATCGCGGCGAGGATACGCCCGCGTCGGCGGGGGAATGCGGGAAAGGGGTGGCTTGATCTGGATCAAACAATTCAATAATTCAATCGCTTACCAAGAAACTCGGGCACAATCGCCCGCCTCGGCGTGCTGGCCCATAACTACCAGGCTCGTAACAAGACGGTCACGCTACGCCGATATAGTGGCCGCCCGGCAGTGGCCCGGAAAGACCAGATAAATGGTGGATGGAGACGACATGGAAACCCACAGTAGCGCACGCGAACGCGTGCCCGAGAAACGCATCGAACGTCGACGCAAACTGCTCCTAAGGGAGCGCTTCGACGCCGCGGAAACCCTGCTCAGACCCTTGTTGGGAAAGCCGGAATCGCAGAACGGGGCCGCTTTTTTCAAGGCGATGAACCGGCTGCATACCGCCTATCCCGATCTCACTCCCAGCGACATCGAAGCCCTGGTGGCGGCGGTGGTGCGCAGTTTCCAGACCCGTCCGGGCGGCTGATCCTGCCTTCCCGTCCGGCAGCGACGATGCCGGCACGCGTCAGAGGTCCAGGCCCTCCTGCCAGATGAGGGCGTCGAGGTGGGCCATGTTCACCGATTGCGCATCCAGATCCAGTTGCCCGGCAATGCGTCCCAGGCCGGCCTGGTCGCCGCGCTCGCAGGCCTTGGCCATTTCCAGATAGGGGCCGTAGGGTCCCTCCCCGCGCAGCAGGACATCGGCGATTGCCGGCGCCAGTCGCAGTCCATCGATGGCCTGTGCCATGGGCAGATCGAGCAAGGCGTCGAGCAGTGAAAGTATGCCGGCGATGAACAGCCCGCCACGCAGTTCCACAGCCATTAGCCGCTCACCGAGGTTTTCCGCGAAGCGGGCGCGCACCAGCGCCTGGCGCAGCAGGGCGCCGCCGCGCGGGTCGGCCTGGCCATGACTGAACAACAGCAGGGTCAGCCAGCGATACAACTGGTCATGGCCCAGCATGAGGAGGACATGGTCGATCGAACGGATCGGGTGGCGCAGCCCCACGGCCGGCGAATTGATGTAGCGCAGCAGCTTGTAGCTGAGGCCGGCGTCCAGCTTGAATTCCGCCGCCAGCGCGGCGTATTCGGCGTGCTGCGTCAGCAGATTGAGCAGCCGCATGATGAGCAGGCGGCTGCTGTCGATGGATTTCGCGGCGACCGCCCTGGGCAATGTGAGGAAGTCGCCCTGGAACAGCTGGAAGGATAGCTTGCGACAGGCGGCGAAGGCCTCGTGCGAATCGACGTTGGCCGCGATCAGGCGGGGGCCGCTCAGATCGCGCAGGCGCACCAGCCGGTCGCACAGCCCCATGAGGTCGTTGTCGCCCACGTCCAGGCGCAGGTAAGCGCACTGCCGCGCAAGCGGGGCCATGCCCGGGACGCAGCCGGATTCATCGAGGGCCAGGCTGAAGCCGCTACGCACCAGCGACTGGCAGCGCGCCAGCAGCTCAGGGGTGGCCGGCTGCGCTGGCACGCGCAGGATGGTGTTTTCCCGCGGCAGATGTTCCACCAGGGCACTGTCCAGGCTGTGCAACTCCAGCAGGCACAGCTTGCGCCCCATGGCGTCCCGGTAACGTTCGTCGATGACGCTCGCCAGCAGGTGCTCGTCCCGGTTCTGACCCGCGGAAGTGGCACCGGGCAACACGGGAATCGGTACCCTCGGGTTGATGCCGAGTTCGTGGCCCACCACCCGGTACTCCGCATCCAGCAGCATGCGGCGGGTCAGGAAACGCGTTTGAGCCGCGAGGCTCTCGGCGCCCGGTGCCGCACGCGCGCCCGGTGCGGGGATCTGCGAGGGAATGGGCATGATGCAGAATCCTCAGGCGGTTTTCTTGTCGCGGATGCGCGCGTCGCGGGAGTCATCCTCGGCGCGCGCGCCGGGCAGCACCCGCGCCGTGCCATCCCGCAAGCGCTCGCTCAACTCGCCGACGTTGAGCGACAGGGCGCGTTGTCCGTGTGGGTTGGTGAGCAGGTAGAGATGGCTGCCGGCGCTTATCCAGGCCAGTTTCAGCTCGACTTGGCTGCCATCCGCCTCGGTGAATTCGATGCAGGTGCCGACCTCCAGGCGTTCCGGGCCCACCTCCGCCACATCCGGCGCGGGAGGCGCGGCGTTAGCAGCGCCGTCAGCAGCGCGCGTGGCCTCCATGCCGGCGATGATTCCGGAGAGATTGACCAGCTTGAGGTGATACTTGGCCAGGCTGGCGAAGAAGGGGGCGCGCTGCTCTGCCGGTGTGCCCAGGCGCTCCAGGCCATCTTCCAGTCTGCGCACTAGGGCGGGCAGGGCGGCCACCAGGCGCTCGCGCTCCTCCCGCGCGGTGCGCAGGGACAGGCTCCAGACCAATTCCCGCATGGTTTGCAAGGCTTCCCGCCAGTCCTCGCCCTGCTCGCCCGAGGCCACGTGGATGCGGGCCAGCAGGAGTTGCCACGGCCCCTCCAGGAAAGCCAGGATGACACGCGGCAGGCGGCCGCCGGCGGTGGCGCGGGCGACCGCGTCGCAGGCGGCGGCCATGGCGCGCGCATCGTCCAGGGCCACCCCCTCGTCGGCCAGGGGCCGCGCGATGCGGGGTGATGACGCCCGGCCAGCGGGCGGTGTGCCCGTTGACGCGCCGGCCTCCGCATCCGCCGCGCCGGCTTCTGGTTCGGCGAGTTGGGCAAGCAAGTCGCGCATGACTGGCTCGATGCCTTCCGGCCAATGCCGGCACAGGGCGCGCACCACGCGTTGTTTGGTCTCGATGCGGGAGAACTGTAGGTTGAGCGCGTCGGCCAGGGCCTGGGCGATGGTTTTCGGCCCCATGGGCAGATCGGCCGGCTGCAGGCCGCTGTCCTCCAGCAGGGCGCGGCAGGGTTCCGCCAGGCCGTGCAGGGCGCTGGCGCAGCGGCTGCGGATGGCCTCCTGCAGAATGGTGGTGTCGAGGATCTCTTCCAACTGCTCGTTGGCCACCACGCGCAGCTGCCCAATGTCCACGTCCAGGGCATAGCCGGTCAGCAGCGAGGATTTCGGCCTGCAGGCGCGTGCATGGCGTTGCTCGAAAAACCTGCGGAAGTCGTCCGCCAAGTCGCGTTTGCGGGAACGCGCGAACTGGGCGGCATCCAGCAGCGCCGCCTGCTCCAGGGAGGCCGCCGCCTGTTCGCCCTGAGTCTGCAATTGTTCGGCGACGCGCATCAACGCCACGCCCAGGGCGAGGCCCAGGCGCATGCCGGCGATCTCGCCGAGCTCCCGCAGGAGCGCGGGCGGATCGGCGCGCTCCCGCGCGGCAGAGTGCCAAGCCGGATTGCCGAAAGGTGTAGCCGATACAGCCATCATTGTCCTTGCCATGCGTGCGACGGCAGGGCCCGACGGTCGCGCGACCGCGGGCGGTACCGCCGCGGACCCTGGGGGGCAAGGCATCGGGAGAGGACGCTGGGGAAGCGCGGCCGCAATGCGGCCGTCTGCCTGGCAATCCCGCTGTCATGGGGCCGGAGCCCGTTAGACCGGTGATTTTGCGTCCCCACCTTTCGATGGGTTTGCCCTTTTCAGGTCACGTTACGAATAAACCCTCGTCGTCGTTATCGGCGGCGCCGGAGAAAACTTTAGGGCAGTCCTCGACCATATCTCCCAGGCTTCATGACGTGGTCGCATCCTGGCGGCGGCGCTGGCCGATGTGCGGCGCGTACCGCCGATTACGTGCCGCAGAAGGTGCGGAACTCCGCCATGAACTCGCCCGGCGCCGGCTCGGCGAAGCGGGCCAGGGCCGGGTCCTCGTCGAAGGGACGGCGCAGGGCGTTGAGCAGTTGCTCGAAGGGCGCCAGGTCGCCTGTGTCGGAGGCGGCGGACAGGGCCTCCTCGACGCGGTGGTTGCGGGGGATCAGCAAGGGGTTGACGCGGCGCATGGCGTCGGCGCGGGCCTTGGCGGCATCCGCGCCGGCATCCTCGGCGGCGCAGCGTTCGCGCCAGCGTTGCAGCCAGCGCTCCAGCCCCGGCTGGCCGGGAAACAGCGCGCGCAGAGGCGCTTCGTCTCCGGCGGCCGCGTCCGCCAGGCGCCGCCAGGCCAGGGTGTAGTCGACCTGCTGGGCGTGCAGCAGGTCCAGCCAGCTTTCGCCCAGGGCGGTGTCGGCGGCATCGCCATCGGCTATGTGGCCGGCCAGCCCCAGCTTGGCGCGCAGGCCGGCCAGCCAGTAACGCCGATGACGCTCGGGGAAGGCATCGATGACCTCCGTGGCCAGTTCGATGGCCCGGCCCTCCTCGTCGGCGATCAGCGGCAGCAGGGTCTCCGCCAGGCGGGCCAGATTCCAGCGGGCGATGTGCGGCTGCGCCGCGTAGGCGTAGCGTCCGCCTTCGTCGATGGAACTGAACACCGCGCGCGGGTCGTAGGCCTCCATGAAGGCGCAAGGCCCGAAGTCGATGGTCTCGCCGGGAATGCCCATGTTGTCCGTGTTCATCACGCCGTGGATGAAGCCGATGTGCAGCCATTGGGCGATCAGCGCCGCCTGGCGCTCGGCCACGGCGTTCAGGAAGCCGAGGTAGCGGTTGCCCGCCTCCCGCACATCCGGGTAGTGGCGGGCGATGGCGTAGTCGGCCAGTTGCCGCACCATCTCGGGCGAGCCGTGGACCATGCAGAACTGGAAGGTGCCCACACGCAAATGGCTGGCAGCGACGCGGGTGAGCACGGCGCCGGGCAGGGCGCGTTCCCGGTATACCGGCTCGCCGGTGGCCACCACCGCCAACGCCCGGGTGGTGGGTATGCCCAGGGCGTGCATGGCCTCGCCGATCAGTACCTCGCGCAGCATCGGTCCCACCGCCGCCTTGCCGTCACCCAGGCGGGAGAAGGGTGTGCGCCCCGAGCCCTTGAAGGCGATGTCCCGGCGCCGGTCGGCACGGTCGATGACCTCGCCGATCAGCAATGCCCGACCGTCGCCAAGTTGCGGGTTGAACTGGCCGAACTGATGCCCGGCATAAGCCTGGGCGATGGGCTCCGCGCCTTCCGGCAACACATTCCCGGAGAAGAGCTTGGCCAGCGCCGTGTCGTCCTGGCCCTCCAGGCCCAATCGCAATTCCTCCGCCAGGCCCCGGTTGAAGAACAGCAGCACCGGAGCCGGCACGGCCGCGGGTTGGCAAGGCGCGTAAAAGCCGGGCAGATCGCGGGCGTAGCTGTTGTCGAAGGGGATGGCGGGGAGTGGCATAGGGGTGACGTCCACGTGATGGTGTTGATGGAAGGCAACTTAGGGACGACAGGGCGGAAATTCCACCCCACCACGAACAGGGGTGGCCCCTTTCCAAGAAAAAACAGGCTGCATAGGCAGCCTGCTTCGATTTTCTCAGCCAGGTAGGGGTTCAGACTTTCCGGTACACCTCCGCCCCCTGCTTGACGAATTCCACCGACTTCACCTCCATCCCCTTCTCCAGCGCCTCGTTCTCGCTGATGCCCTGCTTCGCCGCGAAGTCGCGCACGTCCTGGGTGATCTTCATCGAGCAGAAGTGCGGGCCGCACATGGAGCAGAAATGCGCGACCTTGGCGGATTCCTTGGGCAGGGTCTCGTCGTGGAATTCGCGCGCCTTGTCGGGATCGAGGCCGAGGTTGAACTGGTCTTCCCAGCGGAACTCGAAACGGGCCTTGCTTAGGGCGTTGTCCCGGATCTGGGCGCCGGGGTGGCCCTTGGCCAGGTCGGCGGCGTGGGCGGCCAGCTTGTAGGTAATGATGCCTTCCTTCACGTCGTCCTTGTCCGGCAGGCCCAGGTGTTCCTTGGGCGTGACGTAGCAGAGCATGGCGGTGCCGTACCAGCCGATCATGGCGGCGCCGATGCCGCTGGTGATGTGGTCGTAGCCGGGGGCGATGTCGGTGGTGAGGGGCCCCAGGGTGTAGAAGGGGGCTTCGTCGCACCACTCCAGTTCCTTCTCCATGTTTTCCTTGATGAGCTGCATGGGCACGTGGCCGGGACCTTCGATCATGACCTGGACGTCGTGCTTCCAGGCCACCTGGGTGAGTTCGCCCAGGGTCTTGAGTTCGCCCAGCTGGGCGTCGTCGTTGGCGTCGTAGATGGAGCCGGGGCGCAGGCCGTCGCCCAGGGAAAAGGCCACGTCGTAGGCCTTCATGATTTCGCAGATTTCCTCGAAGTGGGTGTAGAGGAAGCTTTCCTTGTGATGCGCCAGGCACCACTTGGCCATGATCGAGCCGCCGCGCGAGACGATGCCGGTCATGCGCTCGGCGGTCATCGGGATGTAGCGCAACAGCACGCCGGCGTGGATGGTGAAGTAGTCGACGCCCTGCTCGGCCTGTTCGATCAGAGTGTCGCGGAACATCTCCCAGGTCAGTTCCTCGGCGCGGCCGTCGACCTTTTCCAGGGCCTGGTAGATGGGCACCGTGCCGATCGGCACCGGCGAATTACGAATGATCCACTCGCGCGTCTCGTGGATGTTCTTGCCGGTGGACAGGTCCATCACCGTGTCGCCGCCCCAGCGGATGGCCCAGGTCATCTTGTCGACTTCCTCGTTGATCGAGGAACCCAGGGCGGAATTGCCGATGTTGGCGTTGATCTTCACCAGGAAGTTGCGGCCGATGATCATCGGCTCGGTTTCCGGGTGGTTCACGTTGCAGGGGATGATGGCGCGGCCGCGCGCCACTTCGGCGCGCACGAATTCGGGGGTGATCTCCTCCGGCAGGGCCGCGCCGAAGCTCTGGCCCCGGTGCTGGCGGCCGAGCAGTTTGGCCAGGCGCTCGCCCTGGGGACCGGACTGGCGCAGATTCTCCAGGTATTCCCGGCGGCGCAGGTTCTCGCGGATGGCGATGTATTCCATCTCCGGCGTGACGATGCCTTTCCGGGCGTAATGCATTTGGCTGACGTTCATGCCCGCCTTGGCGCGGCGGGGCTGGCGGTGCAGGCCGGGGAAGCACAGCTTGGCGAGCTCGGCGATGTTGGCGCGGCTGCGGCCGTAATCGGAAGACAGGCCCGCCAGCACCTCGGTGTCATTCCGCTCCTCGATCCACTGCTGGCGTAGGGCGGGCAGGCCGTTGCGGATGTCGATCTTCGCCGCCGGGTCGGTGTATGGGCCGGAACAGTCGTAGACGAAGATGGGCGGATTCCTTTCCCCGCCCATCCCGGTCGGGGTGTCGGACTGGCTGATCTCCCGCATCGGCACGCGGATATCCGGCCGGCTGCCTTGCACGTACACCTTTCGCGAATTGGGCAAGGGCTGGATGGCGGCCTCGTCGACGTGGGCGGTGGCGGCGAGGAATTGCGGGTTGGCGTTCATGATGCGCTCCAGGTGTGCAATGCATAGGGAGCGCCGGGTGGGGGCCGCTTCCCTACGCCGGAATGATCCGGATCAGGTTCCAAGGGTGTGATCTCAGCCGTCTGCAAGGTTGTGACGGCACCCCTAACGTGGTCGGGAAACTAGCCCAAACAAGGGCTTATTACAAGCTTGCGTGGAGTGGGGGATTGTCTCGTGGCGATCCAGAGCGTCCGGCCATCGCCGATTTGGTGCCCCGAGCCAGACTCGAACTGGCACGCCTTGCGGCGCGGGATTTTGAGTCCCGTGCGTCTACCGATTCCGCCATCGGGGCCGTGTGTGGATGGCATGACTCCGCGCGATGGCGGAGGCTGCGGATTATCGCCGAAGGGCCATTGCAGCGGCAACGTATAATGCGCCGCCGCCATGAAGACCAGCGATTTCGACTACCACCTGCCGGACCAGCTCATCGCCCGCCACCCGCTGCCGGAGCGGGGCGGCAGCCGCCTGTTGCACGTCGACGGCGCGGCGGGGTCCCTCGCCGATCGCCGCTTCGCGCAGATGCCGGAACTGTTCCGAGCCGGCGACCTGCTGGTGTTCAACGACACCCGCGTCATCAAGGCTCGGCTGCGCGGCGTCAAGGCGACGGGCGGGAAAATCGAGGCCTTGGTGGAGCGGGTGCTGTCCGAGCACGAAGCCCTGGTCTTCATCCGCGCCAGCAAGCCGCCCCGGCCGGGCATGGTGCTGCGTTTCGCCGATGCGGTGCAGGCCCTGGTCCTCGACCGTGTCGACGACATGCTGCGCCTGGCCTTCGATCCCTCGCGTAGCGTGCTGGAGTGGCTCGATGCGTACGGCGAGGTGCCCCTGCCGCCCTACCTGGAGCGTGCGCCGGAAGCCGGCGACGACGCCCGCTACCAGACCGTGTATGCCCGCGAGCCGGGCGCGGTGGCGGCGCCCACCGCCGGCCTGCACTTCGACGACGCCATGCTGGAGAGCCTGAACGCGCGGGGCGTGGAGACCGCCTTCGTGACCCTGCACGTGGGCGCGGGCACCTTCCAGCCGGTGCGGGTGGAGGATCTGCTCGAACACAGGATGCACACCGAGCGCTACGCCATCCCCCAGGCCACGGTGGACGCCATCGCCCGGGCAAGGCAAGCCGGCGGCCGGGTCTGCGCCGTCGGCACCACCAGCCTGCGCGCCCTCGAGGCCGCCGCCCGCCGCGGCGCGCTGTCGGCGGGAGAAGGCGAGACCGACCTGTTCATCACGCCGGGCTACCGCTTCCGGGTGGTTGAACGCCTGCTGACCAACTTCCACCTGCCGCGCTCCACCCTGCTCATGCTGGTGTCCGCCTTCGGCGGCGCCGAGCTGATGCGCCGCGCCTACGCCCACGCGGTGGCCGCCCGCTACCGGTTTTTCAGCTACGGCGACGCCATGCTCATCGAGCCGGCCCCGGGTGTGTTGGATAGCACAAAATAATCAAAGACTTATTAAGCGGCCTCGGGTATAGTCCGGGCCAGTTGTGCAACGCAGTAGTCGGCTTTTCGGTCTCCTGACCGATTTCCATAGCCCACGGGACTGTTTTCACAGCCCCATCGTCCCCGACCTCACCTGATTCCCTCACGGAACCCGTTTCCGTCGATTCGGCATCCCGGCACACGGTTGGCGCCGGTGTTTCGCGAGAATCGACGCGGCCGCAAAGGTTCGCCGCGGGCGTTTCTTATTTTGCGTCCGTCGAGCGGACGCGGTGGCCTGTTGCCTGGCGTTTCCCCGCTTGAATGCGCGCCGGGACGGGCAGGTTTTGATAAAGGATTTGCATGAGCTTCGCCGAACTGGGTCTGAACCCCATCGTTTTGAAATGTCTGGAAACCACCGGCTATACCGAGCCGACCGGGGTACAGAGCCAGGCCGTTCCCGCCGCCCTGGAGGGCAAGGATCTGTTGGTCTCCAGCCACACCGGCAGTGGCAAGACCGCCGCCTTCCTGCTGCCCAGCCTGCACAAGCTGGCCGAGCCTTCGCAACTGCCCGGCAACGGCCCGCGCCTGCTGGTGCTGTGCCCCACCCGGGAACTGGCCCTGCAGGTGCAGAAGCAGGCCATGATCTACGGCGCCGGCATGCGCAAGCTGCGCACCGTCTGCCTGGTCGGCGGCGCCCCCTTCGGGCCGCAGTTCCAGGCCCTGAAGGTGCACCCGGAAGTCATGATCGCCACCCCGGGCCGCCTCATCGATCACCTGGAACGCGGCCGCATCGACTTCTCCCGCCTGGAAGTGCTGGTGCTGGACGAGGCTGACCGCATGCTGGACATGGGCTTCATCGAGGACATCGAGCACATCGTCGCGCGCACCCCGGAAAGCCGCCAGACCCTGCTGTTCTCCGCCACCCTGGATGGCATGGTGGGCAAGATCGCCGCGCAGATGACCAAGTCGCCGCTGCGCATCGAGGTGGCCACCAGGGAAGAGCACAAGGCCAACATCGACCAGCGCCTGCTGTTCACCGACGACATTGGCCACAAGCACCGCCTGCTGGATTTCCTGCTGCGCGACGCGGGCGTCAACCAGGCGGTGGTGTTCACCGCCACCAAGGCCAGCGCCGAGGAACTCTGCGAGACCCTGCTGGAGCAGGGCTTCACCGCCGCCGCCCTGCACGGCGACATGCCCCAGCACAAGCGCAACCGCACCCTGCAACGTTTGCGCGATGGCCATACACGCATCCTGGTGGCCACCGACGTGGCCGCCCGCGGCATCGACGTGGCCGGCATCAGCCATGTCATCAACTTCGACGCGCCGCGCCAGGCCGAGGACTACGTGCACCGCATCGGTCGCACCGGCCGCGCCGGCCGCCTCGGCATCGCCATCACCCTGGTGCATGGCAAGGAACGCCACCTGGTGCGCGAGATCGAGCGCTACATCGGCAAGCCGGTGCGCGTGGAAGTGGTGCCCGGCCTGGAACCCAAGCTGCGCCACGACAAGGATTTCGGCAAGAAGGGGCGGGATTTCACGCGCAAGCCCGGCGCCAAGGTGTGGGCGGACAAGAAACCCTGGGGCGAGAAGAAGCCCTGGGGCGAGCGGAAGTGGGAAGACCGCCCCCGCGCCGAGCACCCGGCCCATGCCGGCGAGCGTCCGCGCGCCGATGACCGTGCCGCGAGCACCTGGAGCAAGCCGCACGGCCAGGCCGCCTGGAAAGGGGCCAAGCCGGAAGCCCGGCCGGCCCGGCCCGGTCACGCCTGGGATCGTCCGGAGAAGAACGGCAACACCTGGGGCAAACCCGAAACCCGCCGTGCCGACGTCAACGGCAACCGCGCCGACTACAAGCCGGAAGCCCGGCCCACCGCCAAGCCCGGCCAAGCCTGGAACGCCGACGCGCGACCCCAGGCCGGGGCCAAGTCGCGCGGCCGGCAAAGCTGGTAGTCCCCGCGCTCAGGGCGCGCAGGTCCACTCGACGCGGTCGCCCGGCTTGCCGGCGAACGCGCCGGCATTGACCTCCAGCACGAAGGCCACCGGGCCCGGTGGATGCTGCAGCGGACAATCCCGCGGGCCGCACGGCGTCAGACCCAGCGTGCCGAGCACGCGGTGGTCCGGACCGATCCACACCAGGTCGATGGCGAAGGCCATGTCCCGCATCCAGAAGGCATGCTTGCCGGGCGCGGGAAAGACGAACCACATGCCGTTGCCCGCCGGCAAGCTCTTGCGGCCGGACAGGCCGCGCGCCCGTTCGGCTTCGCCGGCGGCGACTTCGACGCGGAACTCCTGAGTGGCCACCCGCACCTGGCTGGCCGCGTGCGGCGGGCAAGGCGCGGCGGCTGGCGCCGGCGAGGCGGCGACGAGCAGGGCGAACAGGGTTGGCGGCAGTACACTTGCCGCCTTCGTTTTCAACTTCAGCGTGTAGCGCGATTTCATGCGATTCCAGGTCACCCACAGCAGCGGCCACGCCCGGCGCGGCACGCTGGAAACCGCCCACGGCGTCATCCAGACCCCGGTGTTCATGCCGGTGGGCACGGTCGGCACGGTGAAGGGGGTCACCCCCCACGAACTCGAAGACCTGGGCGCGCAAATCATCCTCGGCAACACCTTCCACCTCTGGCTGCGTCCCGGGCTGGAAGTTATCCAGGCGCACGGCGGCCTGCATCGCTTCATGGGCTGGCGAGGCCCCATTCTCACCGATTCCGGCGGCTTCCAGGTGTGGAGTCTCACGCATCTGCGCAAGATCACGGAAATGGGCGTGAAGTTTTCCTCGCCTCTGGACGGCCAGAAACTGATGCTGTCCCCCGAGAAGAGCATGCAGATCCAGAAGGTGCTGGACGCGGACATCGTCATGATCTTCGACGAATGCACGCCCTATCCGGCGGATTGGGAGACGGCGAAGCTGTCCATGGAGTTGTCGCTGCGCTGGGCGGAGCGGTCGCGTTTGGCTTTCGATGCGTTGCAGGGTAGGGATGCGTCCCTCACCCCCAGCCCCTCCCCCCGGGGGGGAGGGGAGCTTACGGCGCCGTCGAACGGCGTTGCCCGGCAGGCGCTCTTCGCCATCGTCCAGGGCGGCATGTACGAGGACCTGCGCGAGCGTTCCCTGGGCCGGCTGGCGGAGATCGGCTTCGACGGCTACGCCCTGGGCGGCCTGTCGGTGGGCGAGCCCAAGGAGGACATGACGCGCATCCTCGAACACATGGGTCACCGCCTGCCCGCCGACAGGCCCCGCTACCTGATGGGCGTGGGCACGCCGGAGGACATCGTGCACGCGGTGTCGAACGGCATCGACATGTTCGACTGCGTCATGCCCACCCGCAACGCCCGCCATGGCCTCTTGTTCACCTGGTCCGGCGACATCCGCATCAAGAACGCCCGCTTCAGGCACGACACCGGCCCCATCGACCCGGCCTGCGATTGCTACACCTGCCGCCATTACAGCCGGGCCTACCTGCACCATTTGCAACGCTCCGGCGAGATGCTGGGCGCGCGCCTCAACTCCATCCACAACCTGCACTTCTACCAGGACTTCACCGCGCGCATGCGGGTCGCCCTGGAACGCGGCGAATTCGAGGCCTGGCGGCGGGAATTCCTGGACGCCAGGCGCGCTGGAGACGCCTGAGGGAAGCCACGCGTCGGCGCCATGATTGCCACCCTGCCGAACCTGCTCGGCGAAATCCGCGCCTGCCGTGTCTGCGAGCCGGAGCTGCCGCTGGGTGCCCGGCCGGTGCTCGTCGCCGACACGCGGGCGCGCGTCCTGGTGGCGGGGCAGGCGCCGGGCACGCGCGTGCACGCCACCGGCATCCCCTGGAACGACGCCAGTGGCAAGCGCCTGCGGGAATGGCTGGGGCTGGAAGCGGAGGTGTTCTACGACCCGGCGAGGGTGGCCATCGTGCCCATGGGCTTCTGCTACCCGGGAACCGGCAAGTCGGGCGACCTGCCGCCCCGCGCCGAGTGCCGGCGACTCTGGCACGACCGCGTCTTCTCCCTGCTGCCCGGGCTGCGCCTGCGCATCGTCATCGGCCAGTACGCCCAGGCCTACCATCTGGCCGGGCGTACCCGGCCGAATCTCACGCAAACCGTCGCCGCCTGGCGCGAGTTCGCGCCCGCCCTGTATCCGCTGCCGCACCCCAGCCCGCGCAACCAGATGTGGCTGCGGCGGAACCCCTGGTTCGCCGAGGAACTGCTGCCGGATTTGCGCGCCGCGGTGCGGCGGGTCTTGGCGGGCTGAAGCCCTACATCATCTCCACCACCCATCTGGTCACTGTGGCGGTGGCGCGCGCGCATTGCTGGCCGCGGGCTGCGTCGAAGGCCTTGTATTCGTCGGTTTTCCACATGTCCCAGGTGCGGCCGGTGAAGGTTTTTTGCAATTCCTCGCAGGTGACACCGCCGAACTCGGCTTTGAAGCGTTCCACCAGCTCCTTGCCCTTCTGGAAGTTGCCGATGGCGCGACCCTTGTCGAGCTTGTCGCGGTCGCGGCCGCGCTTGGCGCTCAAGGCCACGAGGCCGCCGGTCAACGCCCCGCAGGCGCCCTGGCCGCAGAGGCCGCCACCGCCGGATAGGCCATGGCTCGCCTTGATGACCGCGTCGTCGATGACGCCGACGGTCTCCTGTACCGCCGCCAGCACGCATTGCGGGCAGCAGCCGTAGTCGAGTTCATAGCGCAGGGCCTTCTCATAGGCTGCTTCTGCGGCGCGGACTTTTTCCTCGGGGGACATGGGCGACTCTGTAAATTAGAAAACTCTAATGTTTATAGCACGCAATGCGGGCCTGCTGCGCTTCTCGGTATTGCTTTGGGGGTGTGCGGCGTTCAGCCGGCCGGCCTCTGGCGCAGCAGGGCGCGGACCTTCTCCTGAAGTTGCGCGGCGACGATGGGTTTGGCGATGAAGTCGTCCATGCCCGCAGAGAGGGCGCGTTCGCGGTAGCCCTCCGCCACGTCGGCAGTCAGCGCCAGGATCGGCACCGAGCGGTCCGACACGCCATGGTCGCCGGCGCGGATGGCGCGCGCCACCTGGTGGCCGTCCATGCCCGGCATGCGGCAGTCCAGCACCACCAGGTCGTAAGGGGTGGCGGCGAGCGCGGTGAGGGCGGCGGGACCGTTGTCGACGGCGTCCACGCGGTAGCCCCATTGCTCCAGCAGGAGGGTGGCCAGGCGCCGGTTGACCGCATCGTCCTCGACCAGCAGCAGATGCGCGGCACGTCCGGCGGGCGGCGGGTTGGCGGCTTGCGTCGGTTGCAGCGCGGGGCGGCACGTTTCCCCTGATAGGGCGAGCAGGTCGCGTTGCAGGTGTTCCACCCGCACGGGCTTGGTGAGGTGCTGGCTGAAGCCGGCTTCCATGAGCCGCGACGCCTGCCTCCAGGCTTTGGGCGCGACCATGACGATCAGCGGCAGGCGGGTGGTGGAGGCATCCGCGCGCAGGGCGCGGGCCAGTTCCTCGCCATCCATGCCGGGCATGCGGTGGTCAATGAGGGCGGCATCGAAGGCGCGGCCGGCCGCGGCCTCCGCCCGCGCCAGGTCGAGAGCAGCGGCGCCGCTGGCGCAGGAGGCGGGCGCGCAACCGAGTTCACGCAGCATGTCCTCGATGATCAGGCGGTTGGCGGCGTTGTCGTCCACCACCAGGACGCGCAGGCCGGCCAGGGCCGGTGGTGGCGGGGTGGCGGGGTCGGCGGAGACCAGGAATGGCAAATCGCACCAGAAGATGGAGCCGTCGCCCTCACGGCTGTCGACGCCGGACTCTCCGCCCATCAGTTCGCTCAGGCGGCGGACGATGGAGAGTCCCAGTCCGCTGCCGCCGTACTTGCGGGTCATCGAGCCGTCCGTCTGGGTGAAGGGGGTGAATAGCAGACCCAGCTTGTCGCCGGCGATGCCGATGCCGGTGTCGCGCACCTCGAAGCGCAGGCGTACACCTTCCGCCCCGCGACGCAGTGCGCGGACGCTGAGGCAGACCTCGCCAGCGGGCGTGAACTTGATCGCGTTGCCGAGCAGATTGAACAGGATTTGTCGCAGCCTGCCTGGATCGCCGCGCAGCCGGCGGGGCACGTCGGCTGCGACGCGCTGGAGATACTCGAGGCCCTTCTGGTCGGCATTGAGGGCCATCAGGTTGCCGACCTCGTTGCACAGTTCGCGCGGGTCGAAATCGAGGTTTTCAATCTCCAGCTTGCCGGCGTCGATCTTGGAGAAATCCAGGATGTCGTTGATCACCTTGAGCAGCGACTGCGCACTGTGCAGGGCGATTTCCGCGTATTCCATCTGTTCCTCGTTGAGCTCCGTGGTGAGGAGCAGTTCGAGCATGCCCATGACGCCGTTCATCGGCGTGCGGATTTCGTGGCTCATGTTGGCGAGGAACTCGGACTTCGCGCGCGTCGCCTGCTCGGCGGCTTCCTTCTTCAGTTCCAGTTCGCCCATGGCCTCGCGCAGGGCCTCGGTGCGCGCGCGCACGCGTTCCTCCAGACGCTGGTTGAGGCCGGCCAGTTCGGTCTGCGCCTGGTCGCGCTGGTCGAGGCCGCGCTGAAAGGCTTGCAACATGGCGTTGAGGTTGTGCAGCAACAGGCCGAATTCGTTGTCCCGGTGGCGGCCGGGAATCGGCAACGCCTCGCGTCCCGGCGCGGCGGGATCGAGAGCGACGATGCGCCGGCTGAGATGGGTGAGTGGGCGCAGGATGGAGATGTGGAAGACCACCGCCAGGATCAGGCTCAGGAGGACCGCCAGGGCTACCGTGTAGGCCATTTTCTGCAGCGCCAGGCTGAGGAAGCGCTGGCCGATGCGGGCGCCGTCGAGGGCGAGTTCGAGATCGCCGACGTGGGCGGCGGCTTCCTCCGCCGAGGGGTCGGCGTATTCCAGGCGAAGCCTGTGCGTCTCCAGGCCGGCGATGAGGGCCTCGCCGAGACCCGACGCCGTGTCGCTCGCGGCCGGCCGGGCGCCCTGCGCGAGCACCCCGCCGAAGTTGTCGCGCAGGGTGACGCGGGCGTTCTCGTCGAAACTGAGCAGGCCCTGAACGACATTGTCAGCCTGTTCGGTGTTCAGTTGGTAGGCGGCCTCGGCGGCGCTTGCGCGCACCAGTTCAAGGTTTTGCCGGGTATCGGTGGCGATGCGCTCGCGCCAGACGCGCCACTCCGCCAGCAGTTCCAGGGATCCGATGGCGAGGCCGGCGAGCAGGGCGACGGCCAGGGTGACGAGGATCTGGCGGGCGGCCAGACCACGCAACAGGGGGATGTGTTCGCCAGGCATGGGAGTATGCGGAGGTGGCGGCCACATCAGAGGGCCGGCACGCCCTTCTCGACACCGTGCCGGGACTTGAGGGCGACGATCCGCGCCGGGTTTTTGCGCATCCAGTCGTTGAACTCGCGCAGCACTTCCGGACGCCGCAGGGTGGATAGATGGTAATGGTCACGACTGTGCGGCAGGGCGGCATCGAACACCAGGGCGCCGGGACGCTTCAGCACGTGGTCGAGTTGGTAATGGATCACTGCCACGCTGGCGTAGACGCCGTCGACGCGACCGGCCACGGCCTGGCGCACCAGCGCCTCCAGGCTGGTGTTCTCAGACAGGCTGGGTCTGCCTGCGCGGATGCGCTCCAGCCACGGCCAGGGCGTGAAGCCGCCGAGGGTACCGAGGCGGCGGATGGCCTGCGGGCCGGCGCCCAGCCGCGCGGGCGCGACGCTGGTGCCATCGACGTAGGCGGCCACCGGTTCGCTGTAATGGATCTCGCGTCCGGCGCGGATTTCCCGTTTCCAGTTGGCATTGTCGGGAAACTTGAAATCCACCTGACCGGCGAGAAGGGCGGCGTACAGCCGGGGCACCGGTAGCGGCCGGTATTCGACCTTGTAGCCGAGATCTTCGGCGAAGGCATCCAGCAGATCGCGCGCGAAGCCCCGGTAGACGCCTTTCTCGTGGCTGGCGAGCGGCAGGTAATGCAGGTTCTCGACGCCGATGACCAGGGGTTCGCGCGCGCACGCGACGCCCGCGCCGCATAGCAGAAGGACACCCAGCCAACGCTTGCATTGCTGAATCATGGGATGGACCGTGTTTCGGAGGGGAAAGAGGGGGCGACAGTCCCTATATCGACCACAGGCGGAATAGGTTTAACGGTAGGCGTATGGCGGAGGTCGACACACCAACGCGCGCGCGCTCGATCATGCGTCGGGCGCGAGGTAGGCGATGCCACCCGCTCAATAGGCGTCGGGCCTTTGCGTCGGCTGGTGTTCGGGCGCGGGCCTGGTGTTGTGGCGGGCCACCGCGGCCTGCAGCGATTTCATGAGTTCCAGGATGCGCGCTTTCAGGTCGAGCAGAACCATGCACTCCGCCTGGGCCGCCTCCTTGTCTCCGGCGGCCAGCAGTTCGAGGACGCGCGGGCCCAGTCTATGAACGTCCCGATGCAGATCCTCCACGGCCTGGAACTCCGCCAAATGGCCGTATTGCTGCGCGCCCCGCCCGTAGTACCAGCGGCCCAGGCGGCACTGGTGATGATCGTGCAGTTCGGCGGGATCCAGGCCGGCGGTCTCGCCGTCGAGCGCGCGCAGGATGCGGCGCACCCAGTCGATGTGGTCGTGCTGGGCGACGATGAGGGGGAAATCGGACAGGTCCCAGTCGAGGTCGGCCCAGGTTTGCCAGCTTGGGTCCGGCGCGTAGTCACGGATCCAGTCCGGCAATGCTTCCGGCGGCATCGGCTTGGCGATGCCGTAGCCCTGGGCCTGGTCGCAGCCCAGGCGCAACAGCAGGACGCCGTGCTCGGCGGTTTCCATGCCTTCCGCCACCACGGCCATGTCGAAGATCTTCGCCAGACTGATGATGCCCTCCACCAGGCCCAGATCCTCGCGGTTGCCGAGCATGGTGCGCACGAAGGACTGGTCGATCTTCAGGGTGGTGGCGGGAATCTGCTTCAGATAGGCGAGGGAGCAATAACCGGTGCCGAAATCGTCGAGCGCGGCGCCCACGCCGAGTTGACGGCAGGCGTTGAGCACCTGGCGGGTGAGGTCGAGATCGCGCATGGCGCTGGATTCCAGGATTTCCAGTTCCAGCGCGCCGGGCGGCGTGCCGGCGTGGCGTTGCAAGGCCGCTTGCAACTTTGCGACGAAATCGGCTTGCTGCAGCTGGATGGCGGCGACGTTGACGCTGACCGAGATCTCCAGGCCCCGCGCGCGCCATTGCGCCAGATGATCGAGAGCCGTATCGATGACCCAGTCCCCCAACTCCACCATGAGCTGGTTGTCCTCGGCATAGGGCAGGAAAGCGGCGGGTCCGAGCAATCCCCGCTGCGGGTGCTGCCAGCGGATGAGGGCCTCGGCGCCGAAGGTCGTGCCCCGGCGCAGGTCCACCTTGGGCTGGTAATGCAGGCGCAGTTCGCCCCGGCGCAGGGCCAGACCCAGACGCTCCAGTTGCTCGCTGCGCTGGCGGGCGTTCTCCTCGGCGCGCGGATCGAACACGCGAAAACAGTTTCGGCCCTCGTTTTTCGCCACCACCATGGCCTGGTTGGCGTGGCGCAGCAGGGTATCGGCGTCGGCCTTGTCGTCCGGATAGAGGGTCGCGCCGAGGCTGGCGCTCAGGCTGAATTCGGTGCCATCCAGGAAATAGGGCGCCGACAGGCTCTCGCGCAACCGCGCCAGGGCGAGCTCCATGCCACGCCGGTCCTTCAGGTTGCTCATGATGACGACGAACTCGTCGCTGCCGGGACGGCCGACCGTGTCGCCTTCGCGCACGGCGCCATGCAGGCGGTTGGCGACCTCCAGCAGGACGCGGTCGCCGAACGCCTCCCCATGCTGTCCGTTGAGGCGCTTGAAATGGTCCAGGTCCAGGCACACTACGCAGAAAATACGGTCCGCCCGGTTGGCCTGGAGCACCAGGCGTTCCAACTGCTCCATGAGCAGGGTGCGGTTGGGCAGGTTGGTGAGGTTGTCGTAATGGTTGATCCGCTGGAGCTTGTGCTCGATGCGGCGCAGGTCGGTGATGTCGCCGAACACGCCGACCAGATTAATGATGTCGCCCCGCTCGTTCTTCACCGCGGTGATGGTGAGCAATTCCAGGAAGGATTCGCCGTCCTTGCGGCGGTTCCAGATCTCGCCCTGCCAGCGCCCCGTGTCGAGGATGTCCCGCCACATGCGCTGGTAGAACTCGGGTCCTTGCACGCCGGAATGCAGGAAATCGCCGGGCCGCCTGCCGCGAATCTCGTCTTCCGTGTAGCCCGTCACCCTGCTGTAGGCCTTGTTGACGCGCACCACGCGTCCCCCGGCGTCGGTCACCACGATGCCTTCCTGGACGTTGTCGAAAATGGCCGACTCGATACGCAGGGATTCCTCGTGCGCGTCCAGGCGATCCTTGAGTTGGCTGACGAGGGATGCCAGGGTCTCGACGTCCAGGGCCTCGCGGGGGAGGGATCGCAATCCCTCGGGGCAGTGTTCCGCGTGCAGGGCGAGATGCTTGAGCCAGCGCTGGATGAGGCGCGGAAGGGGTGTCGGATCGCCTTGCGTGACGTTAGCCGACTTGCTTTTCATGCTCATGGTGCCGATTTGGCTGATTTGAGGGCGCCCCTATGCTAGTTGCCCATTGAGCGATGTCAAGCAATGGGGCTTCGTGTTTCTCATCCCACGCCCGCCCCGTACCAATCCCGGAGCACGGCCCGCGTCGTGAGGCGGAACCCCCTGATGGTAGAATTCGCCAGTTTTTTTACCAGGACCGCATTCGCCATGTTGATTTCCCCCGCCTTCGCCGCCCCGGCCGAGCAGCCGGATCCGCTGATCAGCTTTCTTCCCCTGATCGTCCTCTTCGTCCTCTTCTACTTCCTCATCATCCGGCCGCAGATGAAGCGGGCCAAGGATCAGCGCAAGATGCAGGAAGCCATCCAGAAGGGCGACGAGGTGATTACCGCCGGCGGCCAGCTCGGCAAGGTGGTGAAGGTGACCGACCAGTACATCACCCTGGACATCGGTGGCGGCACCGAGAGCATCTTCCAGCGCGCCACCATCCAGACCGTGCTGCCCAAGGGCACCATCAAGGATCTGTAAAGCGTGAAGGGGGAAGGGTAAAGGGTGAAGGGTTAGACCCCGGCGCCAGACACCCTTCCCCCTTCCCCCTTCTCCCTTCACGGGCTTCGAAATGAACCGCTATCCCCTCTGGAAGTACATCGTCATCGGCGTGGCCCTGCTCATCGCCTTTTTCTACACCCTGCCCAACTTCTTCGGCGAGGTGCCGGCGGTGCAGGTGACGCCGGTGCGCACCACGGAAAAGGTGGATGCGGTGCTCATGCAGCGGGTCGAGGCCGCGGTCAAGACGGCCGGCGTCGCGGCCCAGGGCATCAGCCTGGACGCGCGCGGGGTGAAGATCCGCTTCGCCGATACCGACGCGCAGATCAAGGCCAAGGACGCCCTGCAACAGACCCTGGGCGCGGGCTACACGGTGGCCCTCAACCTTTTGCCGGCCTCGCCGCAGTGGCTCACGTCCATCGGCGCCCTGCCCATGTACCTGGGCCTGGATCTGCGCGGCGGCGTGTATTTCCTGTTGCAGGTGGACATGCCCAAGGCCCTGGACAAGGCCGCGGAACGCTACCAGGGCGACCTCCGCACCCTGCTGCGCGAGAAGAAGGTGCGTTACACCGGCATCGGCCGCGAGGGCCAGGCGGTGAGCATCCGTTTCCGCGATGCGGCGCAGCGTGACGAGGCGCGCAAGGCCATCGAAGGGGCCTATGCGGAATTGCTGCTGGAGGAGACCCAGAGCGGCGAGGAATATCTTCTCGGCGCCACCCTCAACAAGCAGGCCCAGGTCAAGACCCAGGAAGACGCCCTCAAGCAGAACCTCACCACCCTGCGCAACCGGGTCAACGAACTGGGCGTGGCCGAGCCGGTGATCCAGCAGCAGGGCATCGACCGCGTCGTGGTGCAACTGCCCGGCGTGCAGGATACCGCCAAGGCCAAGGAGATCCTGGGGCGCACCGCCACCCTGGAAATCCGCATGGTGGACGAGGAGAAGATGCAGGATGCCGCCTCTGTGCAGGCCGCCCTGGCCGGCCAGGCGCCCTTCGGCACCGAGGTCTACCAGGAACGCAACGGTGTGCCGATCCTGGTGAAGAAGACCGTGGTGCTGACCGGCGACTACATCACCGACGCCCAGCCCGGCTTCGACAACCAGACCAACCAGGCGGCCGTGCACGTCAACCTCGATGGTCGCGGCGCGCGCGTGTTCAAGAACGTGACGCGCGAGAACGTGGGCAAGCGCATGGCCATCCTGCTCATCGAGAAGGGCAAGACCGAGGTGGTCACCGCGCCGGTGATCCGCGAGGAAATCGGCGGCGGCCGTGTGCAGATCACCGGCATGGATTCGCCGCAGGAAGCCAACGACGTCGCCCTGCTGTTGCGCGCCGGGGCGCTGGCGGCGCCGATGGAGATCGTCGAGGAGCGTACCGTCGGCCCCAGCCTGGGTGCCGACAACATCGCCAAGGGTTTCAATTCGACGCTCTACGGCTTTGCCGCCATCACCCTGTTCATGGTCGTCTACTATCAACTGTTCGGCGCCGTCTCGGTTCTGGCCCTGGCCACCAACATGTTCCTGCTGGTCGCCGTGCTGTCGCTGCTGCAGGCCACCCTGACCCTGCCCGGCATCGCCGGCATCGCCCTCACGCTGGGCATGGCCATCGACGCCAACGTCATCATCGCCGAGCGCATCCGCGAGGAACTGAAGAATGGCATGTCGCCGCAGGCGGCCATCGCCGCCGGCTACGAGCGGGCCTGGGACACCATCCTCGACGCCAACATCACCACGCTGATCGCCGGCATTGCCTTGTTCTGGTTGGGTTCCGGTCCGGTGCGCGGCTTCGCCGTGGTGCTCTGCCTGGGCATTCTGACTTCCATGTTCAGCGCGGTGCTGGTCTCGCGCGCCGTGGTCAACCTCACCTTCGGGCGGGCCAAGCGCCTGACCAAGGTCTCCATCTGAAGGGCGACGAAGCATGCTTGAACTCATCCGCGTCAAGAACGACATTCCCTTCATGCGCTTCGCGCGAAGCACCATTTTCTTCTCGGTGGCCTGCATCGTCGCCGCCATCGCCCTGCTGGCCACCAAGGGCCTCAACCTGGGCGTGGACTTCACCGGCGGCACGGTGATGGAGGTCGGCTACCCCCGGGCCGCCGACATTCCCGCCATCCGCGGCGTGCTCACGCAGGCCGGCTATGGCGACGCCCAGGTGCAGAACTTCGGTACTTCTCGAGAGGTGCTGGTGCGTTTGCCGGTAAAGGCCGGCGTGACCTCGGCGCAGCTCTCGGAGAAGGTGCTGGTCGCCCTCAAAGCCGCCGATCCGGCCGTGGAGTTGCGCCGGGTGGAATTCGTCGGCCCGCAGGTGGGCCAGGAACTGCTGGAGGATGGCTCGCTCGCCCTGCTGGTGGTGTCCATCGGCATCGTCATCTATCTGTCCCTGCGCTTCGAGTGGCGTATGGCGGTGGGCGCCATCTTCGCCACTGCGCACGACATCTTCATCGTGCTGGGCATCTGGTCGTTGTTCCAGTGGGAGTTCTCGCTCACCGTGCTGGCGGCGGTGCTGGCCATCCTGGGTTATTCCGTGAACGACACCGTGGTGGTGTTCGACCGCATCCGCGAGAACTTCAAGAAGACGCGCATGACCAACGTCGCGGCCATCATGGACAACGCCAAGACCGCCACCCTGTCGCGCACCATCATCACCAGCGCCACCACCCTGCTGATGGTGCTGGCCATGCTGTTCCTCGGCGGCGAGGTGCTGTACGGCTTCGCCCTGTGCCTGGCCATCGGCATCCTCGTCGGCACCTATTCCTCGGTGCTGGTCGCCAGCCCCATCACCATGTGGCTGGGTGTGTCGCGCGAGGATTTCATCAAGCCGGTGAAGACCGAATCCGGGGCGATGGTCTGAAGCAGAACTGAGTAACGAGGACCGAGAGACTTTGTAGGGCGGATGAGCGCAGCGTAATCCGCCGAATGTGCTCCGCCATGCGGCGCAATGCGCTTCGCTTATTGACGCCCTACAGGAGATGGTTTTGGCAACCAACCGGATCGGCAAGGTTGAAGCAGGGCTGAGTAACAAGGACTGTAAGGACAATCGCGGGTTTATGGCTCAGTCCTCGCCACTCGGCACTCATTCCTTTGACAAGGAGTCCGCATGCGTCTGATCGCCTTTTTCTTCCTGTTCACCGCGGGCCTTGCCCAGGCGGCCAGCCTGTTGCTGGACAAGACCATCGCCGGCTTCGCCTCGCCGGAAAGCGTGGTGGTGGTCGGCAACGATGTGTTCGTCTCCAACCTGGGCGAGAAACTGGAGCCCATGCAGAAGGACGGCGACGGCTTCATCTCCAGGCTGGACCGGCACGGCAACGTCAAGGCTTTGAAGTGGGCGGCGGACCTGCACGGCCCCAAGGGCATGATCGCCGTCGGCGGTGTGCTCTACGTGGCCGACATCGACCGCGTCGTCGGCTTCCGCATCGGTGACGGCAAGCGCGTGTTCGAACTGGACCTGGCCGCCACCGGCGCGCGCTTCCTCAACGCCTTCGCGCGTATCGACGAGCACCGCCTGCTGCTGTCGGCCACCGATCTCGGCAAGGTGTTCGTCATCGACGTGAAGGCGAGGAAGTTCAGCGAACTCACCTTCGATGTTCCGCCCAGGGGTCCCAACGGCATGAAGCTCGCCGGCAACCAGCTCATCGTTGTCGAGTGGGGCAGCGACGGCCAGGCCAATGGCGGCATCAAGACCTACCGCTTGCAGGGGCTCAGCGCCAAGCGCGACAAGCAGTACGATCCCAGCCCGGCCGGCTACTTCGACGGCGTGGTGAACATGGGCGCCAACCGCTGGCTGGTTTCCAACTGGGTGGCCTTCGAACCGGTCGGCGTGCTGCAGGTGCTGGATAGCGCCAGCGGCCAGGTCACGAGCCTGCGCGCGCCGGTGCCGCTGGCGGGCCCCGCCGACATCTTCCTGGACGACCAGGGCAAGCTTTGGGTGCCGGGCATGATGGAAGGCAAGGTGCACCGCATGACGCTGCGCCGCTGAGCTTCGCCACCGCCCCCGAACCCCGGTCAGGCCTCCGTGAAACTGTTCTCGCCCCTCTACGCGCGGGTCATGACCTGGTCCAGGCACCCACGCGCGCCGTGGTACCTGGGCGGGCTCAGTTTCGCCGAATCCTCGTTCTTCCCGGTGCCGCCGGACGTGATGCTGGCGCCGATGTGCCTGGCCAATCCCCATCGCGCCTGGTCCTTCGCCCTGCTCACCACCCTGACCTCGGTGGCCGGCGGCCTGTTCGGCTTCGCCATCGGTTATTTCGCGCTCGACGCCTTGCTGCCCTGGCTGCAGCAAAGCCGTTACTGGCCGGCCTACCAGACCGCGGTGGCGTGGTTCGGCGAATGGGGTTTCTGGGCGGTGTTCATCGCCGGTTTCTCGCCCATTCCCTACAAGGTCTTCACCATCGCGGCGGGTGCCCTGTCCATGGCGCTGGCGCCTTTCGTGCTGGCTTCCATCGTCGGCCGCGGCCTGCGTTTCTATCTCGTCGCCGGGCTGATGGCCTGGGGCGGCGCGCGCATGGAGGCGGTGTTGCACCGTTACGTCGATCGTCTGGGCTGGGCCACGGTGGCCCTGGTGGGGCTTGTCGCGCTTTGGTACGGCATTTGAGGCCAGTCGGCGGAAGCCGTAACGGCCGCCGCCATGGATAATAATTAGTTGACAGAGGACGTCGGGTAAGCGAAATTTTGCCAATGGTTTAGATCAAATCTAAATACACCCGTGCACCCGGCGCGGGCTTCTGCCGGGCAGATCATCAGGAGACCACCATGCAACTGAAAGGCTCGAAAACCGAGGGCAATCTGAAAGCCGCGTTCGCCGGCGAATCCCAGGCCAACCGCCGCTACCTCTACTTCGCCGCCAAGGCCGACGTGGAAGGCTACAACGACGTGGCCGCCCTGTTCCGCTCCACCGCCGAAGGCGAGACCGGCCACGCCCATGGCCATCTGGAGTATCTGGAAACCTGCGGCGACCCGGCCACCGGCATGCCTTTCGGCGCCACCTCCGACAACCTGAAGACCGCCGTCGCCGGCGAGACCCACGAGTACACCGACATGTACCCGGGCATGGCGAAGACCGCGCGCGATGAAGGCTTCGAGGAAATCGCCGACTGGTTCGAAACCCTGGCCAAGGCCGAGCGTTCCCACGCCAACCGCTATCAGAAGGCCCTCAACGAACTGGGCAACTGAGCCTGTAGCACATTCCCTCCCCCTCGACGGGGGAGGTTTAGGGTGGGGGTGTGCCCCCGCCTGATCGCCATCCGCCATCCAGCCAAGGAAAGCCATGGCCACCTCCGTCCGCGAAGGCAATCTCGAAGCTCCCACCCGCCATCCCCTGGATTGGCGCAATCCCGAATTCTTCGACGAGTCGTCCCTGTTCAAGGAAATGGAACGGGTGTTCGACATCTGCCACGGCTGCCGCCGTTGCGTATCCCTGTGCCAGTCGTTCCCCACCCTGTTCGATCTGGTGGACGAGTCCGAATCCATGGAAGTGGACGGCGTCAGGAAGGATGATTACTGGAAGGTGGTCGACCACTGCTACCTCTGCGACCTCTGCTACATGACCAAGTGCCCCTACGTGCCGCCGCACGAGTGGAACCTGGATTTCCCCCACCTGATGCTGCGCGCCAAGGCGGTGCACTACCGCAAGCATGGCGCCAAGCTGCGCGACAAGGTGCTCACCAGCACCGACAGGGTCGGCGCCCTGGCCGGCATTCCCGTGCTGGCGCAGACAATCAACGCCGTCAACAAGCTGGCCCCGGCGCGCAAGGCCCTGGAGTCCGTGGCCGGCATCCACGCCGAGGCCTGGCTGCCCGAATTCAGCAGCAGGCCCCTGCGCAGCCGGCTGAAGAAACTGCCGGCGAGCACCTCTGGCGAACCTGCCGGCCGCACCCGCGGCAAGGTGGCCCTGTTCGCCACCTGCTACATGAACCGCAACGAACCCGGTCCGGGCGAGGACTTGGCCGCGGTGTTCGAACACAACGGCATTCCCGTCAGCCTCGCCGAAAAGGAACGCTGCTGCGGCATGCCCAAGCTGGAGCTGGGCGATCTCGACGCGGTGCTGGCGGCCAAGGAGGCCAACATCCCGGTGCTCGCCAAGCTGGTGGACGAAGGCTGGGATCTCACCGCCCTGATCCCTTCCTGCGTCCTCATGTTCAAGCAGGAACTGCCCCTCATGTTCCCGGACGACGCGGACGTGCAGAAGGTGAAGAACGCCTTCTTCGACCCCTTCGAATACCTCATGCTGCGGCACCGGGAAGGCAAGCTGAAGATCGACTTCAAGGCCAGCCTGGGCAAGGTGGCCTACCACGCCGCCTGCCACCAGCGCGTGCAGAACATCGGCCCCAAGACCAAGGAGGCCCTGGCTCTGGTGCCCGGCACCGAGATCGAATTCATCGAGCGCTGCTCCGGCCACGACGGCACTTACGCCGTGAAGAAGGAGTTCCACGAATATGCGATGAAGATCGTCAAGCCGGTGGTGGGCCGCGTGAACCAGGCCAAGCCCGACCACTTCGGCAGCGACTGCGCCATGGCCGGCCACCACATCGCCCATGCCAGGGCCGACGGTTCGGCCCCGGAACATCCCATCACCCTGTTGAGAAAGGCCTACGGGCTGTGAACCCGCGGGAGGCACGCACCATGCAGAAACTCAGCCGCCAGGATCTGTTCAGTCTGGAGCACTACGCGGAAGTCCGCGCCGACTTCCGCGCCCGCGTCATCGCGCACAAGAAGAACCGCCGTGTGCCCCTGGGCGAGCATGCCGCCCTTTATTTCGAGGACCGGCTCACCATGCAGTACCAGATCCAGGAGATGCTGCGCATCGAAAAGATCTTCGAGGCAGCGGGCATCCAGGAGGAGCTCGACGTCTACAACCCCCTGATCCCGGATGGCAGCAACTGGAAAGCCACCTTCATGGTGGAATTCGCCGACGAGGCTGAACGCCGCGCTGCCCTGGCGCGGCTGGTGGGCATCGAGCGCGACATCTGGATGCGCGTGGAAGGCTTCGATCCCGTCTTCCCCATCGCCAACGAGGACCTCGATCGCACCGCGCCGGACAAGACCGCCTCGGTGCATTTCATGCGTTTCGAACTGACTCCGGCCATGGTGGCAGCCGTGAGGAACGGCGCGGCGATCTCCGCCGGCATCTCCCACCGCGACTACCAGGCCAGTCTCGCGCCACTGCCCCAGTCCATGCGCGACGCGCTCGCCGCCGACCTCGACTGACAGAACGCGACGGGGCGGTATCATTCAGACCCCGTCGCGGAGACCGCCATGCGTAAAGCCTCGATCTTCACCTGCCTGTTCGTCCTGTCCTGCGCCGCCGTCGCCAACGAAACGCAGAAGTCCCTGATCTGGGGCGACAGCTACCAGCCGAGCAAGTGGGAGTGGGATTTCGACCAGCACACGAAACCCTGGAAGGAAGTCGAGGCCGCGATGCCCGCCTATCCCAGGGCGGACAAGCTGGTCGGCTTCGAGGTCAGTTCCGCCAGCCAGAACAAGTTCTACGTGGATCTGCCCTCGGTTTCCGTCGGTGACGACGGCGTGGTGCGCTACACCGTGGTGATCCGCAGCCCGTCCGGGGCGGAAACCGTCAGCTTCGAGGGCATGCGCTGCGACATCGGCGACCGCAAGCTCTACGCCTTCGGCCATGCCGACGGCAAGGGCAGTGGCGCCTGGTCGCGCAACCGCTACGCCAAGTGGGAGCCCATCAAGGAACGCGAGCAGACCAGCTACCAGAAAGTGCTCTTCTACCACTACTTCTGCACGGTGGAGGGGCAGGGCAACCTGGCTTTCATCCACAAGATCCTGAAAAGCGGTGGCCTCTATGACCGCCGGGAAGGCGGCTTCATCCGCAACTGAGCGCGCGCCCCGGCTCCGATAGCGGCGAGCCCCCGCCGAAGGAGTCGATGCGCTCGCCGCAATCCCGCTTCCGCCCCCGAGAGAGGACGGCAACACCGGCAGGGCCGGGTGGGTTGCCGGATGGGAATACCCCCAAAGAGCCGGATTCAGCGATGGTCATTCGGAGGCGCTTGTCTTAAAATCGCAGCCGCTTCAGGTGCCCGTCGCGAGACGGGTGAAACGGGAAACAGGTGCGGCGATACGCCAATGCCTGTGCTGCCCCCGCAACGGTAAGCGCTAAACGGCCGTTCATCAGTCCACTGTCCATCGGATGGGAAGGCGAACGGCCCGGGTTGAGCAACCCTCGGCGCGAGCCCGGAGACCGGCCTGGAGAGGATGCGGGCCGCGGCGGGCGGTTGGAGCGAACTCGGTCTTGTCACCTTTTTCGGCCCGCTTTGCGAGCACTCCCCGCGGGGACGCTGGGAACGAAAAAAGGACGCTCTCCATGTCTAGCAAGACCCTGGCCGCGCTGTGCGCCGGCCTGTGCAT
>VGVT01000012.1 GCA_016873935.1 Betaproteobacteria bacterium | reverse complement strand
GCCGTCCACTCGCAGGTGGCCATGCACGCCGAATACGGCGGCGTGGTGCCGGAACTGGCCTCGCGCGACCACATCCGCCGCGTCATCCCCCTCACCCGGGCCGTGCTGAAACAGGCGGGACTGGTCCTGGCCGACCTCGATGCCGTCGCCTACACCCAGGGACCGGGCCTGGCCGGCGCCCTGCTGGTGGGCGCCGGTTTCGCCAACGCCCTGGCGGCGGCGCTGCGTATTCCCGCACTCGGCATCCACCATCTGGAAGGCCATCTGCTCTCGCCCCTGCTGGCGAATCCGCGGCCCGAGTTCCCCTTCGTCGCCCTGCTCGTCTCCGGTGGCCATACCCAGCTCATGCGGGTGGACGGGGTGGGACGCTACGCGCTGCTGGGCGAGACGGTCGACGACGCCGCCGGCGAGGCCTTCGACAAGACCGCGCAACTGCTCGGCCTCGGCTATCCCGGTGGACCCGCCCTGTCCAGACTGGCCGATACCGGTCATCCCTACCGCTTCGACCTGCCCCGGCCCATGCTGCATTCCGGCGACCTGGAGTTCAGCTTTTCCGGCCTGAAGACCGCGGTGCTGACCCTGGTGAAGAAGGCGGGACTGGACAACCAGGCGGACATCGCCGCCGGCTTTCAGGCCGCGGTGGTGGACGTGCTGGCGGGCAAATGCCTGGCGGCACTGAAGAAGACCGGCCTGAAGCGGCTGGTGGTGGCGGGCGGGGTAGGGGCCAACCGGGCCCTGCGCGCCCGCCTCGACGCCGAGATGGCGCAACGTCATCTCAGCGTGTTCTATCCGCCCCTGGATCTGTGCACCGACAACGGCGCCATGATCGCCTTCGCCGGTGGCTTGCGTCTGGCCGCCGGCCTGCCGGCCGCGGACGGCCGTTTTGCCGTGCGGCCGCGCTGGGACCTGGCCGAGCTGGTGGCGATCGCCGCCTAAGAGCCTATTTTAGTAGGGATCATGCCCCGCGTTGAGGCCAGGAACGGATGGATGCAAGGCGCGACGCGCCGGCCATGGTCATTCCATGGCCAAGCGCCGCAACGCCGCAGACGCCGTTCCTGGCCTCAACCCGAAGGGCCGTTGGTGTGCGGGCGCATTGCCGCGTTGCGGGTGGCTTGTTTGGAACGACCAAACCGCGCCACCCGCGCCTTGCACTGCATCCCGCACACCAGCGGCGCGGGGCATGAGTCCTACTGAAATAGGCTCTAAGCTCTCAGGGTTTGAGACGGAGGTCGAACTTGAGGTCGAACTGCTGTTCCAGCAGGTCCAGCACGAATTCAGGGAAGGCCAGCGCCAGTCCGAGCACGCCGAGGAGAATCAGCACCAACAGGGTGGAAAACACGCTGGCGGGGCGTAGCCAGCCCCAGTAACGGGCGGCGAGGAACACCATGTCCTTGCGGTGCTCGGTCATGCGCAGCCAGTCGCGCAGCAGCGACAGGACCAGCCAGACCGCATAGCCGCCGGCCAGGGAGGCCAACACCACGCGGAAGACGGTGAGCAGGTCCCAATCCTGGATGCCCTTGTAGAACAGGGAGACCGCCCCGACGCCGAGGGCGGCAAGGCTGGCCAGCACAATGTTGAGCAGCAGACGGCGGCGTTCGCGGGCGAGATCCTGCTGGCGCTTGATGAAGAAGCTGTCGATCTCGGCCTTGAAGTACTCCGTCTTTTCCTCCACCAGGCCGGCGATCTCACGGCGCATGGCAGCGATGCGGTCGTCCAGCACCACGGTCAGGCGCTCGGCGGCATAGTCCACCATGTCGCGCACGTCATCCTTGGTCATGCTGCGCTGGTTGTGCAGCTCCTGGGAAATCTTGTCCAGCTTGTCGTCGATAGCCTGGCTGGCGTTGTCCACCACCTGGCCGAGGCGATCGCCGGCCCGGTCCACCGCCGCCTCGGAAGCGGCGATCAGGCTTTCGCGCGCATAGTCGATGGTCTTTTCGAACATGCTCAGGGTTTCTTGAACGCCTTTTCCTCGCCGGACAGCAGTTTGCGGATGTTGCGGTGGTGTCGCGCCAGCACCAGCAGGGAGAGCGCGACCAGGATGGCGGTCGGGTAAGCGCCATCCGCGCTGCCGCGCAATATGTAATAACCATAGACCGGCGCCAGGGTCGCCGCCACCAGCGCGGACAGCGAGGAGACGCGGGTGACGGCGAACACCGCCAGCCAGGTCGCCACCACCAGGCCGCCCAGGCGGGCATCCAGGGCCAGCAGCACGCCCAGCGCGGTGGCCACGCCCTTGCCGCCCTTGAAGCCGTGGAAGACCGGGAACAGATGGCCGAGGAAGGCGGCGAGGGCGGCCAGATAGGGGGTAGGCGCTGGCAGACCGAAGTGCACGGTGGCCCACTGCGCCAGCAGCACGGCGCAGTATCCTTTCAAGGCGTCGCCGAACAGGGTGAGGGCGGCGGCCGACTTCCGGCCCGTGCGCAGCATGTTGGTGGCGCCCGGATTGCCGGAGCCATGGCTGCGCGGGTCAGGCAGACCGTAGATGCGGGCGATCAGGATGGCGAAGGAAATAGAGCCCAGCAGGTAGGCGGCGAGCAATGTCAGAGCGGTAGCGAGCATGAGTGAGGAGTGTTTGCGTACAATCGCGGCCTTTTCAGCGGTCGGTCGAACGGATTGCGATGGATATCTTGTTTCTGCGGGACTTCCGCCTGGAGATGATTATCGGGCTGTACGAGTGGGAGCGCAAAGCGCCCCAGCCGGTGATGATCGACTTGGAGATCGGCCTTTACGACCACAAGGCCGGGCATACCGACAACGTCGCCGACACCATCGATTATGGACAGGTGGCGGCGCGCATCCGGGAGGTGGCGGGCGGTCGCGAAATCCGTCTGGTGGAAACCCTGGGTGAACTCATCGCCGACATCGTGCGCAATGAATTCGGCGCGCCCTGGGTGCGCGTGGCCGTGCGCAAGCTGGCCATCCTGCGCGGCGTCAAGGAACTCGGCATCATCGTCGAGCGCGGCTCGCGCCTTTGATCAGCCGGCGCGTTGCGCCACCATCAGGAACACCGGGTAGGCCCTGGCGCCCTGTTCCGTTTCCTTGACGATTTCGAACACCGTTTCGAAGCGGGGCCGCGCAAAGCCCGCCCGGGTGGCTTTTCCCGCCAGCATCTCGCGCCCGAAGCCGTGATGCACCTCCACCTCGATGCCGTGGAAGCTGCCATCCTCCTCGTCCAGGTCGGCGATACACAGCCAGCCGCCGGGGTTCAGCAGGGTATGGAAGGTCTTCAGGATGGCGTCCGTATCCGGAATGTGGTGCAGGGTCATGGACGAGTAGATGAGGTCGTAGCGCTCGTCCTGCGGGGTGTCCGCGGTGAGATCGGCCTGCCGCGTGACCATGTTGGTGACACCCTGGGCCGCGATTTTCTCCTCCGCCACCGCCAGCATTCCTGCCGAAGTGTCCTTCAGGGTGATTTGGCCCAACTCGTCCTTGAGCGGGAAGCTCAGCAGGCCGGAGCCGCTGCCGTAGTCGAGGGCGGCCATGGACCTGGAAAGCGGCACGGCGGCGCGGATGCCCGCCGCGATGTTCTCGGCCCGTTCCCGGAATACCGGATTTTCGTCCCACTGACGCGCCTTGCTGTCGAAATGGGCGGCGTCGAGGACTACTTTATCCATGCTCACCGACGTCCTCCCAGCAGTGAGCCGAGCACGCCGCGGATGATGGCCCGGCCCACCTGGCTGCCGACCGAACGCGCCGCGCTCTTGGCCAGGGCTTCGACCACGCCTTCCCGGCGCCGGCCGCCGGCGCCGGCAGCGCCACCCAGCAGGTCGCCGAGCACGCCGCCCAGTCCGCCGCCAGCAGCCGGCGCCTGGGCTTCGGCCTTGCGCGCGGCGGCCTCCGCCTGGACCTGGGCCTGTTCCGCCTGGGCCTGCTCGGCGCGGGCCTTGAGCACCTCGTAGGCCGACTCGCGATCGATGAGCTTCTCGTACACCCCGGCCACCAGCGAGGACTGCATGATCTGCTGGCGCCGGCTGGCGTCGATCGGGCCGATCTGGCCACGTGGCGGCACGACAAAGGCGCGCTCGACGATGCCGGGGCGACCCTTCTCGTCCAGGCAGGACACCAGGGCTTCGCCGACACCCAGTTCGGTGATGGCCGCCTCCTCGTCGAGGTTGGCGTTGTCGCGCATGGTCTCGGCGGCCGCGCGCACCGCCTTCTGATCGCGCGCCGAGAAGGCGCGCAGGGCATGCTGCACGCGGTTGCCAAGCTGACCCAGCACCTTGTCCGGCACGTCGGCCGGGTTCTGCGTGACGAAGTAGACGCCCACGCCCTTGGAGCGGATCAGGCGTACCACCTGCTCGATCTTGTCGACCAGCGCGGCGGGGGCGTCGGCGAAGAGAAGGTGGGCCTCGTCGAAGAAGAACACCAGCTTGGGCTTGTCCAGGTCTCCTGCTTCCGGCAGGTTCTCGAACAGTTCGGAGAGCAGCCAGAGCAGCAGGGTGGCGTACATCTTGGGAGACTGCATGAGCTTGTCGGCGGCCAGGATGTTGATGACGCCCTTGCCGCGGTCAGTCTGCATCAGGTCGGCGATGTCGAGCATGGGCTCGCCGAAGATCCTCTCGCCACCCTGGCTTTCCAGGGCCAGCAGGCCGCGCTGGATGGCGCCGACGCTGGCGGCGGAGATGTTGCCGTACTCGGTGGTGAACTGCCTGGCGTTGTCGCCGACGAACTGCAGCATGGCGCGCAGATCCTTGAAGTCCAGCAGCAGCAGGCCGGCGTCATCGGCCACCTTGAACACCAGGTTGAGCACCCCGGCCTGGGTTTCGTTGAGCTCCAGCATGCGGGCGAGCAGCAGAGGGCCCATGTCGGACACGTTGGCGCGCATCGGGTGACCCAGTTCGCCGAAGACATCCCAGAAGGTGACCGGGAAGCCTTGGTAGGTGTGGTCCGTCAGGCCCAGTTTCTCTACACGCTCGGCGACTTTGGCATTGCCGCCGCCGGCTTGGGAAATACCGGAGAGATCGCCCTTCACGTCGGACATGAAGCAGGGCACACCGATGGCGGAAAACTGTTCCGCCAGGGTTTGCAGGGTCACCGTCTTGCCGGTACCGGTGGCGCCGGTGATCAGCCCGTGCCGGTTGGCCATCTGCGGCAGCAGATGCAGTTCCATGGTGTCGTTCTTGGCGATGAGCAGGGGCGCGGTCATGGTGTCTCCTCGAAAAATTCCGTTCATTCTAGGAGACCGCCGCGCACCGCGACAGTGCGGCGGGGCACAGCCGGCTTTGGCCAATGCGGCCGAGAATTCTGCGCCGGCGGGGCAGGGGATGGCCGCACGCCTTTTCGCGCCGGTCCGGAGTTTGGTGATAAAACCCGGTTCCACCGCCGCACCGAGGACACGCCATGCGCTGCAACATCCTGGTCTACGCCGGAAGCATCCGGCGCGACTCCCTCCGTCGCCGCCTTGCCCGCGCCGCCACCGTGGCCATGCGCGCGGCAGGCGATAGGCGGGCCAGGACGAAACGCCTGGCCTGAAGGCATGCCGCAACGAAGCCCCCGCCGGACGCCCGTCTCCCGCGTGCCGTGCGCCGCGCCCTGATGCAAGCCCTGCTGCTGCTGGGCGTCGGTTATGGCGCCCTGGTTCTGGCCGTCTTTCTCGGACAGTCTTCGCTGCTCTACCTGCCTTCCCGCGAACTGGTGGCGAATCCCCGCGACATCGGCCTGGACTACGAGGAGGTGCGTCCGCAAACCGAGGACGGCGTCACCCTGCACGGCTGGTTCGTGCCGTCGCGCGAGCCGCGCGGCACGCTGCTGTTCCTGCATGGCAACGCCGGCAACATTTCCCACCGCCTGGATTCCCTGCGCATCTTCAACCGCCTGGGCCTGTCGGTGCTGATCATCGATTACCGCGGCTACGGCCTCAGCCAGGGCAGTCCGAGCGAGGCGGGCCTGCAACGGGATGCCGCGGCGGCCTGGCGCCATCTCGTGCACATGCGCGGCGAGGCGCCGCACCGCATCGTCCTCTTCGGTCGCTCCCTGGGCGCCTCGCTGGCCGCCTGGCTGGCGGCGCGCGAGCCGGCCGGGGCCTTGATCCTCGAATCCGCCTTCACCTCGGTGCCCGAGCTGGCCGCCGAACTCTATCCGTGGCTGCCCGCGCGCCAGCTCGCGCGCCTGCGCCACGACACCCTTGCCGAACTTACGCGGGCACGGCTGCCCGTGCTGGTGATTCACAGCCCAGAGGACGAGATCATTCCCTATCGGCACGGCCTCGCGCTCTACGAGGCGGCACATCCTCCCAAAGGCTTTCTGCGATTGCGCGGCGATCACAACGGCGGTTTCCTGTTGAGCGGAGAAGACTACGTGCTCGGCCTGGAGCGATTCCTCGCCGCGCATCTTCCCGCCCGCGAGGCCGGTCGGCCCTGACGCTCCAACGCGGGCCATGTGTAGCCGGCGGCGGTCCCGCCCCGGTGTAAAATCACAACATTTTTCAGCGGGTAACGAGCATGGCAGGACACAGCAAATGGGCGAACATCCAGCACCGCAAGGGGCGTCAGGATGAAAAACGCGGCAAGATTTTTTCCCGCTATGCCAAGGAAATCACCGTGGCGGCGAAGATGGGCGGTGGCGATCCTAGTTTCAACCCGCGCCTGCGCCTGGCCATCGACAAGGCCAAGGGCGAGAACATGCCGAACGACAACATCGATCGGGCCGTCAAGAAGGGCACCGGCGAACTGGAAGGCGTGAATTACGAGGAAATCCGCTACGAGGGCTACGGACCCGGCGGCGCCGCCGTGATCGTCGACTGCCTCACCGACAACCGGGTGCGCACCGTCGCCGACGTGCGCCACGCCATGTCCAAGCACGGTGGCAACCTGGGCACCGACGGTTGCGTGGCCTTCCAGTTCAAGCACTGCGGCCAGATCGTCCTGGCGCCCGGCGCCTCCGAGGATCAGGTCATGGAAGTGGCCCTGGAGGCGGGGGCCGAGGACGTGATCGCCAACGACGACGGCTCCGTCGAGGTACTCACCGCGCCCACCGGCGACCTCACCCTGGTGAAGGAGGCCCTGGATAAGGCCGGTTTCAAGCCCGTGGTCGCGGAAATCACCATGAAGGCCCTGAACGAGACCGACGTGGCCGGCGACGACGCCGTGAAGTTCCAGAAGATGCTGGACATGCTCGACGACCTGGACGACGTGCAGGACGTCTACACTTCGGCGATTTTGCCGGAGTGAGACTCCTCGGCCTGGATCCCGGCCTGCGCGTCACCGGCTACGGCGTCATCGACAAGGACGGCCAGAAGTTGTCCTACGTGGCGAGCGGCGTGGTGCGCACGGAAACCGGGGAACTGCCGGCGCGCATCAAGATCATCTTCGACGGCGTGCTGGAGGTGCTGGAGCAGTTCAAGCCCGATGCCGCCGCCATCGAAAAGGTGTTCGTCAACGTGAATCCCCAATCCACCCTGCTGCTCGGCCAGGCCCGCGGTGCGGCCATCGCGGCGCTGACCGCCGCCGGCCAGCCGGTGTTCGAATATACGGCGCTGCAGGTCAAGCAGGCGGTGGTGGGCAATGGCCACGCTGACAAGCAGCAGGTCATGCACATGGTGAAGCGCCTGCTCAACCTGCCCGCCGAGCCCCGGTCCGATTCCGCCGACGCCCTCGCCTGCGCCATCTGTCATGCCCACGGCGGCATGGGCCTGGGCGGGCTGACCACCGCCACCCGCCGCCGGCGGGCCGGGAGAATGCTGTGAGCAAGACCGCCGCCACCCCCCTCGAACCGACCCGGGACAGGCTGTCCAACCCGGTCCTGCGCTATCTGCTGGCGACCCGTCCGGCTTTCCTCACCATTGCCCTGGCCGGCTGCCTGCTGGGCTTCGCCACCGCCCTGGATGCCGCCTTCTCCTGGCCCCTGGCCCTGCTTACCGTGCTGCTGGCGGTGGCGACCCAGGCCGGCGTCAACGTCTTCAACGACTACTACGACCACCTCAACGGTACCGACGCGGTCAACGTCGACCGGCTGTTTCCGTTCACCGGCGGTTCACGCTTCATCCAGAACGCGGTCATGTCGCCGCGCCAGATGCTGGCCTGGGCGGTGGTCCTGTTTGGCGGGGTCATCGCCGGCGGACTCTGGCTCATCGAGACCCGGGGTCCGGGCCTGTTCTGGATCGGCCTGGCGGGCCTGATGATCGGCTGGGCCTATTCGGCGCCGCCCCTCAAGCTCAACAGCCGCGGCCTGGGTGAGGTTTGCGTGGCGGCGGGTTTCCTGCTCATCGTCGCCGGCGCCGATTTCGTCCAGCGCGGCGCCCCGTCCGCCAAGCCCTGGCTGCTGGGCCTGCCTTATGCCCTGCTGGTGACCAACATCCTCTACATCAACCAGTTCCCCGACCGCGCGGCGGACATCCAGGCCGGCAAGCGCCACTGGGTGGCGCGCCTCGAACCCGCCGTCGCGGCGCGCGGCTACTGGCTCATCCTGCTGCTGGCCGCCGCTTCCCTGGCCGGCCTGGTGGCCACCGGCTGGCTGCCCGCCCTGGCGCTGCTGTCGCTGCTGGCGGTCTTGCCGGCGCTGAAAGCCGGCCGCATCCTCTCCACGCATGCCCACGAGCCGCCCAGACTGATGCCCGCCCTGCAAATGACCATCGCCGCCGCCCATCTGCAACCCGTGATCCTGGCCGCCGTGCTGGCCTGGGGAGCCTGGGCGTGATCGGGCGGCTCACCGGCATCCTGCTGGAAAAGCAGCCGCCCCAGGTGCTGCTGGACGTGGCCGGCGTCGGCTACGAGGTGGACGTGCCCATGAGCAGCTTCTACAACCTGCCCGCCACGGGCGAGCGGGTCAGCCTGTTCACCCATTTCGTGGTGCGCGAGGATGCCCAGCAGTTGTTCGGCTTCCTCACCCACAAGGAGCGCGAGGCCTTCCGCGCCCTCATCCGCATTTCCGGGGTTGGCCCCAAGCTGGCCCTGGCGGTGCTCTCGGGCCTCTCGGTGGACGATCTGGCCCAGTGCGTGGTGATGCAGGACGCCGGCCGGCTGACCCGGGTGCCGGGCATCGGCAAGAAGACGGCGGAGCGGCTGCTGCTGGAACTCAAGGGCAAGCTGGCGGATGCACTGCCGACCGGGCCGGGGGGGGCGCCCACCGCTGCCGGGGTCGCGGCTGACGCCCTCAACGCCCTGCTGGCCCTGGGCTACTCCGACAAGGAGGCCGTGCCCGCGATCAAGCAGTTGCCCGAGGATCTGAGCTTGGAGGAATCCATCCGCCAGGCCCTGAAACTGCTGGCGAAGAAATAGAGGGAGCTGAAGCGCCATGCTGGAACCCGATCGCCTCATCGCCCCCGCCCCGGCCTCCAAGGAAGAGGAGGCCCTGGAGCGGGCCCTGCGGCCCCAGCGCCTGTCGGAATACGTCGGCCAGGCGCGAGCCCGCGAGCAACTGGAAATCTTCATCCAGGCGGCGAAGAACCGGGGCGAGGCCCTCGACCACGTGTTGCTGTTCGGCCCGCCGGGCCTGGGCAAGACCACCCTGGCCCACATCATCTCGCGGGAGATGGGGGTCAATTTGCGCCTGACCTCCGGGCCGGTGCTGGAACGGGCGGGCGATCTGGCCGCCCTGCTTACCAACCTGGAACCCAACGACGTCCTCTTCATCGACGAAATCCACCGCCTCTCGCCGGTGGTGGAGGAGATCCTCTATCCGGCCCTGGAGGACTTCCAGCTCGACATCATGATCGGCGAGGGGCCGGCGGCCCGCTCGGTGAAGCTGGACCTGCCGCCCTTCACCCTGGTGGGCGCCACCACCCGCGCCGGCATGCTCACCAATCCCCTGCGCGACCGTTTCGGCATCGTCGCCCGCCTGGAGTTCTACTCACCGGAGGAACTGGCCACCATCGTCGCCCGCTCGGCGCGGCTGCTGGGCGTTGACGCCAGCAGCGAGGGTGCCACCGAGATCGCCCGCCGTTCGCGCGGCACGCCGCGCATCGCCAACCGCCTGCTGCGGCGGGTGCGCGACTATGCCGAGGTGAAGGCGGGCGGCAAGGTGGACAGCGTCGTCGCCGACGCCGCCCTGAAGATGCTGGAGGTGGACCACGCCGGCCTCGACGTGATGGACCGCAAGCTGCTCAGCGCCATGCTGGAGAAGTTCGCCGGCGGCCCGGTGGGCCTGGAGAACCTGGCGGCGGCCATCGGCGAGGCGGCGGACACCATCGAGGACGTGCTGGAGCCCTACCTCATCCAGCAGGGTTTCCTCGCCCGCACGCCGCGCGGCCGCGTCGCCCAGCCCCTGGCCTGGCGGCACTTCGGCCTGATGCGTCCGGGCGGGGAAGGCGAGTTGTTCGAATGATCCGCCCCGGGTGGGCCAACCCGGTTGGTCGTGCAAGCGTCCCGGCCTGCCGACATTTCCGGACATGAGCGAGACCTCGACCCAGAACCCAAGCTTTTCCTGGCCCGTGCGCGTCTACTGGGAAGACACCGACGCCGGTGGCGTGGTGTATTACGCAAACTACCTGAAGTTCCTCGAGCGCGCCCGCACCGAATGGCTCTCCGCCCTGGGCCTGGAGCAGGACAGGCTGGCGGAAGAGGCCGGGGTGGTGTTCGTGGTGCGCCGGGTGCAGGCGGACTATCTGCGTCCGGCCCGTTTCAACGACCGGCTGCAAGTGGAATGCCGCCTGACGGCGCTCAATCGCGCCAGTCTGGAAATGGCCCAGCGCGTCACGCGCGATGACGAAATTCTGCTGGAGGCGGTGGTGCGCGTGGCCTGTGTCGAGCGGGCGACATTCCGGCCGGCTAGAATCCCGGCATTCGTGACTCTCGCCTTCGGGACGCCCCGCTGATGGAACTCTCCCTCGCCCAGGATATGACATTCGTCGCCCTCATCGCCCAGGCCAGCTGGGTGGTGAAGGCGGTCATGCTGCTGCTGCTGTTCGCCTCCGTGGTGTCCTGGTGGCTGATCTTCGAGAAGTGGTTCCTGTTGCGCCGCGAGTGGCGGCTGACGCACCACTTCGAGCGCGAGTTCTGGGGCGGCGGCCACGCGGAAATCGTCCGCCGCAGCGGCGAGGAAGACCGCCGTGGCAGCCTGGAGGAGGTGTTCCGCGCCGGCCTGCGCGAGTTCCGCGGCAAGCGCCAGCTCACCGTGGCGCCGCAGGCCATGGTGGAAAGTGCGCGGCGGGCGATGCGCGCCGCCTATCAGCGGGAAATGGACCAGATCGAGGCGCACCTGCCCTTCCTCGCCACCGTCGGCTCGGTGTCCCCCTACGTCGGCCTGTTCGGCACGGTCTGGGGCATCATGAACGCCTTCATCGGCCTGTCCAACGTCGCCCAGGCCACCCTGGCTCAGGTCGCGCCGGGCATCGCCGAGGCCCTCATCGCCACCGCCATCGGCTTGTTCGCGGCGATCCCGGCGGTCATCGCCTACAACCGCTTCACGCACGACATCGACCGCCTGGCGAACCGCCATGACGTCTTCATGGAAGAGTTCTCCAACCTGCTGCAGCAGGAGGCGGCGCGCAAATGATCCCGCGTCGCTCGCGCCGGGCGGTCAGTCAGATCAACGTCGTGCCGTATATCGACGTGATGCTGGTGCTGCTGGTGATCTTCATGGTCACCGCGCCCTTCATCAGTCCGACCCAGGTCGAATTGCCCAGCGTCGGCAAGAGCACCGCCGCCCCGGTCGCGCCTCTGGAGGTGGTAGTACGCGCCGACGGCAGCCTGCTGCTGCGCGATCGTGGCGCCAATGAAATCGGCGAAACGGTATCGGGCGCGGGCCTGGAAGCCGCCGTGCGCGCCCGTGCGCAAGCGCAACCGGGCCAGCCCGTGGTGATTTCCGCCGACCGCAACGTGCAATATGAACGCGTCATGCAGGTAATGGATACCCTGCAAACTCTGGGTGTCGCGCGCGTCGGCCTTCTGGTGAAGACCGCCCAGCCGTGACCGACGCCGGCCGCCTCCAGCACGTTTCCTCGGGTGGTCTGTCGCTGTTGGTGCACGGCCTGTTCCTGGTTGGCCTGGTTTTCAGTGTGTCCTGGAACAACCCGCCGCTGATTCCGGTGCAGGCCGATCTGTGGACGGAATTGCCGGAACCGCCGCCTGCCATACCCATCCTCGACCCTCCGCCAGCGCCCGAGCCCCTGCCCGCACCGGAGCCGCCGCCGCCGGTAAAGGCTGCGCCCGAGCAGGTGGACATTGCCCTGGAGAAAGCCGAGCGGAAGAAACGGGAGGAAGCCCGCCGGCTGGAGGAAACGCGCCTGCGCGAGGAACGCCAGGCCGAACTCAAGCGTCAGGAGGAACTGCGGCAGCAGGAAGAATTGAAACGCCAGGAGGAAACCCGGAAACAGGAAGAACTGCGTCGACAGCAGGACAGGGAGCGCCAGGAAAAGGAGAAAAGGGAGCAGGCCCGTCGGCAGGTGGAACAGGATCTCGCCCGGCAGATGCGGGAAGACCTGGAGGCCGAACGGGCCCAGTTGAACGCCCTGCAGGAGCGTTCCCGCGCCAGCCGGCATGCGCGCCTGGTCGACGATTTCAAGCTGCGCATCCAGGCCAAGATTCAGGCCTACGTGCGCCTTCCGTACAGGCTGACCGGGAACCCCGAGGCGGTGTTCGAGGTCAGCTTGCTGCCCAATGGCGAGGTGGTCCGCGCGGTCCTGGTGAAAAGCAGCGGCCAGCCGGCCTACGACACCGAGGTGGAACGCGCCATCCTGAAGGCCTCCCCACTGCCATTGCCGCCCGAGCGCGAGGCCGCGCAGGTGTTCCGCGAGGGGCTGATCCTCAAGTTCCGCCCCTCTGCCGAGGCGGGCGGGGGCGCCTGAGCAAAGCTGATAAACTGTCCGCGAGCCGATTTGAACCGACCATGATGCATCGACTGCTTCTCGTAGTGCTGCTGGCCCTGGCCAGCCCCCTGTGCATGGCCGCCATGACCATCGAGATCGTGGGCGGCGCCCTCAACCGCATCCCTGTGGCCATCCTGCCTTTCACCCTGAGCGCCCCGGGCGCGACGGACCCGGCCGCGGTGGTGTCCGGCGACCTCGGCCGCAGCGGATATTTCCGGCTGGTGGACGCCCAGGGCGTGGTGTCACCGGAATCGCCGCAGGGGCTTTCCCTGCCGACCTGGAAGTCGCGCGGCGCCGACGCGGTCCTCATGGGCCAGGCCCTGCCCGCCGCCAACGGCCGCATCGAGGTGCGCTTCTGGTTGTTTGATGCGGTGCGGCAAAGCCAACTCGCCGCCTTGTCCTATACGACCACCCCGGCCGGCCTGCGCGGCGTGGCGCACCGCATTGCCGACGTGGTGCATGAGAAGCTGCTGGGGGAGCCGGGCAGCTATTCGGGCCGCATCGCCTACATCCTCAAGCGGCCCGGTCGCTACGAACTGCAGGTCGCCGACGCCGACAGCCAGAACGCCATCACCGTGGCGTCCTCGCCGGAGCCCCTCATCTCTCCCGCCTGGTCGCCGGATGGCAGCAAGCTGGCCTATGTGTCCTTCGAGGACAAGAAGCCGGTGGTCTACGTGCAACATCTGGCCGATGGCGGCCGTCGCGCGGTGGCCCGCTTCCGCGGCTCCAATTCGGCGCCGGCCTGGTTTCCGGATGGCCGGCGCCTGGCCGTCACCCTGTCCAAGGATGAAACTTCGCAGATCTATTTCCTGAATCCGGATACCGGCGAACTCACCCGCTTTTCCCGAGGCGGAGCCCTGGATACCGAACCGGTGTTCAGTCCGGACGGGCGCTGGATGTATTTCACTTCGGACCGCGGCGGTTCGCCGCAAATCTACCGGGCCGAGTTGCCCGGCGGGCAGGTGAGCCGCGTCACCTTCGAAGGCGCGTACAATGTTTCCCCAGCGCTGTCGCCGGATGGCAACAACCTGGCTTTCGTGCATCGCCGCAATGGCAAGTTCCACATCGCCGTGATGGACCTGAACACCCGCCAGATGCAGGTGCTGACCGATACCGCCCTGGACGAGTCGCCCAGTTTCGCCAGCAACGGACGCATGATTCTCTACGCCACGCTGGTCAACGGTCGCGGGGTGTTGGCCACCGTCAGCGTCGACGGCGCCGTGAGGCAGCGCCTGTCGCAAAGCGGTGACCTGCGCGAGCCGGCCTGGGGGCCCTGATACAGATTTGAACGACAAGGAGCTGTCATGAAATCTTTGATCTCTGCGCTGGTGCTCGCCGGCTTGTTGGCGGGTTGCGCCGATACCGCCACGGTGGCCAGCATCGAGGACCGGGCGGTGCCCAGCAAGGATGCGGCGAAGCCCTCCGCCACGTCGGCCACTACCGCCACCACAGGTTCTGGCACCGCCGCTGCGACTGCCGCGGATGCCGCGAAACCGGCCGGCAAGCCCACATCGATCGTGGAAACCCGACCCATGGTGGATCCGGATACCAAGGTGGCCAGCCTGGGTGCCAGCCAAGGCGTGGCCATCGGCCCCGATGGCAAGCCGCTTGCAGCGGCCGGACAGGCCGGCACAGCCGGGCCGGACGCCGCGCCCGTGCTGGACCCGAAAAACCCCGCCAGTCCGCTGGCGCAACGTGTCCTCCGCTTCGAGTACGACAGCGCCGCCATCCGTGATGAATATCGCGCTCTGCTGGAGGCGCATGCGCAGTACCTGAAACAGCAAAAGGCGGCCAAGACCATCCTGCAGGGCCACGCCGACGAACGCGGCAGCCGCGAGTACAACCTGGCCCTCGGCCAGCGCCGCGCCGAAAGCGTGTACAAGGCCCTCAGCCTGTTGGGCGTAGCGGATGCGCAGATGGAGGCGGTTTCATTCGGCGAGGAAAAACCGGTGGCGGAAGGACATGACGAGGAGGCCTGGCAGCAGAACCGCCGCGTCGAGATCGTCTACGAAGGCGAATGATCCCCCGCGCCCTTTCCTTCACCCGTCTGTGCGCGCTGGCCTGCGCCGCCTCGCTGCCGTGCGCACCCGCCTGGGCGGGGCCGGCCGAGGATGCCCTGGCCCAGGCCACGGAACTGCGCAGGATGATGATCAGCCAGGATGAGCGCCTCGCCCGCCTGGAAAAACAGCTGCACAGCCAGGGCCTCCTGAATCTGCTCAATCAGGTGGAAGCCTTGAAGGCCGAGGTGGCCCGCCTGCGCGGCAGCCAGGAAGAACAGACCTATCGCCTGGATAACGCCGACAAGCGCGCGCGTGAACTGTTCGCGGACTTCGACGGACGCATCAAGGAACTGGCCAGCCGTCCCGCGGCGGCGCCCGCCGACGCCATCCGCCTGCAGGTTTCCCAGTCCCTGGCGCCGACCGCCACGCCACCTGCTCTCCCTCCACCAGCCCCTGCCGCAACGCCGCCCACTGCGGCGCCCACCCCGGTGACGGTGACGCCCTCGCCGCAGGACGGCGAGGCGGAGACGCGCGCCTACACCTCCGCGCATGCCCTGGTTAGATCGGGCAAATACAAGGATGCGGTGGCCGCCTTCCAAGCCTTCCTGAAACAGTATCCCGAGGGTTCGCTCGCGGCCAATGCCTTGTACTGGACCGGGGTCTCCTACGCCGCGCTGTCGGATTTCGCTAGCGCCCTGACCAGTTATCAGCGTTTGCTGAAGGATTTCCCCTCGGACCCCAAGGTACCCGACACCATGCTGTCCCTGGCGCGCGCGCAAGTGCAACTGAACCAGCCCGAACAGGCGCGTGCCACGCTGGAGCAGCTCATTGGCGCGCATCCCCAGAGCCGTGCGGCGGAGGGGGGCAAGAGGCTTCTGGCGACGCTGAAGTGATGTCTCCGCCGGACACGCGGCTGCGCATCACGGAAATCTTCCTGTCGCTGCAGGGTGAGGCCAGTCGGGTCGGACTGCCGACGGTGTTCATCCGCCTGACCGGCTGCCCCCTGCGTTGCGGGTATTGCGATACCGAGTACGCCTTCCAGGGTGGCGAATGGATGGATGTCCCTGCCATCCTCGGGCGCGTGCGCGCGCACCGTACCCGCCATGTCACCGTTACCGGCGGCGAGCCCCTTGCGCAGAAGTCCTGTTGCGACCTCCTGCGCGTCCTCTGCGACGCAGGGCTGGATGTCTCCCTGGAAACCAGCGGTGCCCTCGACATCTCCGGCGTCGATGCGCGGGTCGCCCGCATCGTTGACGTGAAGACGCCGGGCTCGGGGGAGGTGGCGCGGAATCACTGGGCCAATATCGAGTGGCTGACTCCGCGCGACGAGGTGAAATTCGTGCTGACGGACGAGGCGGACTATGTGTGGGCGCGCGAACGACTGGCCGAACATGGCCTCGCGGCGCGCTGTCCGGTGCTTTTCTCCCCGGCCTGGGGCAGGCTGGATGCCGCGCGGCTCGCGGAATGGGTGCTGCGGGATGGCCTGGACGTGCGTGTGCAGGTGCAATTGCACAAGCTGTTGTGGGGGCAGGAGCCGGGGCGATGAGGCCGCGCGCGGTGGTGCTGCTGTCGGGCGGCCTGGATTCGGCCACGACCCTCGCCATTGCCCGCCGCGACGACTACGACTGCCATGCCCTCAGCCTGGATTATGGCCAGCGCCACCACGCCGAGCTGGACGCGGCCCGCGCCGTCGCCGCCCAACTGGGGGCGGTGGAGCATCGCATCATGCGCCTGGACATGGGGCCCTACACGGGGTCAGCCCTGACCGATCCCGGCATCGCAGTGCCGGAAACACCCGCGCCGGGCATTCCCGTCACCTACGTGCCGGCGCGCAACACCATCATGCTGGCCCTGGCCCTGGGCTGGGCCGAGGTGCTGGATGCGGAAGCCATTCACATCGGTGTCAACGCGCTTGATTACTCCGGCTATCCGGACTGCCGTCCGGCTTTCATCGACGCCTTCCAGAACCTGGCGGATGTCGCCACACGGAGGGCCGTGGAGGGGAGCCGCATCGAAATCCGGGCGCCGCTGATCCATCTGTCGAAGGCGCAGATCATCCGCCTGGGCGTGAGCCTGGGGGTGGATTACGGCCTCACCGTGTCCTGCTACCAGGCCAGCGCCTCCGGCCTGGCCTGCGGACGCTGCGATTCCTGCCGCCTGCGCCGCCAGGGTTTCGAGCAGGCGGGCATCCCGGATCCCACCCGTTACCTCGTCTGAGCGGCTCATGATGACTCTGAATTTGCCTCATAATCCCGCCCCAGGCATCGTCCCACCCACAGGAGACCAAGGATGAATTACGTGGAAAACCCCGCAGTGCTCGTTGCCTGGCTGGGATTTTTTCTGGCCCTTGTATTCGGCTATGTGGCGAACAAGACCAGCTTCTGCACCATGGGCGCGGTTTCCGACGTGGTGAACATGGGCGACTGGGGCCGCATGCGCGCCTGGCTATTGGGCATCGCGGTGGCTCTCCTGGGCGCCAATCTGCTGGTATTTTTCGGTTACCTCGATCTCGGTCAAACTATCTACACGCGCGGCACGGTGCACTGGCTGGCGGCCCTGGTCGGCGGACTGACCTTCGGTGTGGGCATGACCCTGGCCGGCGGCTGCGGTCAGCGCACCCTGGTCAGACTGGGCGGGGGGAATCTGAAATCCGTGGTGGTGTTCATGTTCTTGGGCTACACCGCCCTGGTGACCATGAACGGTATCCTGCGCCATGTGGTGGACGGTACCCTGCGCGCTGAACCGTTCACTATCCATCTGGACGGGCTGCAGACGCTCCCCGCGCTGCTGGGGCTGGCGGACAAGATCTCGCAGCTGTCCGTGGGGGTGATCCTGGCGCTGGCGATCCTGGCGTTCGTGTTCGCCAGCCGCGAGTTCCGCGAGAACCGCGACAACATCCTTGCCGGCATCGTGGTCGGCCTGGTGGTCGCCGCCGGCTGGTATGTCACCGGCCATCTCGGATTCTCGGAAAACGAATTCATGGAGCGCGCTTACGTGGGCACGGATTCGAAGATGGCCGAGTCGATGACTTTCGTCGGGCCCCTGGCCTATACCATGGACCTCTGGGCCTACTGGCGCGACAAGCACGTCACCTTCGCGGTGGCCTGCGTATTCGGCGTGGTGGTGGGTTCCTTCCTCTACTCCATGTTCAATCACAGCTTCCGCTGGGAGTACTTCAATTCGCCCCAGGACATGTTCCGGCATCTGGTCGGCGCCGTGCTCATGGGCTTCGGTGGCATCACCGCCATGGGCTGCACCATCGGCCAGGCGGTCACCGGAGTGTCGACTTTATCCATCAGTTCATTCATTGTTTTCTTCGGCATCGTCGCCGGAGCGGCTCTCACCATGAAAATTCAGTACTATCTGATGATGCGTGAAGCCTGATCCGAATGTCCTATTCAAGGGGTCGGGAGTGCTGCCGATAATCAACACGGGTGTGCGCGCGGTGTCTTGTCCCCTATGGGGGAGATGGAAAGGAACATGATGCATAAGTTGCTGGGTGTGTGGCTGATCGGCTTCGCATCGCTTCTGTCGGGTCCGGCGCTGGCCTCCGAGGAGCCGACCAAGGCCATCAATTTCGAGTTTACCGACGTCGAGGGCAAGAGCTTCCAGCTATCCGACTTCAAGGGAAGATGGGTCCTGGTGAATTTCTGGGCGCCCTGGTGCCCGTTGTGCTGGGTTGAAGTGCCGACCCTCAACGAGTTGAACAAGCGCAAGGACTTCGTGGTGATCGGCGTGGGCCTCGACTACGGTCCGGATGCCAACGTGGTCAAGGAAACCGCCAAACGCCACAACATCGATTTCCACGCCATCGTCGCCGGCGGAGCCCGCCGCAATCCCGACAGCCCGTTCCGACAAGTGGGCCCGGTGGACTTCTACCCCACCTCCTACGTCTACGATCCAGACGGCGAAATCGTCATGTTCATTCCCGGCCAGGTTCGCATGAACAGGATTCTTGCCTTCATGGATGACTACAGGAACAAGCAAACCAAGCTTGCCGGCGGCAAGGCGGAACCCCGTCAGGGTCCGTCCCCCATCCAGGAAGTCAGCCACAGCAAGCCGCAGTCCAAGACCGCCGCGCCGCGAAGCGATAAGCCCGCCGCGAAGCCGCAGGCGCCGGCAGGCAAGCCGAGAACCGTTACCTATTGATGCATTTTCGGTTTGACCGGATTGGCGCGGGTCTGGAATAATCGCGCTCCTTTTATGGGTCGGTAGCTCAGTTGGTAGAGCAGCGGACTTTTAATCCGTTGGTCGCGAGTTCGAGTCTCGCCCGACCTACCATTCGGGTTGTTAGCTCAGTTGGTAGAGCAGCGGACTCTTAATCCGTAGGTCCACAGTTCGAATCTGTGACAACCCACCAGCAACCAAGGGTTTGGCTCGCGCCAAACCCTTTTCGTTTCAGGGCCACAAGCTTCGCGGCTTGACCCGGCGAGGCGCAGTCGCTAGTGTTTCAGCCTTTTCTGATAAACAAGAATTGCTCGCCATGGCCGACATGGAATTGACCGGAGCGGAGATCGTGGTCCGCTGCTTGCGCGACGAAGGCGTCAGGCACATCTTTGGGTACCCGGGTGGCGCGGTGCTCAATATCTACGACGAAATCTACAAGCAGAAGGACTTCCAGCACATTCTCGTGCGCCATGAGCAGGCCGCCGTGCATGCCGCCGACGCCTATGCGCGCTGCACCGGCCAGGTCGGTGTGGCCCTGGTGACCTCCGGACCGGGCGCGACGAATGCGGTGACCGGCATCGCCACCGCCTACATGGACTCCATTCCCATGGTGGTGATCACCGGCCAGGTACCCACCGCCGCGATCGGCCAGGATGCCTTCCAGGAAGTCGATACCGTCGGCATCACCCGGCCTTGCGTGAAGCACAACTTCCTGGTCAAGGACGTGAAGGAACTGGCTTCCACCATCAAGAAGGCTTTCTACATCGCCGCGACCGGTCGTCCCGGCCCGGTGGTGGTGGACGTGCCCAAGGACGTCACCCAGCACAAGTGCGCGTATGCCTATCCGAAGAGCGTGACCATGCGCTCCTACAACCCCACCAGCAAGGGGCACGCGGGCCAGATCAAGAAGGCCGCGCAGATGTTGCTGGAAGCCAAGCGGCCCATCCTCTACACGGGCGGTGGGGTGGTGCTGGGCAACGCGGCGGAGCAGGTCACCGAACTGGCCCGCCTGCTCGGCTATCCGGTCACCAATACCCTGATGGGCCTGGGCGGCTATCCCTCGCCCGATCCGCTGTTCCTGGGCATGCTGGGCATGCATGGCACCATCGAGGCGAACATGGCCATGCAGCACTGCGACGTGCTGCTGGCGGTGGGCGCCCGATTCGACGACCGGGTGGTGGGCAATCCCAAGCACTTCGCCAAGGAAGCCCACCGCATCATCCACATCGACGTGGATCCGTCCTCCATCTCCAAGCGGGTGCGGGTGGACGTGCCCATCGTCGGCGAGGTCGGCCAGGTGCTCGACGAGATCATCAAGCTCATCAAGGCCGGCAAGGAGAAGCCGGATCAGCAGGCGCTCAAGGCCTGGTGGGCGCAGATCGAGTTGTGGCGTTCCCAGGACTGCCTCAAGTACGACCGCTCCGCTCCCGTCATCAAGCCGCAGTTCGTGGTGGAGAAGCTCTACGAGGTGACGGGCGGCGACGCCTTCGTCACCTCCGACGTCGGCCAGCACCAGATGTGGGCGGCGCAGTACTACAAGTTCGCCAAGCCGCGCCGCTGGATCAACTCCGGCGGCCTCGGCACCATGGGCTTCGGCCTGCCCGCCGCCATGGGCGTGCAGATGGCGCATCCCGATGCGACGGTGGCCTGCATCACCGGCGAGGGCAGCATCCAGATGAACATCCAGGAACTGTCCACCTGCAAGGAAAACAAGCTGCCGCTGAAGATCATCCTGCTCAACAACGGCTACCTGGGCATGGTGCGACAATGGCAGGAGTTCTTCTACGAAGAGCGCTACGCCGAGTCCTACATGACTTCGCTGCCGGACTTCGTGAAATTGGCCGAAGCCTATGGCCATGTCGGCATGACCATCGAGAAGCCCGAGGACGTCGAACCGGCCCTGCGCGATGCCTTCGGCAAATACAAGGACCGCCTGGTGTTCCTCAACTTCCTCACCGACCCGCGCGAGAACGTGTTCCCCATGATTCCCGCCGGCAAGGGCCTGTCCGAGATGATCCTGGTGTAAGGACGAGGCGATGCGACACATTATTTCCCTGCTGATGGAAAACGAATCCGGCGCGCTTTCCCGGGTTTCCGGCCTGTTCTCCGCGCGCGGCTACAACATCGAGTCCCTTACCGTGGCGCCCACCGAGGACGCCACCCTGTCGCGCATGACCATCGTCACGCGGGGCTCCGACGACGTCATCGAGCAGATCACCAAGCAGCTCAACAAGCTCGTCGACATCGTCAAGGTGCAGGACCTGACCGACGGCAGCCACATCGAGCGCGAACTCATGCTGGTGAAGGTGCGTGCCAGCGGCGAGATGCGCGAGGAGTTGAAGCGCATGGCCGACATCTTCCGCGGCCATATCCTCGACGTGTCGGACAAGACCTACACCATCGAACTGACAGGCCCGGGGACCAAGCTGGATGCATTCCTTGCCGCCATCGATCCCGCAGCCATCCTGGAAACCGTGCGCACCGGTGCCTCAGGCATCGGCCGCGGCGACCGGGTGATGAAAATCTGAGAAGGGTGAAGGGTAAAGGGGGAAGGGTCACAGTGCCCACACCACCCTTCCCCCTTCCCCCTTCCCCCTTCACCGACTGAAAGGAACCCCAATGAAGGTTTACTACGAAAAAGATTGCGACCTCTCCCTGATCAAGAAGAAGAAGGTCGCCATCGTCGGCTACGGCTCCCAGGGCCACGCTCACGCCAACAATCTGAAGGATTCCGGCGTCAAGGTCACCGTAGGCCTGCGCAAGGACGGCGCGTCCTGGAACAAGGCGAAGAACGCCGGCCTGACCGTCAAGGAAGTCGCCGCCGCCGTGAAGGACGCCGACGTGGTCATGATCCTGGTGCCGGACGAGCAGCAGCCCGGTGTCTACCACAAGGAAATCGAGCCGAACATCAAGAAGGGCGCCACCCTGTGCTTCGCCCACGGCTTCAACATCCACTACAACCAGATCGTGCCGCGCCCCGACCTGGACGTGATCATGATCGCCCCCAAGGGTCCCGGCCACACCGTGCGCTCGACCTATCTGGCCGGCGGTGGCGTGCCTTCCCTGATCGCCGTCTACCAGGACAAGACCGGCAAGGCCAAGGACATCGCCCTGGCCTATGCCGCCGCCAACGGCGGCGCCCGTGCCGGTGTCATCGAGACCAACTTCCGTGAAGAGACCGAGACCGACCTGTTCGGCGAGCAGGCCGTGCTCTGCGGCGGTGCCGTGGAACTGGTGAAGATGGGCTTCGAGACCCTGACCGAAGCCGGCTACGCCCCCGAGATGGCCTACTTCGAGTGCCTGCACGAGCTGAAGCTGATCGTCGACCTGATCTATGAAGGCGGCATCGCCAACATGAACTACTCCATCTCCAACAACGCGGAGTATGGCGAGTACGTGACCGGCCCCAAGGTCATCAACGAGACCTCCCGCGCCGCCATGCGCGAGGCCCTGAAGAACATCCAGACCGGCGACTACGCCAAGCGCTTCATCCTCGAAGGCAAGACCAACTACCCCGAGATGACCGCCCGCCGCCGCCTGAATGCCGAGCATCCCATCGAGGTCGTGGGCGAGAAGCTGCGCGAGATGATGCCCTGGATCAAGGCCAACAAGCTGGTGGACAAGAGCCGGAACTAAGCGGGTGGCCCGTAGTTTGTAGCGGGTAGCCATTCGTCCGCGCCTAAGGCGCAATGGATTTGGCCACCAGCTACCCACTACCCGCTTCTAGCTCCCATAATGTGCATCGGACTCATGCCCCCCACCAAAGCCCCCTGGCCCCATCCCCTCATCGCCCGCGAGGGCTGGCCGTTCCTGGTCGGCGCCCTGCTTGCCGCCCTGCTTGTCACCTGGCTCGCCGGCTGGGCCTGGGCGGCGCCGTTTTGGATCATCGCGGTTTTCGTTCTCCAGTTCTTCCGCGATCCGGCGAGGGTGGTGCCCATTGGTGAAGATTTGGTGCTGTCCCCCGCTGACGGCCGCATCGTCGCGGTGGAGGAGACCGACGACCCCTGGCTGAAGCGCCGGGCCCTGAAGATCAGCGTGTTCATGAACGTGTTCAACGTGCATTCGAACCGGGCGCCGGTGGATGGCGAGGTCAAGGGACGCTGGTACAACCCCGGCAAGTTCGTCAATGCCGACCTGGCCAAGGCCTCCACCGAGAACGAGCGCAACGCGGTGTGGTTCCGCACGCCGGCCGGCCAGGACGTCACCAGTGTCCAGGTCGCCGGCCTCATCGCCCGCCGCATCCTCTGCTACGTGGAAGCGGGCGCCCAGCTCAAGCGCGGCGAACGCTACGGTTTCATTCGCTTCGGTTCGCGGGTGGACGTCTACCTGCCCACCGACGCGAAGCCCCGTGTCGCCCTGGGCGACAAGGTTCGGGCCGCCAGCGACGTGCTCGCCCAGTTCTGACCATGCACGACATGACGCCCGGTCCCGACAGGGAGCCGGATTCCGGCGATGACGGCCTGACCACCAAACCACGCCGGCGCGGCATCTACCTGCTACCCAACCTGTTCACCACCGGCGCCCTGTTCGCAGGCTTCTTCGCCATCGTCCAGGCCATGAACGGCCGCTTCGAAATGGCCGCCGTGGCGATCTTCATCGCCATGATCCTGGACGGCCTGGATGGCCGCGTGGCGCGCATGACCAACACCCAGTCGGCCTTCGGCGCCGAATACGATTCCCTGTCCGACATGGTGTCTTTCGGCGTCGCCCCGGCCCTGGTCATCTACAGCTTCGCCCTGCAGGACATGGGCAAGCTGGGCTGGATCGCCGCCTTCGTCTACTGCGCCGGCGCCGCCCTGCGCCTGGCCCGCTTCAACACCATGTTGGCGGTGCAGGACAAGCGCTGGTTCATGGGCCTGCCCAGCCCGGCGGCGGCGACCCTGGTGGCCGGTTTCGTCTGGGTCATGGCCGACAACCGCGTGCAGGGCGACGAGGTGAGCTGGCTGGCCTGGGGGCTGACCCTGTTCGCCGGTCTCTCCATGATCACCAGCCTGCGCTTCTACAGCGGCAAGGACATCAACCTGAAGAAGAGCGTGCCCTTCGTCATCATCGTCCTGGTTGCGCTGGGATTCGGTCTCATCTCGGTGGACCCGCCCATCGTGTTGTTCCTGCTGCTGCTGGCTTATGGCCTGTCGGGTTATATCTACTGGCTGAAACGCCGTCTTACCCGGAAACGCCCGGATGCCTTGCCGAGCGAGAAATAGCTGTTTATATTCGGTTCCATGCGCGACGCCATCCCCAACGGCCATTTCTTCTGTCTCGTGCGGCTTGCCACCCGGCTGCTGCTGCCCCCGCGCGGGCACTGATCACACTTCCCCCTCGGCAGTACCGCAACGGTTATTCCTGACCGCCCCAGGCATGGGCGGGCAAGCTATTTGGAGTTTGTCATGTCAGACAGATTGATCATATTCGACACCACCTTGCGCGACGGCGAGCAGAGTCCCGGCGCCGCCATGACCAAGGACGAGAAGATCCGCATCGCCCGGCAATTGGAGCGCCTCGGCGTCGACGTCATCGAGGCGGGTTTCGCCGCCGCCAGCCCGGGTGACGCCGATGCCATCAAGGCCATCGCCGGCGTCATCAAGAACTCGACGGTGTGTTCGCTGGCCCGCGCCAACGAACGCGACGTGCGCGCCGCAGGCGAGGCCGTCAAGCCCGCCGCCTCGGGCCGCATCCACACCTTCATCGCCACCAGCCCCATCCACATGGAGAAGAAGCTGCGCATGCAGCCCGACCAGGTGGTGGAAGCCGCGGTCAAGGCGGTGAAGATGGCCCTGGAATACACGGACAACGTGGAGTTCTCCGCCGAGGACGCGGTGCGTTCGGAGATGGATTTCCTCTGCCGCGTGTTCGAGGCGGTGATCCAGGCCGGCGCCAAGACCCTCAATGTGCCCGACACCGTGGGTTACAGCATTCCAGCTTTGTGGGGCGAGCGCATCCGCCAGCTCATCGAGCGGGTGCCCAACTCGGACAAGGTGGTCTGGTCCACCCACTGCCATAACGACCTGGGCATGGCGGTGGCCAATTCCCTCGCGGCTGTCATGAACGGCGCGCGCCAGGTCGAGTGCACCATCAACGGCCTGGGCGAGCGCGCCGGCAACGCCTCGCTGGAAGAGATCGTCATGGCGGTGAAGACCCGTCGCGACGTGTTCGGCTGCGACTCCCGCATCGATACCACCCAGATCGTCCCCACTTCCCGGCTGGTGTCGCAGATCACCGGCTACCCGGTGCAACCCAACAAGGCCATCGTCGGCGCCAACGCCTTCTCCCATGAGTCCGGCATCCACCAGGACGGCGTGCTCAAGCACCGGGAGACCTACGAAATCATGCGCGCCGAGGACGTGGGCTGGAGCCACAACAAGCTCACCCTGGGCAAGTTGTCAGGGCGCAACGCTTTCCGCACCCGCCTGCAGGAACTGGGCATCGTCCTGGAGAGCGAGGAGGCGCTCAACGCCGCCTTCGCGCGTTTCAAGGAACTGGCCGACAAGAAGCGGGAGATCTTCGACGAGGATCTGCAGGCCCTGGTGGCGAACGAAAGCGGCCTCGACGCCTGCGACCGCTTCAAGCTGGTTTCCCTGAAGGTCTGTTCCGAGACCGGCGAGACGCCGCATGCCTTCGTGGTGCTCTCAGACGGCGGCGGCGAGATTCGCGCCGACGAGTTCGGCGGCGGGCCGGTGGATGCTTCCTTCCGCGCCATCGAGAAGAGGGTGGAGAGCGGTTCCACCCTGCTGCTCTACTCGGTCAACAACATCACCACCGGCACCGATGCCCAGGGCGAGGTGACCGTGCGCCTGGCGCGCAACGGCCGCATCGTCAATGGCCAGGGTGCCGATACCGACATTGTCATTGCCTCGGCCAAGGCCTACCTGAATGCGTTGAACAAGCTGTTCGGCGCCGAGGAACGCGCGCATCCGCAGGTCTGAGCGGTACGCGCCCAGATAAAACGGCGGCCCGCGGGCCGCCGTTTGCATGCCGCATGCGCCAGTTCGGTGGCGCAGCCGGCTCAGCGCATGGGCTGACTGGCGTAGTACTCGGCGATGGTCTGGATGTCGGCGTCGTTGAGCGGAGCCCCCATGGCGTGCATGGCGGACTGGGCGCGCTTGCCTTCGCGGTAATCCTTCAGCGCCTTCACCAGATAGCCCACCGGCTGGCCTTCCAGGTGCGGTGCGGCCATGCTGTTGTCTTGCGCGGCCGGGCCATGGCACTTGTCGCAGCGCTCGGCCCATTGCGCGCCCGCGGTGGGCTTGCCGATCACCGCCTTGGCCGGGCTCTGCACGCTGTAGAAGGCGGCGATGTGCTCCAGATCCTTGTCTTTGACCCCGGCGAGCATGGTCTTCATTTCGGGGTGTCCGCGCATGCCGGCGAGATACTGCTTCATGGTCGTGAACAGGTAACGGGCATCCTGGCCTGCCAGGCTGGGCGTCTTGGCGTCGGCGCTTTGGCCTTGCTGGCCATGGCAGCCACCGCATTTGCCGGAGAGCGGCTCGCCCAGGGTGGCATCGCCGACCCCCGGCTTCTCGCGCGTGGCGGCGGGTTGCGCGGCGAAATACAGGGCGATGCTCTCCACCGCGACCATGTCCAGCTTATCGACATGAGCGGCCATCACGGCATCCTTGCGGCTGCCGCCATCCTTGTAGGCCAGGATGGCGGTCTTGAGGTAGCCGGGGTGCTGGCCCGCCAGACTGGGCGTGCCCTTGATGCGGCTGTTGCCGTCTTCGCCGTGACAGGCGAAGCAGTTGGCGGCGGCCACCTTGCCGGCGGCGAGGGCGTCACCGCCACCCATGGCGGCGGGCGTGGCCGCTTTCTGGCTGGCGTAGTAGGCGCTGATGTTGGCGACGTCGGCTTCGCTCAATTCCGTCGAAAGTTGTTGCAGGGCGATGTGCTGGCGGGCGCCGGTGCGGTAACCGTTGAGGGCGTTGAGCAGATACGCTTCCTTCTGGCCGCCCAGGTTGGGGATGTCCGGGCCGGTGCCCTTGCCGTCGAGGCCATGGCAGCTGGCGCACTTGGCCTCGGCGACCGCCTTGCCGGCGGCCAGGTCGCTCTGCGGAGCGGGGGTTTCGGCGGGTTGTTCGCGCGAGCAGGCGGCGAGCAACAGGGAAGCAAGAAGCAGCGAGGGAAGATGTTTCATGATGGCCTCGGTCGTAGTCGTAGGTCGTAGGATCGGTAACGGGGTGGTTCAGCGCTGGATGCAGGGAACCCTGCCATCGTCTTCGGCGATCGCCTGGGGCGGTTTGAAGAACCACATCTGCCACATCGAGATCAGCCACATGGCGGCGAAGGACATGCCCATGAAGGCGCCGGAGATGATCACCACCCAGGCGAAGCCGGTCCATACCTTGGTCAGATACCAGGAGGCCACGTCGGTGATCAGCACCAGGAAGGGGGTGGCGATGAGCACGCATTTCAGCCAGGTCGGGCGCACGTAGGCGTGCGAGAAGATGTAGCCGACGATGAAGAAGATGAAGGTGATGGAGAACAGGTGGATGTGGGACACGCGGACCAGGGTATGCAGGTTCATGCCCTCATCCTTGGCGGTGACCTTGGACACCCCTTCGAAGTTGGTGAAATTGGGCAGATGCGGGTTGGCCTCGGGCGTGTGGCACATCACGCAGTGTTCCTGCAGGATGGGGTTGATCTTGCCCTCGAATTCCTCCTGCTTCGCTCCTGCGTGCAGCCAGTCGAAGATGACCTGACGCTTTTCAGCCGGTAGCATGTCCGCCATGGAGGCGCGCAAAGAGCTTTCCAGCTTCGTGCCCTCCGGGTTGCCGCTGTAGGAGATCATCAGATCCTTCGCGGTGAGCATGGGATCGCCGTCCTTGCCCGCGTGGTTTTCCCACACCTGGATCATCGCCATCAGATAACCGATGCCGAAGACGATCAGCACCATGCTGAACAGCACGCGCATGGATAGGGGCAAAAACTGGAAGTGGATGGATTTCACGGTGGTCATGACGATACCCTTGAGGCTGAAGTGGAATATCAGGAATTGCTAATGCGCGGAATGATATCCGGACCTCGAACTCACGCATTGATATGGATCAACGGCGGGCGGGTTAGAACCGTTCAGGGTTGCGGGTGTACAACGCGGCGGCCGCGAAGAACACGAGGGCGAGGAGAACTTCGAGCATGCCCAGGGTGGATGCGAGCCCCGTGTCGGACCAGGCCCGCACCACGCCCTCGGTGAAATAGAGCCAGATCAGCAGGGTGGACCAGCGGTAGGTGTAGACACGGCCGTGCAGGATGCCGAACAGGGGCAGCAGCAGGGGCAGCACCTTCAGCACCAGCCAGGAACCGCCCGAACGCAGCGGCGCCAGCCAGAGCTCCCAGGCCACGCCGAGAAAGATCAGGGCGATCAGGCTGGCCGAGGCGGCGTAGCGGTAGTGCGCGGGATTGATGCCCTTCAGGGTATGCATGCCCATCAGGCTGTTGCAGCGCGTGCCGCCCGCGCCAGCGCCACCAGTGCCTGGCGCGCCGCCTGGGCGTCGGCGACGGGCGTCGCGAAGGCGAAGCGCAGCATGTCCGCATCGCCACGCACATCGAAGCCGTCCGCATCGATGCCGATCATCTCCGCGTTCGCGGTCTCGACGCCGTGCACATGCCGGCAATAGTCGCGCAGGCTGTCGGCGTGGTCGGTATTCATGTGGGCCAGGATGCCCTCTTCCTGCTCGGCCAGGGGGGAGGGGGGCAGCAGGTACTGTTCCGGCTCCACCCAATGGATGCGGCCGAAGCCGCCAATCCAGCGGATGCGCACCGGCTCGATGCGGTAGAAGCTGAAGTCGTGCATGGCGAAGTAGTCGGCCGCCTGGGGGTGGAAGCGCAGGTAGCGGGGGCCGAGTGCCGACTTGTCCGCCAGCTTCTCGGCCCGGCCCAGCACGGTGATCCGGCCGGTGACCTGCATGTCCGGCGCGTAGGGCTGGACGATGAGGGAGACGCGGGGGTCGGCGTCGATATTCCGGGTGTGCTCGGCGAGGCTGGAGATGAGGATCACCGGCCGGCCCGCGTGGTCGAGGATGAAGGGCGCCACCGAGCCGAAAGGGAAGCCGTCGACCCGCCTGGAAAGGGTCGACAGCACGCCGCTGTGCTGGGCGCGGGCGAAGCGGCGGGCCTCGGCGCCGTTGTCGCGGCCGCTGTCGCCGGCGGGGTTCACCGGGCCAGCCTCGCGGCGATATCCGCCAGCCGCCGGCCTTGGGCGAAGGCCAGCTTGCGCTCCTCGTCGGTGATTGGCTCGCGGCCGTCCGGCCCGGCCCAGTGGCTGGCGCCGTAGGGGGTGCCGCCGGAGCGGGTCTGGTTCAGTTCCGGGTTGGAATAGGGCAGGCCGACGAAGAGCATGCCATGGTGCAAGAGGGGCGTCATCATCGACAGCAGCGTGGCTTCCTGGCCGCCATGCAGGCTGGCCGTCGAGGTGAAGACGCAGGCCGGCTTGTCCACCAGGTCGCCGTTGAGCCACAGTCCCGAGGTGCCGTCCCAGAAGTGCTTCATCGCCGCCGCCATGTTGCCGAAGCGGGTGGGCGAGCCCACCGCCAGTCCCACGCATTCGCGCAGGTCGTCGTGGCTGGCGAAGGGGGCGCCGGCGTCGGGCACCAGCCTGGCGGGCGCGTCGCTTTCCGTCATCACCTTGGGCACCGTGCGCAGCCGAGCGGCCATGCCGGGCACCGACTCGACGCCATGGCCGATGTGCCGGGCCAGTTGCTGCACGGAACCGTGCAGGCTGTAATAAAGAACCAGGATTTCCTTCATGCGGGGCCTTTCAAGAACCCGTTGATGATACCGCGCGGCTTCTTCTGGCGACGACGCGGGCTTTGCCGGAAAATGCCGTTTTCCCGTGAACGCAGGTGTTCTTCCATGAATCTCCATGAATACCAGGCCAAGGCCGTGCTGCGCGACTATGGCATTCCCACGCCGCGCGGCGTGATGGTGAGCGAGGCCGGCCAGTGCGCCGCGGCCGCCGCCGAACTGGGCGGTGCCGCCTGGGTGGCCAAGGCCCAGATCCATGCCGGCGGGCGCGGCAAGGCGGGCGGCGTCAAGCTGGTCCGCTCGCTGGACGAACTCAGCGCTGCCGCCGGCCAGTTGCTGGGCACGCGCCTCACCACCTATCAGAACGCTCCCGACGGCCAGCCGGTGAACCAGCTCCTCATCGAGGAAACCCTGCCCATCGCCCGCGAGCTGTATCTGTCCATCACGGTCGACCGCGCCGCCGAGCGCATCGGCTTTGTGGCTTCCGCCGCCGGCGGCATGGACATCGAGGAAGTGGCCCGCACCGAGCCGGAAAAGATCCTCAAGGAATGGGTCAACCCGGTCACCGGCTTCATGGATTATCAGGGCCGCAACCTGGCCTTCGGCCTGGGCCTGGAAGGCGACCAGATCGGTGCCTTCGTAAAGCTGGCGAAGACCCTTTACAAGGTATTCCTGGAGAAGGATCTGGCCCTGCTGGAGATCAACCCCCTCATCGTCACCACGGACGGCAGGCTGCTGCCCCTGGACTGCAAGATGGGGGTGGAGGACAACGCCCTCTACCGGCAGAAGGCCCTGGCGGCCATCGCCGACGAGACCCAGATCGATGCCAAGGAAGCCGAGGCCCACGCCCACGAGGTGAACTACATCGCCCTGAATGGAAACATCGGCTGCATGGTGAACGGCGCCGGCCTGGCCATGGCCACCATGGACCTGATCAAGCTCTCCGGCGGCATACCCGCCAACTTCCTGGACGTGGGCGGCGGCGCCACGGCGGCCACCGTGGCGCGGGCCTTCAAGATTATCCTCGCCGACCCCAACGTGAAGGCGGTGCTCATCAACATCTTCGGCGGCATCATGCGCTGCGACGTCATCGCCCAGGGGGTCATCGACGCGGTGAAGGAGGTGGGCGTGACCATCCCCGTGGTGGTGCGGCTGGAAGGCACCAACGTGGACCTGGGACGCAGGATGCTGGCGGAGGCGGTGGCCACTTCCGGCCTGCCCATCCAGGCCAGCGACGACTTGAACGCGGCGGCGAAAATGGCCGTGGCCGCCGTGGGAGGACACTGACATGAGCATCCTGGTCAACAAGGACACCCGCGTCATCTGCCAGGGTTTCACCGGCAAGCAGGGCACTTTCCATTCCGAACAGGCGATCGCCTATGGTACCCGCATGGTGGGCGGCGTCACTCCCGGCAAGGGCGGCCAGTCCCACCTGAATCTGCCGGTGTTCAACACGGTGAAGGACGCGGTGCGCGACACCGGCGCCGACGCCAGCGTCATCTACGTGCCCGCCGCTTTCGCCGCCGACGGCATCCTGGAAGCGGCGGAAGCGGGCATCCGGGTGGTGGTGTGCATCACCGAGGGCATCCCGGTGCGGGACATGATCAACGTGAAGGCGGCGATCCGCGCAAACGGCGCGGTGCTCATCGGCCCCAACTGCCCGGGCGTCATCACCCCGGACGAGTGCAAGATCGGCATCATGCCCGGCTTCATCCACCGCAAGGGCAAGGTGGGCATCGTCTCCCGCTCCGGCACCCTGACCTACGAGGCGGTGTACCAGACCACCAAGCTGGGCCTGGGCCAGAGCACCTGCGTCGGCATCGGTGGCGACCCCATCAAGGGCCTGGATTTCATCGACTGCCTGGCGATGTTCCAGGCCGATCCGGAGACCGAGGCCATCATCATGGTGGGCGAGATCGGCGGCAGCCGTGAAGAGGAGGCGGCCGAGTTCATCAAGGCGAAGGTGACCAAGCCGGTGGCCGGCTACATCGCCGGCGTCACCGCCCCGCCCGGCAAGCGCATGGGCCATGCCGGCGCCATCATCGCCGGCGGCAAGGGCACGGCGGCGGAGAAGATCGCCGCGCTGGAGGCGGCCGGCGTGGTGGTGGCCAAGAGTCCGGCGGGATTGGGCGAGGCCTGCGCCGCGGCGATCGCCCGGCGACGCTGAATGTGGGTACGCCGGCCATGGCTGGCGTGGCGGACGTAATGGCACTAACCTTGGCACCAACGTGTGACATGCCGCACCGCCGATGACCCGCATCGATTTCTACTTCAACGCTCCGGCCAAGGCCGAGGTGGCCCGCAGGCTCGCCGCGAAAACCTTCCAGGCCGGCCAGCGGGCGCTGGTGTACAGCCGGCAGCCGGCACGCTGCGAGGAACTGGACGGTCTGTTCTGGACCGCCCAGCAACTCTCCTTCCTGCCGCACGTGCGTTGCGGCCATGCCCTGGCCGCTGAGACGCCTATCCTCATCGGCGACGATCCGGACCAGTTGGCCAGCGCCGACGTGCTCATCAACCTGGAGGATGAGACACCGGCTTTCTTCGGCCGCTTCGAGCGGGTGATGGAGATCGTCACCACCGACCCCGCCGACCGCGAGCGAGCGCGCGCGCGCCTGCGCTTCTTCCGCGAGCGCGGCTACGCGGTGGACACGCACGATCTGGCGGCCGCGAAATGAGCGAACACAAGGGCGACCTGTTCGGCAAGATCGATGCCCTGCTCGTCCGGCGCGCCCCCGATGCGCTGCTCGACAAGAGCCTCGAATTCGAGGATTTCCCCCTGCTCACCGAGGTGGTGGACGCGACCGCGGCGGACGACGCGGAACAGCATGAGCGCCGTCGCGGCGATCGCCGCGAGCTCGATCGGCGGCTGGGCGACCGGCGCCAGGCCGGACGCCGTGCCGGCGACCACCAGGCCACGCCGCCGCCGCCCCTGCCCGCCGACATGAGCGTGGAAATGGAGCGTCTGGTGATCGCCATGGAGCAGCGGCTGACCGACATGTTCATCCGCCAGCAACTGCGTATGGAGGAATCGGTGCGCAAGGCCATCCGCGACGAAATGCAGCGGCATCGCGACGAGGAAAGCTGATCTCCGCGAGCGGGCCGGGGCTGCCCGTATAATTTCGACCCTTCATTCATTCCGAGGCGCGGCCCATTCCGCGCCTCGTGTTTTTCAGGACCGCAGCATGGAACTCGCCAAATCCTTCGAACCCCACGACATCGAGAAACGCTGGTATGCCCACTGGGAGGGCGCCGGCTACTACGGCATGGGCCGGGAGGAGAGCCAACCCTTCTATTGCATCCTGCTGCCGCCGCCCAACGTCACCGGCACCCTGCACATGGGCCACGCCTTCCAGCACGGCCTCATGGATGCCCTCACCCGCTACCACCGCATGCGCGGCGACAACACCCTGTGGCAGCCGGGCACCGACCACGCCGGCATCGCCACCCAGATCGTGGTGGAACGCCAGCTGGACGCACAGAAGGTGAGCCGCCACGACCTGGGCCGCGAGAAATTCCTGGAGAAGGTGTGGGAGTGGAAGGAGCATTCCGGCTCCACCATCACCCGGCAGATGCGCCGGCTGGGCACCAGCCCCGACTGGTCGCGCGAGCGCTTCACCATGGACGAGGGCCTTTCCCGCGCCGTCACCGAGGTCTTCGTGCGCCTCTACAACGAGGGCCTCATCTATCGCGGCAAGCGCCTGGTGAACTGGGACCCGGTCTTGCAGACCGCCGTGTCCGACCTGGAAGTGGTGAGCGAGGAGGAGGACGGCTTCATCTGGGAGATCAGCTATCCCCTGGAAGACGGCAGCGGCGTGCTGACCGTCGCCACCACCCGCCCGGAAACCCTGCTGGGCGACACCGCCGTGGCGGTGAACCCGGCCGACGAGCGTTACACCCACCTCATCGGCAAGAGCGTGCGCCTGCCGGTGGCGGAGCGCAGCATTCCCATCATCGCCGACGACTATGTCGATCGGGAGTTCGGCACCGGCGTGGTGAAGATCACCCCCGCCCACGACTTCAACGACTGGCAGGTGGGGCAGCGCCACAAGCTCGCCGCCATCAACGTCCTCACCCTGGACGCGAAGATGAACGATCTCGCGCCCACCGAGTACCAGGGCCTGGACCGCTACGTCGCCCGCCAGAAGATTCTCGACGAGTTGCAGTCCAAGGGCCTGCTCGTCTCCGCCAAGCCCCACAAGCTCCAGATTCCCCGCGGCGACCGCACCCACGCGGTCATCGAGCCCATGCTCACCGACCAGTGGTTCATGAGCATGGAAGGCCTGGCCAGGCGGGCCCTGGACGTGGTGGACAAGGGTGAACTGCGCTTCGTCCCCGAGAACTGGACCACCACCTACCGCCAGTGGCTGGAGAACATCCAGGACTGGTGCGTCTCCCGCCAGCTCTGGTGGGGTCACCGCATCCCCGCCTGGTATGACGAGGACGGCGGCGTCTACGTGGCCCGGGACGAGGCGGAAGCGCAGAAGCTTGCCGGGGGCAAGGCCATCCACCGCGACGAGGATGTGCTCGACACCTGGTTCTCCTCCGCCCTGTGGCCCTTCTCCACCCTGGGCTGGCCTGACGACACCTGGGAGCTGAAGCACTACCTGCCCACCACGGTGCTGGTCACCGGCTTCGACATCATCTTCTTCTGGGTGGCGCGCATGGTCATGCTGACCTTGCACTTCACCGACCAGGTGCCTTTCCGGGACGTCTACGTCACCGGCCTGGTGCGGGACGCCCACGGCAACAAGATGTCCAAGTCCAAGGGCAACGTGCTGGACCCCATCGACCTCATCGACGGCATCTCCCTGGACGATCTGGTGGCGAAGCGCACCAGCGGCCTGATGAATCCCAAGGATGCGCCCAAGATCGAGAAGGCGACGCGCAAGGAATTCCCGGACGGCATTCCCAGCTTCGGTACCGACGCCCTGCGCTTCACCTTCGCCTCACTCGCCACGCACGGCCGCGACATCAAGTTCGACATGGCCCGCTGCGAGGGTTACCGCAACTTCTGCAACAAGCTGTGGAACGCCAGCCGCTTCGTGCTGATGAATGTCGAGAATGGGGAAACGGGAAACGGGAAACGGGAAGCGCCCCCCGCTGGCCACATTTTCCCTGAGCCGCGAAGCGGCGAGTCCCATTTCCCGTTTCCCGTCGGGCTCTCCTTCGTCGACCGCTGGATCCTGGCCCGCCTGGATCAGGCCGTGGCCGAGGTGCGGGCCGGCTTCGACCAGTATCGTTTCGACATGGCGGCCCGGGCGGTCTACGAATTCGTCTGGGACGAGTACTGCGACTGGTACCTGGAACTGGCCAAGGTGCAGATCGCCCGCGGCGGAGCGGAGGCGGCCGGCACGCGGCACACCTTGCTTACCGTGCTGGAAACCCTGCTGCGCCTGGCCCATCCCATCATCCCCTTCGTCACCGAGGAACTCTGGCAGGCGGTGGCGCCTCTGGCCGGAAAGCAGGGGGAAAGCATCATGCTGGCCCCCTATCCAGAAACCGAGCGCTCCCGCGCCGATCCCGCCGCCCAGGCGGAGATGGCCGGCCTCAAGGACCTCGTCAACGCCGTGCGCAACCTGCGCGGCGAGATGAACCTGTCCCCAGCCCAGAAAGTGCCGCTTTACCTGGAAGGCGACGCCAGCCGGGCCGCCGCCTACGCGCCCTATATCGCCGCTCTCGGCCGCCTGTCCGGAGTGGAGGCGGTGGCCGCCCTGCCCGAGGGCGACGCCCCCGTCTCCGTGCTGGGCGACTGGCGGGTCATGCTCCACGTGGAAGTGGACCGGGAGGCGGAAAGGGCCCGCCTGGACAAGGAGATCGCCCGCCTGGAAGGGGAGATCGCCAAGGCCAACGGCAAGCTCTCCAACGCCAGCTTCGTCGACAAGGCACCCGCCGCGGTGGTGGAGCAGGAGCGCAAGCGCCTCGCCGATTTCGGCGCCACCCTCGAAAAATTGCGGGCGCAGCGGCTTCGGCTCGATTGAACGTGGTGGGGCAAGCAAGCCGGGCAAGACCCCGGCTTGTTCTCGGATTTACCCAGTCTATTCATTCATAAGTACATTCGATTAAACCTATCTCGCGGGGGGTGGGTCTTTGCGGGTAACATTCGCGCCTATTTGGCCGGGCCGTTTCAGCCTGTCCGGTCTCGCGAAATTCCTGCAGTCTTCACCCATCGGAGGCGAACCATGACGTCCATCGTTGCGACCAACCAGACCATCCTGGTCGTGGGCGGCGGCATCTCCGGCATGACGGCGGCGCTCGAAGCGGCCGAAACCGGAAAGCAAGTCGTGCTGGTGGAGAAGAACCCGTACCTGGGCGGCCGTACCGTCCAGCTCTACCGGTACTTCCCCAAGATGTGCCACCCCACCTGCGGCCTGGAAATCAACCTGCGCCGCCTCAAGGCCAATCCCCGCATCCAGGTGCTGACCCTGGCGGAAGTGACCGGCATCACCGGTGGCAAGGGCGCTTACAGCGTTTCCGTCAAGCTGAAGCCTCGCTACGTGAACACCAACTGCACCGCCTGTGGCGAGTGTGGCAAGGCGGTGCAGACCGAGATCGCCGACGCGTTCAACTACAACCTGGGCAAGGTGAAGGCGGCCTACCTGCCGTCCAGCATGGCCTATCCCCAGCGCTACGTGATCGACCCGTCGATCATCGGCACGCCCGACGCCGAGCGCGCCAAGGCCGCCTGCAAGTACGACGCGGTGAACCTGGACGACCAGGAAGAAGTCATCAGCCTGAACGCCGGCGCCATCGTCTGGGCCACCGGCTGGCAGCCGTACGACGCTTCCAAGATCGTCTACTACGGCTACGACCGCTTCCCCAACGTCATCAGCAACGTCGAATTCGAGCGCCTGGCCGATCCGCACGGCCCCACCGGCGGCAGGATCCTGCGCCCGTCCGACGGCAAGGAGGCGAAGAACATCGCCTTCATCCAGTGCGCCGGCTCCCGCGACGAGAACCATCTGCGCCACTGTTCCCGATTCTGCTGCATGGGCTCGCTCAAGCAGACCCACTACGTGCAGGAGAAGTACGGCGACGCGGGCAAATCGACCATCTACTACATCGACATCCGCGCCATCGACCGTTTCGAGGACTTCTACCAGAAGGTCAAGGCCAATCCCAACGTCAGCTTCGTCAAGTCGAAGGTGGCGCGCATCACCGAGGACAAGGACGGCAACCCCGTCTGCAACGGCGTCAACACCGAGGGCTACGTGCGCTACGCGAATGCTCATGACCTGGTGGTGTTGGCCCTGGGCATGGAGCCGTCGGTGAAGGGCGTGGAAATCCCCGCCGAAGTGATGTCGGATTCCTCCGGCTTCCTCATGGCCGATCCGGCCAACGCCGGCATCTTCGGCGCCGGCTGCGCCACCAACGCGCTGGATGTGAACCGCGCCGTGCAAAGCGCCACCGCGGCCGCGCTGCGGGCCATCCAGGTCGTCAACAAAGTCGCCCGCGCGGAGGCTTGAGAAAAATGGCTGATACGAAAACTGCTGCTTACATCTGCAAGGGCTGCGAGATCGACCAACGCGTCGATGTCGCTGCCCTGTCCAAAGTCGCCACCAAGTCCGGAAAGATGAACCTCGTGCGCGAGCACGACTTCCTCTGCTCCGCCGACGGCGTGGCCATGATCAAGAACGACATCGAGACGGAAGGTGTCACCCACGCCGCCATCTGCGCCTGCTCCCGCCGGGCCAAGACCGAGGCGTTCAACTTCCCGACTATCGCCATGAGCCGGGGCAACCTGCGCGAAGGCGTGATCTGGATCCGTCCCGACACCGAGGAAGCCCGCGAGACCACCCAGGAAATGGCGGAAGACTACGTGCGCATGGCCTGCGCCGAAGTGAAGGCCATGCAGGTGCCGCCGGGCAACCAGAAGACTGGCACGGTGAAGACCCTGCTGGTGGTGGGCGGCGGCATGTCCGGCATGACCTCTGCCCTGGAAGCCTCCAAGGCCGGCTACAAGGTGGTGCTGGTCGAGAAGAACGGCGCCCTGGGCGGCTGGGCCTCCAAGCTGCACAAGCGCGTGCCCACCCGCGAGCCGTTCAAGTCTCCCGAGGACAACGGTGTGGCCGACATGGTCGCCCGCATCGAGGCCGATTCCAACATCAAGGTCTACCTGAACGCCAGCATCGCCAAGACCGACGGTGCCCCCGGCCGCTTCAAGGTGGAGATCGCCGTGGAATCCGGTGCCGTGGCCCAGGAAGACATCGGCGCCATCATCCAGGCCACCGGCTTCAGCCTCTACGACGCCAACAAGCTGCCCGAATTCGGCTTCGGCAAGACCCCCAACGTGGTGGATCAGGCCGGCCTCGAAGCCTTGGCCAAGGAAGCCGCCGCCGCCGGCAAGCCCATCTGCCGCCCCTCCGACGGCCAGCCGGTGAAATCCGTGGTCTTCGTGCAGTGCGCCGGCCAGCGTGACGCTTCCGGCACCCACCTGCAGTACTGTTCCGGCTTCTGCTGCAACACCAGCATCAAGCAGGCCATGTACTTCAAGGACAGCAACCCGGACATCGACACCGTGGTGCTGTTCACCGACCTGCGCACCCCCGGCAACGGCGAGGACTTCTACCGCGCCGCCCAGAACAAGGGCGTGATCTTCTCCAAGGGCGTGGTCTCCAGCGTCATCCCCAGCGGCAACGCCTGCGCCGTCAAGTTCAAGGATCTGATCCTGAACGAGGACACCGAGGCCCAGGCCGACCTGGTGGTCCTGGCCACCGGCGTGGTGCCCAACTCCGGTCCGGATCTGGACGCACTGGCCGAGGCCAACCGCCTGGCCGACGGCGGCGACGAGACCGCCAAGTCGCAGGTCGTGGCGATGATGGACCAGTCGGTGCTCAACCTGACCTACCGCCAGGGCCCGGATGTGCCGCAGTTCAAGCACGGCTTCAACGACAGCCACTTCATCTGCTTTCCTTACGAGACCCGCCGCACGGCCATCTACGCCGCCGGCCCGGTGCGCCGCCCGATGGACATCCTGCAAGCCCAGGAAGACGCCACCGGCGCCGCCATGAAGGCCATCCAGGCGATGGAGAACGCCGGCCTGGGCAAGGCCGCGCATCCGCGCGCCGGCGACCTGTCCTTCCCGACCGTGCGTCTGGAAGGCTGCACCCAGTGCAAGCGCTGCACGGTGGAATGCCCGTTCGGCGCCATCGACGAGGACGAGAAGCGCTTCCCGCTGTTCAACGAGTCCCGCTGCCGCCGCTGCGGCACCTGCATGGGCGCCTGCCCGGTGCGGGTGATCTCCTTCGAGAACTACTCGGTGAACACCGTGGGCTCGCAGATCAAGGCCGTCGACGTGCCGGACGAGTTCTCCGAGAAGCCGCGCATCCTCATCCTGGCCTGCGAGAACGACGCCTACCCGGCCCTGGACATGGCCGGCATGAATCGCCACGAGTACGACCCCTACGTGCGGGTGATCCCGATCCGCTGCCTGGGTTCGGTGAACACCATCTGGATCACCGACGCGCTCAACGGCGGCTACGACGGCGTCATGCTGATGGGCTGCAAGCACGGCGAGGAATACCAGTGCCACTTCGTCAAGGGTTCCGAGCTGGGCCGCTACCGCCTGTCCAAGGTGGGCGACACCCTGAAGGGCATGAACCTGGAAACCGAGCGGGTGATGGACATGGAAGTGGCGATCACCGACATCGCCACCCTGCCCCAGAAGATCAACGACTACGCGGCGCTGATCAAGTCCTTCCCGCCGTCCCCGTTCAAGGGCTTCTAAGGAGATTGTGATGAGCGACCTGAATCAAGAGATGGCCGAGCGCTACAAGAACAATTTCCTCAAGGAGATTGAAGAGCAGGCCGAGATGGGCGAGTGGGTGAAGATGTGCATGCAGTGCGGCCTGTGTTCCGGCTCCTGCCCCACCAACTTCCATTCCGGCTGGGACCACCCGCCGCAGGAGATCTTCATGCTGATCCGCGCCGGCAAGCGCGAGGAGGTGTTGAACTCCGAGGGCATGTACATGTGCACGTCCTGCTACAACTGCTACGTGCGCTGCCCGCGCAAGGTGCCGGTGACCCACGTCATGCATGGCATCGCCGAGTACGCCTACCGCATCGGCCGGGCGCCCAAGGCGCAGCCCACCCTGCACCTGTCGAAGACCTTCTGGAGTAACGCCACCAAGTACGGCCGCGTCAACGAGGTGCAGCTCACGCAGAGCCTGTACTTCAAGGACGGCCTCGGCGCCGGCATCAAGAAGGGCCTGGAGATGAAGGACGTGGCCCTGGGCCTGGTCAAGGCCGGCCGCCTGAACCCCATGGAAGCGCTGGGCATGGGCCACAAGTGCAAGGACATCAAGGGCATCCACGCCATGCTGGCCAAGGCTGAAGAGCTGGAAGCCAGGAACAAGGCCGCGAAGGGTAAGGAGTAATCAGACATGGCACGCAAGGAATACGCTTTCTACCCCGGCTGCTCGTCCCAGAAGGGCGCCTCGGCCTCCAACTACCTGGTTTCCGTCGAGTCCATGTGCAAGACCCTGGACATCAGGATGACCGAGATCCCCGACTGGAACTGCTGTGGCGCCTCCATCAGCTATGCCGAGGCCGGCGAACTGCCGCGCCACGTGATGAACGCCCGCAACTTCGCCCTGGCCGAGACCAACCTGCCCGGCCAGGACATCGTCGCGACCTGCGCCGCCTGCTGGCTGGGCGCGCGGGAATCGAAGGAGCGCCTGGAGCACAGCGACCGCCTGATGGCCGACACGCAGACCGCGCTGAAGGAAGCCGGCCTCGCCATCAAGGTGATCCCCGAAGTGCGCCACATGGTCGAGGTGCTGATCGAGGACCTGGGCTACGACGAACTCAAGAAGCCGGTGAAGAAGCCCCTGCAGGGCATGAAGTTCGCCGGCTACGTTGGCTGCCAGACCAACCGTCCCTTTGGCATCGCCGGCGAATCCTTCGAGAACCCCATGTACCTCGACAAGCTCATCGAGACCGTGGGCGGCGAAGCGGTCAAGTACGACCAGAAGGTGACCTGCTGCGGCGGCGCCCTGGCCTTCTCCGAGCCGGACAAGGCGCAGGGCCAGATCAAGGACATCATCGAGGCCGCCTATGACGGTGGCGCCGAGATGATCGTCACGCCATGCCCGCTGTGCCAGGCCAACGTCGAGGTCTACCAGGGCCAGATCAACAAGCGCTACGGCACCAAGTTCGACATCCCGGTGCTCTACTACTCGCAGCTGATGACCCTGGCCTACGGTGGCTCCGCCAAGGAAGCGGGCCTCAACGGCAACGTGGTGCAGGCTCGCAAGCTGGAAGAGTTCGCCGGCAAGTGAGTCGTCCCGCCTCTCAACGGCAAACGGGCGCCAAGGCGCCCGTTTGCATTATTGTACTTGCCGGGTCCGCCAAGCTAAGCGCCACGATGGATCGGCCAGGATACGGCGGAGCCGGTGATTGGGTGCGCCGGATAAGCTAAAATTCGATCCCCGCCGCGGGCCGCGTAGCAACCAGCCACGCGGACCAAATAACGAAACCAGGGAGATAGCAAGCCGTGCACCGGAACGCCATCCATGCGCTCATCGACAACGTCGAGCGAGTCATCGTCGGCAAGCGACCCGTCATCGAGCTGGCCGTCATCTCCCTGCTGTGCCGCGGCCACGTGCTGCTGGAGGATGTGCCGGGCACGGGCAAGACCATGCTGGCCCGCGCCCTGGCCCGCTCGGTGGCGGTGGACATGAAGCGCCTGCAATGCACGCCGGATCTGCTGCCATCGGACATTACCGGCGTACCCATCTACAACCAGAAGACCGGCGAATTCGAGTTCCGCCCCGGCCCGGTGTTTACCCACATTCTGCTGGCTGACGAGATCAACCGCGCCACGCCTCGTGCTCAGTCTGCCCTGCTGGAATGCATGGAGGAGTTCAGCGTCAGCGTGGACGGCACCACCTACGAACTGCCCAAGACCTTCATGGTGCTGGCCACCCAGAATCCCATCGACATGGCCGGCACCCACGCCCTGCCGGAGGCCCAACTGGACCGTTTCTTCGTGCGTCTGGCCGTGGGCTATCCCACCCTGGAGGAGGAACTGCGCATCCTCGGCGCCCAGGCCCAGGCGCACCCCATCGAGACTCTGGAGCCCGTCACCGACGAGGCCGAGGTACTGGCCGCCCGGGGGGCGGTGAAGGCAGTGCACCTGGCGCCGGATGTGGCCGAGTATGCCGCCCGCATCACCGCCGCCACCCGCACCCACGCCGACCTGCGCCTGGGCGCCAGCCCCCGAGGCACCCTGGCCCTGGCCCGGGGGTCGCAAGGGTTGGCCTACCTGCGCGGCCGGGAGTACGTCACCCCGGACATGGTCAAGGCCATGGCGGGGCCGGTGCTGGAGCACCGCCTCATCGTCCGGCCCCAGGCCGCAGCCATGGGGCAGACCGCGAAGGGCATTCTCAAGGAAATCCTCGACAAACTGGCCCCACCGGTCTGAGTGGAATCCAAAAAGGTGCCGCCATGCTGATGACCCTGATCGATCAGACACTCCGCCTCGTCTATCCCCCGAAGATCCCCGGTGGCGGCACCTTCGGCAGGACGAAATCAGGCGAGTTGCGCTGGAGTTTCCGTTTTTACGGCTCCAGCGAAGATATCCAAAAGCACGATGCCTATCGCCGCAAGCTCATGGCGCACGAACCCTGGTTCCGCTTCGCGCCCTACGCCCGTGATCTGAGGGTACTCCCGGAGAGCGCTACGTATGGCGGCCCAGACTGGACCAAGAAGCTGAGCGAGGGTGCCGAGCGCTACCTGGCAGAGCTGGACGACCTGCATGCCCGGCGACCGCGGGCGGCCATCAAGATCGCCGCCATCGTGGTGGCCACCACCTCCATGCACTACGTCCTAGCCAAGGAGGCCGGCCGTCGGGTCTGCACATGGTTGCTGGAGGACGATGTACCCTCCCGCACCCGTATCGAACTTGGAATCTCAATCCGCGAGACTTGGCCGGACAAATACAACAAGGTAGAGGGCCTGGAGCACGCCCTGCTCGAACTCATCGTGCAGGAATCGGAGGTAGACCCGAAATACATCCTTCGCATGATCCAGCCGCTGCGGGCAAAATCCGGCAACGCGGGTTGGGTGTTCACAAGCCAGGAGGACCCCGAACTGCTGCTGGTCCTGGGCCGCAACCTGAAACCCCTGGCTCCGGCATTCTGCAAGTCGGTGTTATCGAACTATCTCTTCCTGGGCCGCCACCCGGTTTTTTCCTTCTCACCCCCCAGCGACGCCCTACGCAGGGTGGCCGACGAGTTGCTGGCCTTGGAAACCGCCACTCCGTATGCGAATAACCAGCAGGCAGGTAGCGTTTATTACCAGCTCGGGCAATGGGGCCACCCCGATGCCGGCTGGTATGCGAGCGTGCTGGAAAGGCTGTTCGCCGCCGCGGAGCGATCGGAACAGCCGATGCAGGCGGTGGGCTGGTTTCGTGCCGTCGCGATAAATGCAGTCCCCGGATCGGCGCTCCACAGCCGGGCCATGACCCGCTTTTCGACATGGGCCGACGGTTATCGTGAACTGGCCTTGGAAACTGACCGGGCCTTGCAGGAACACGCCCGGAAACTTCTGGAAACCGTTTCCGTCGCCCGTAGCGAAAAAGTCATCCAGGGCCGCAATGTCGACCTGCCGGCTAATCCAGGCCACCCCATCGTCGAGGTGGCCGTCCGGGCCTACTGGGGGCTGGTGGATTGGCTGGCAGCCCAGCATTCAGCCTGGTGCCTGCCGGTCCTGGCGCTAGGCATCGAACGCGATGAGGCCGGCCTCGCTGAACAGGCCGTTGAGCGTCTGGCCGAGGTCTTCGAAGCGATGGCCAGGCGGGATAGCAAGACGGCGGAAGCGACCCTCGTCCGCCTGGCCCGGAACACTTTCTACAGCGATGCCGATGCAAACCGAAAGACCCGTTGCGTCGGCCTCTTCCATCGCCTCCTGCCGGTCCTGCAGACCATTGACCCGGAGGCGGCGGCCCGGGCCAAGAAGGACGGCTTCCATAACCCGACCTGGGACATCTTCTGAGATGTGCTGGCCACGATGAAATCCCCCGGCCTCACCCTGCCCGCCTGGCAACCCCGCCACGTCAAGCCCCTGGTGCTGTGCCTGCTCATCCTGGTGGCCTACGTGGCCGCCATCAACCGGGCCCAGGCCCTGCCCTGGGCCATCGCCGCCCTGCTCTCCGCCACCCTCATCACCGGTATTTCCTGGCCCCACTGGCTGGTCAAGCGCCTGTCGGTGACCCGCAGCGGGCCTGAGCGGGCGGAGGAAGGCGACACCATCGCCTTCCAGGTGGAGGTCACCAACCACGGCTGGCTGCCCCGTTTCATGGTGGAACTGGTGGACCGGCTGCCCTTCGTCGGCACGGCGGAGGGTCGCGTGGATAGCGGCGAGAAGACCCTGGGCGTGGTGACCTACGTGCCGGGGGGTGGCGCGCGCAGGTTCGAGGTGCCGGTGCTGTGCGAGAAGCGGGGTTTCTACCGCCTGGGGCCGGTGGGCCTGGCCTCCAGCTTTCCCCTGGGCCTGGCGGAGGCGCGCCAGCAGCGCAACGACGGGGTGCAGACCCTGAGCATCTACCCGGACGTCTTCCCCATCATGGCACTGCCCCTCAAGGGCGCCCCCAGCCAGATCCACCGTGGCGGTTTCCTGTTGCCGGAGGGTTCCGGCGCGGCGGATTTCTCGGGCCTCAGGGAATACCGGAGAGGCGACAATCCGCGCCACGTGCACTGGCCCACCACGGCCCGGCTCAACGAGTTGATGGTGAAGGAATTCGAGCCCCTGGCTTCCGCCTGCCTGTATCTTGTCCTCGACCAGTCGGCGGCCGCCAACCTGGGCCAGGGACGGGAATCCACCTTCGAGTACTCCGTGCGCATCACCGCCTCCGCGGCCAAGCATGCCGCCGGCAACGGCATCCCCACGCGTCTGATGGGCCAGGGCGCGCGCGGCCTTTACCTGCCTCCCGGCAGCGGAGAGCACCACTATCAGGGCCTGCTGGACGAACTGGCGGTGGTGGCGGCCGACGGCGATACGCCCTATGCACGGGTGCTGGAGCAGGTAGCCGTGGATTGCCAGCAGGGAGAAACGGTGGTGGTGTTCCTCTCCGAGCCCGAGGCCCAGCGGGCCGATACCCTTTTGGCTCTGGCCCTGCTGCGGGCCAAGGGGGCGAACCTGCTGGCGGTGGTGTTCAACCGGGCGACATTCCAGGACGCCCGATCTGGCACCCCGCGAACGGTCAAGGGGGAGGCTGGCCCGGCGGGCTTGCTGGACCTGGGCGCCAATTGCCTGAACGTGCGCCGGGGCGACGATCTGGTTCGGCTGTTCAACCCATGAAGCCCGGCGTCTCCCCGCCCCTTACTTACTTCCCCGCCTATGTGGGTCTGTTTGCTTCGCTGCTGCTGGCCGTGACCTGCAATGCCTTCCTCGACATCCATCATGGGAGTTTCGGGCTAGAGGTCCTGATGTGGGCCGTGGTGTTTGGTCTGACCCTGCGGGTGGGCTGGCGCCAGCGGGGCCAGCTCGGCGACGACGGTAGGCTGGGCCAGAAGACGGTACTGGTGTTGGCGCTCATCTTGACCTTGATCCTGTTTCTGCCCATGTGGGGACTGCCCCGGGCCGGCATCGCCATGTTGGGCATGCTGCAGGCGGCCCAGAACTGCGTCACCGTGACGCGGCGGCAACTGTACCTGGGCCTGCTGGTTTCGGCGGTGATGGTGATGTTCGCCGCCACCCACTTCCGCGCCGACTGGACCATGCTGTTTTACCTGGTGCCCTACGTGGCGGCGGTGGTGTTTACCCTGGTGGCGGAGCAGATCAACCGCCGCGCCCAGGACCTGCGCCAGCAGAGCCTGGCACAGGCCGTGGCGGGCGGCCAGTACGCGGCCATCGCAGCCGCCACCACGACCATCCTGCTGCTGGGTACCTTGCTCTATACCCTCACACCGCAACCGACCTGGCCTTACCTGCAATGGCGCTTCGGCCAGCTGAGCAGCCTGGGCTGGTTTACGCCGGAATCGGAACTTGCACAGGGCGACCGGCCGGGGGGAGAGGGACATGGCGCAAGTGGACAGGATCAGGGAAAAGCCGCGGCAGGTCGAGACGGTCTGGGCCAAGGCTATGGCGGGGGGACGGGAGAATCCGGGAGCGGCCTGGGCATGCGCCCGGGAGGGGGCTGGCCAAGCCCGGCCGAGATGCGTCTGGCGGCGAAACGCGAAGGCATGCCCCAATGGCAGAAGAGCACGATCAATCACGTGGCGGCGGCCGGCGAGTGGATGAACCTGACCTTGCAACCCATCACGAGGTACCTGGACAAGCTTTGGCAATCTTTCAAGGAGTGGTTGGCCCAACACCTGAAGCAGATTGCCCTGGCCATGGCCCTGCTCGCGATCCTGGCGCTTTGTTTCGCCGTGTGGCGCCTTCTTCGGGAGGCCAAGGCGGACATCTGGCTGCGCGCGCGCTACGAGTTTCTGCGCTACGGTATCCTTGGCTGGCATGGCGAAGGACGGCTAGCAGCCCACCGCCTCTATCAGGCCATGGGACGCTTGTTTGAGCTCCAGGATGTCCGGCGATCCAATCTGGCCAATGCCAGCGACTACTTGGCCCAGTTGCGCGAACGCCAGGGCCACTTGTACCGCGAGGCCGCGGAGTTGACCCGGTTATTCGAGGATGCCCGCTACGGCGCAGGCGATATGAGTCCAGAGCCTATCGCGCGCATGCGGGCGCTCTATCTGCGTATTCACGCTTATCGCTGAGGCGCGCCTAGACCGGCCGCCAAGCCGGAATGGTGCATCGGAAAGCGGCGTAGGAACGGGCTTGCCCGCGGTGCGTGCATGAAACGAGAGGTGCCCCGTTGTCGTTTCAGGGCAGTGCGGCGCTAGCGGAACAAGCCCCGCGCCGACGCCGGGATGTCGCTACGCGAGAGCCCAAACCAAGCAATGGGTTCACGCCGACCGCCTGATCGCTTCTTACACCACGTCCAGGGACACGATCGTGCCAGGCCAACGTCGAGGTCTACCAGGGCCAGATCAACAAGCGCTACGGCACCAAGTTCGACATCCCGGTGCTCTACTACTCGCAGCTGATGACCCTGGCCTAAGGTGGCTCCGCCAAGGAAGCGGGCCTCAACGGCAACGTGGTGCGGGCTCGCAAGCTGTAAGAGTTCGCTGGCAAATAGGCCTGCTCTCAGGAACGAAAACAGGGGCCGAGGCCCCTGTTTTCGTTTGTGGCGAAGGGGTTACTTGCAGCCCATCGCGGCGCGCATCTTGCCCATGCGCTGGGCCTGGATGCCGGTGCCGATGGCCTTGGCGTCGGCGTTCTTGCCAGCGTAGATCAGGGGCACGATCTCGCCGTCACGGGTTGCCTTGAATTCCTCCCAGGTCGGCTTGAAGGTGGCGGCCTTCGCCGCGTCGTCGGCGTTGTAGCTCTTCGCCATTGCGGCCAGGGTGGCGTCGAGCTTGGCGGAGGCGGCGGCGATGTTGGCCTTGAGGCCATCGTTGATGGCCTTGTCGGTGGAGTCGAGCATCTTGACCAGGTTGCCACGCGCGTCCATCAGGGCGGCGCAGGCGTCGTCGGCGGGGGCGGCCAGGGCGGCGCCGCTGGAGAAGACGGCCAGGGAGGCGATCATGAGCAGGGATTTCTTGTACATGGCGGGGTCCTTTGCGAAACATTGCGGGAACGGCGACGAATGCCCGTCGCGCCAACCGCCGGATAAGCGGTATGGCGAACGCACGGGGGGCCGCCATCTTGGTGAAAGACCGTGCTCGCTTCATTGATACCAATCAACTCATGTGCATGCCGTGGAGCCGCGCGCGCTGGGACGGTCACGGCATAGCTCGTGTATCGTTACGGCTGGTCACAACCCAAGGCGACTGAACGAGCATGAAAGGCCCGAAAACCTACGACGAATACGTGGATCTGGTGCACCAGGCGGTGTACGAAATCGACGAGATGCGCGCCGGCATCGACTACGATCCGGAGAACGCGGAGCGTTGGTCAAACATGCTGGACCACCTGGATGGCGTGTTGCGCAAGCTCTACGACGACATGATCTCGGACCAATACCAGTTTCCCACCGGCAAGGATCTGCCCTACATGCAGTTCCTCAACCGCTGGGGCCGGGAGATCCCCTTCAAGCAACTGCTGGTGGTGGTCAACCAGGCGCACAAGGACGGGCTGTCGCGTGGGTAAGCTGATCACCCTCATCCTGCTGGTCCTGCTCGGCGTCTATCTCTACCGTCGCATGATACGGAAGCGCGATGCCGCCGACACCCGCGAAGCCCCGGCGGCGGAAGACATGGTGCGCTGCAAGACCTGCGGGGTGAACCTGCCCCGCTCGGAGGCCATCCTCAGCGGGGGGCGTTTCTACTGTTGCGATGAACATCGCCGCGCCGATTCCTGATGTTCCCGCCGCCGGTTATCCGGACGGTTTCTGGCGGTCCCTGGTCCATCTCAATCATTTTCGGTTGTTCCTGGCCTGCGCGCTGGGGCTGACGGGGCTGCTGTCCGGCCAGCCTTTTACCCGGCTGGACCATCCCGTTCTCTTCACCCTGACCTGCGCCGCCTATTTCCTCAGCGCCCTGCTGTTCCGCAGGCCGCTGGTCAGGCGCGAAGAGGCCTTCGAGCGCCAGGTGGTGCGCCAGGTCATCGCCGACCTGGCCTGCCTGGGCCTGCTCATGTATCTGTCCGGCGGCAACGCCAGCGGCATGGGCCTGCTGCTCATCGTCACCGTGGCGGCGGTGGGCATGTTGCCGGAGACCCGCGCCGTGTTGTTCTGGGCCGCGGTGGCCTCCCTGGTGGTGCTTGGCGAGCAGACCCTGCAATTGATCCGCTTCGAATCCGGCGTGGGTGGCTTCGTCCGCGCCGGGCTGCTGTCCCTCGGTTTTTTCGGCGTCGCTCTGCTCTCCCACGCCCTGGCGCGCGGCGCCCTGGCGGCCGCCGCCCTGGTTCCTGGCGGCCGCCGCCCTGGCGCGGGAAAAGTCGCGCCAGGCGGAAAGCCTCGCGCGCATCAACGAACGCGTCATCCAGGAGCTGCCCTATGCCGTGCTGGCGGTCAACGGCGAGGGCGAGGTGCTGCAATACAACGCGCGCGCCGAGATCCTGCTGGCGACGCGCTTCCATGTCGGCAGCGGCCTCGCCCGCTGCGCGCCCGTGCTCGCCGGCCTGTGGGCGGCCTGGCGGCAGAACCGGGCGCTGCCGGAGCATCCCTTCCAGGTGGACGAGGGCGGTCACCGCCTGCGCGCCCGCTTCATCGAGCTGGAGCCGACACGCCGCGAGGGCGCGGTGGTGGTGCTGGAGGACATGACGGAACTGGAAGCGCAGGCGCAGAAGATGAAGCTGGCCTCTCTGGGCATGCTGACCGCCAACCTGGCGCACGAAATCCGCAATCCCCTGTCCGCCATCAGCCACGCCGCCGGACTGCTCAAGGAGGACGCGCGCGACGGCATCGCGCCCAAGCTCACGCGCATCATCGAGGATCACGTGCGCCGCCTCAACGGCCTGGTCGAGGACGTGCTGTCCCTCAACCGCCGCGACCGGATCAAGCGCGAACACGTGGACCTGGAGGAATTCCTGCCGGCCTTCGTGCAGCATTTCTCGCAGCGCGAATCGGTGGGGCCGGGCGTCGTCCACGTGCACCTGTCGAGGCAGAGCGCGGTCTGCATGGACCCGGGTCACCTCGAACAGATCCTGTGGAACCTGATGCGTAACGCCTGGCGCTATTGCAGCCGGCGGCCGGGCAGCATCCGCATTCGCGTCGCCGGCGCCGAGGATCGCACCGAGATCGAGGTGGGCAACGACGGGCCGCCGATCACCCCGGAGGTCCGCGCCCATCTGTTCGAGCCGTTCTATACCACGGACAAGCAGGGCACCGGCCTGGGGCTCTACATCGCGCGCGAACTGGCCGAGGCCAACCGGGCAGGACTGCGCTACGTCGAAGGCCAGGAAGGCGCCGTGTTCCGGCTGACCTGCCAGGCGCCACCCTGTTGAGGAATCAAGGATGATGAAGAAGCCGCGTGTTTTGCTGGTCGACGACGAGCCCGATCTGCTCGACCTGCTGGAAATGGACATGCTGCGCATGGGTCTCGACAGCGCGCGCGCGGGAACGGTGGCCGAGGCCATGGCGCAACTGGAGAAAGGGGGCTTCGACCTGTGTCTGACCGACATGCGTCTGCCGGACGGGGAGGGCATCGCCATCGTCCGCCACATCGCCGAGCAACTGCCGCAACTGCCGGTGGCGGTCATCACCGCCTTCGGTTCGGCGGAGAACGCGGTGGCCGCCCTCAAGGCCGGTGCCTTCGATTACGTGGAGAAGCCGGTCACGCCGGCAAAGGTGCGCAGTCTGGTGCGTTCGGCCATCAAGGTGCCGGACACCTCGCCGCCGCCGCTGGGTGACCGCCCACTGGTCGGCCGTTCCGCCGCCATGGAGCAGGTCCGCGTCCTCATCGACAAGGTGGCGCGCAGTCAGGCCCCGGTCTTCATCACCGGAGAGACCGGCACCGGCAAGGAAGTGGCGGCGCGCCTGATCCACGCCGGCAGTGCCCGCGCCGACGGACCGTTCATCGCTGTGAACTGCGGCGCCATCCCGGAGAACCTGATGGAGAGCGAGTTCTTCGGCTGCCGCAAGGGTGCCTTCACCGGTGCCGACGCCGACCGTGAAGGCTTTTTCCAGGCGGCGCGGGGTGGCACCCTGTTCCTCGACGAGGTGGCCGAACTGCCGCTCGCCATGCAGGTCAAGCTGCTGCGCGCCATCCAGGAAAAAAGCGTGCGGCGGGTGGGCGGCGTGGCGGAGGAGCCCGTCGACGCGCGGCTCATCAGCGCCTCGCATCAGGATTTGCAGGTGGCGGTGAATCAGGGCCGCTTTCGCCACGATCTCTACTACCGGCTCAACGTCATCGCCCTGCGCATGCCGTCCTTGCGCGAGCGGCGCGAGGATCTGCCGGAACTGACCAGCCACGTCCTCGCCCGCCTTTGCGCGGCCTCGCGCCGCGCGGCGCCGGAGGTGGAGGCCGCCGCCCTGGAGGCGTTGTCGCGCTACGACTTTCCCGGCAACGTGCGCGAGTTGGAGAACATCCTGGAGCGCGCCCTGGCTTTGTCGGACGGCGGCCGCGTCGGCCGCGACGATCTCCTGCTGGAACCCTTGGAAGACGCGGGGGAGGAGGGCGGCGAGGGCCAGTCCGATGGAGGTTTGCAGGCCTTTCTCGACGCCACCGAGCGCAAGGCGATTCTCGACGCCCTGGCGAGGACCGGGCGCAACAAGACGGCGGCCGCGCGTCTGCTCGGGGTGACCTTCCGCTCGCTGCGTTACCGGCTGGAACGTCTCGGCATGGAGTAGCCGGGCGGCCTCAGTCGCCGTGCTTCTCGCGCACCATCTGGTCGATGACGGCCATGACCTCCTTGCTGGCTTCCTCGGCGGCCAGGAGATGGCCGTAGATGGATTGCTGCATGCCGGGATCCTTTTCCCAACCTTGCTCGAGGAAAGGCAGCATGGCGTGCACGCTGGCGTGCACCCGCGCGTGCGGCTGCACCAGCGTCTTGAAGGCCGGCAGGGCGCCGAAGCGCTCACGGCCCGCGCCTTCATACCATTTGCCCAGACGGCAGTTGTGGTGATCGACCCGCACGGCCTCGGCGTAGCCGCGATCCTGGGAGTTCAGGGTCATGTAGGCGCGCTGCTTGAAGATGACGTGGTCCACTTTCACCAGTGAGGCGAAGCTCATGTCCTCCACCCGCATCGCGTGCCCCTGGGTGTCGCGCGCGGACCCGGCGAACTGCGCGAAGCGTCCCTCCATCTCGCCGATGACCTGGCGTGAACCGGAGGCCAGATCGCGCATCGCGTGGGAGTCGTCGAGCATCCGCGCGGCCTCGCCGTTGAGGGTGTCCATGACGCGGCCGATCGACTCGGAGGCGTTCTTGGTGTTTTCCGCCAGCTTGCGCACTTCGTCCGCCACCACCGCGAAGCCTCGCCCGGCTTCGCCGGCGCGCGCCGCTTCGATGGCGGCGTTGAGGGCGAGCAGGTTGGTCTGGTTGGCGATGGCGGTGATGAGCTGCACCGCGTCGGTGATTTCGTGGCTGTGGTTGTTCAGGTCGACGATGGCGTCAGCCATATTGTCGATGCGCGCGCTGATGTCGTTGAGCCGTTCCACCACCTGGTTCACGGCGCCGCGGCTTTCCTCGGCGTCGGCGCTGGTGCGCGTGGCCAGATCCACCACCTGCTTCATGGTGGCGGTCATGCTCATCAGGTCGGTCTGGTTGGAGGCCAGGTTTTCCAGCAGATTGCCGGTATTGAGTTCCTGCACCCTGCCCAGCAGGTGGTTGCGCATCTGTCCCCGGGTCTGGTCTGCCATGGCGTCGAGCAGGACGTTGTGGCTTTCCAGACCGCGCCGAAAGCCGCCATGCAGTCCGACCGGCATCGCCTTGCGGAAAAATTCGCCGTTCAGGTGGAAGCGGAAGGTGGTGCTTTCCTCGCGGAAATAGGTCTCCAACTGGTCCAGCATGTCGTTCAGGTGCCAGCACAGGCGGCCGATCTCGTCGGTGTCGCCGATACCGGTGATGCGACCGCTGAAGCGTCCCTGGCTGATCTCGCCGGCGAGCGCGTCGAGCTGGGCGATGGGGGTCAGCCAGACGCGGATCATGCGCTGCCCCCAGGCTGCCAGGGCAAGGCCGGCGACTAGGAAGGCCAACATCGGCCACTGTGGGCCGTGCATCGCGGAGGCCGCCACGATGCCGAGCAGGATGAGGCCGAAGGACGCCCAAAGCAGGGCGCCGAGCCTAGATTGCAAGGACCAGTTCGTCATAGCTCATGCCCTTCTCGGCCAGCAGGTCGTTGAGGATCTTGGAGGAAGCGGCGATGGCGTCGCGCGCGCCGGCGCGCTTTTCCGCTTCCAGCATGCCGCGGTACAGGCCGGTTACCGTCTGCACCGCGGAGGCGCGCGGCTTGCGGCGCACCGAGAAATAGCCGGTAACGTTGCCGTCGCGGTCGAAACTGGGCGTGACGTTGGCCAACACCCAATAGAAGCTGCCGTCCTTCGCCAGGTTCTTCACGTAGGCGTTGCATTCCCGCTTGTTCTGGATGGTGTCCCAGAGCAGCTTGAACACCGCCCTGGGCATGTCCGGGTGGCGGATGATGTTGTGCTGGGCGCCGAGCAGTTCCTGTTCCGTATAGCCGGAAAACTCGATGAAGATGCGGTTGCCGTAGGTGATGCGGCCCTTCAGGTCGGTTTTCGAGACGATGAAATCGTCCTCGCGCATCACCTTTTCCACCATGGTGGGCGTGACGGGATTCTTCATGCCGTGCTTCTCCTCTCGGGCGGGGGCGGGGCCACCCCGCGCATGTCCGCGTTATCGGTGCCGGCGCGGAAAAATTGAGGGGTGCCGGGCCCGTTTCCAGGCCGCCGCCGAATCGCGCAGAATGCCGGCATGTCCGACGCCGCCCTGTCCTCGCTCGACGAAGCCAGCTACCACCCCCGCCTGGCGGCGACGCCCGGCATCGCCCTGGTGCTGTTCGGCTCGCCCGAATGCGGCGGCTGCCGCGTCGCGGAACGTCGCCTGCCGAGCGCGGCGCCGCCCGGCACCTCGCTGTTCAAGGTGGATGTGCGGCAGGCCACGGGCCTGGCGCGGGCCCTCGACATCTTCCATCTGCCCGAGCTGCTGCTCTACCGCGATGGCCACTTCCACGCCCGCCTGCGTTGCGAGATCAGCGCCGCCGCGCTGGCGTCCGCCCTGCATGCGGCGTTGTCGCGGCCGGCCGAGGAGGAACCATGAGTCGGACCGGGGTGCCGGGCGGCCTGCCGCGCCTGGATCGGGAAGGCTGGCTTGAAGGCGCGCGGCGGCTGCCTTCCGCCAATTGCGACGCGCGTCCGGAGGGCGAGGACATCCGCCTGGTGGTGATCCACAACATCAGTCTGCCGCCCGGCGAATTCGGCGGTTCCGGCGTCGATGAGCTGTTCACCAACCGTCTCGATGCCGACGCACACCCCTATTACGCGGCGATCCGCGACCTGCGTGTGTCGGCCCATTTCTTCATCCGCCGCGACGGCGAACTGGTGCAGTTCGTGCCCTGCGCCCTGCGCGCCTGGCATGCCGGCGCGTCGAGCTGGCGGGGGCGTGAGCGCTGCAACGACTTCTCCATCGGCGTCGAACTGGAAGGCACCGACGAGCAGCCGTTCGCCGATGCCCAGTACGCCGTCCTGAACCGTTTGCTGGCGGTTCTCGCCGGGCACTATGCCATCGAGGGATTGGCCGGCCACGCGGACATCGCGCCCGGCCGCAAGACCGATCCCGGGCCGCATTTCGACTGGAAACGGGTGGCTTGGCCGCCCGCGCCGTCGCCCTGAGTCCCGCCGCCGGGTGGCCGGCAGCGCTGGAAGCCGAAGTGGGGGGATTCAGGCCGCTTGCGCGGGAATCTGGGCGCCGACGCGCTTGATGCGGTTCTTCTCGTCCACGTACACCAGGGTTGGCTCGAACTGGGCCAACTCGATCTCGTTGTAGGTGGCGTAGCTGGCGATGATGAGGATGTCGCCGACCGCCGCCTTGCGCGCCGCGGCGCCGTTCACCGAGATCATGCCGGAGCCGCGCTGGCCGCGGATGGCGTAGGTGGCGAAACGCTCGCCGTTGTTGACGTTGTAGATCTCGATGCGCTCGTATTCCCGGATGTCCGCGGCATCCAGCAGGTTCTCGTCGATGGCGCAGGAACCCTCGTATTCCAGCTCGGAGGCGGAGACACGAACGCGGTGCAGCTTGGACTTGAGCAGTGTGCGTTGCATGGCGATGACGGGGTACGGACAAACGGGCTGCGATTATAGCTCGATTTTGCAGTGCACAAGAAAATGCGGGCGGGGTATGAATGACCTAGTCGGACATGGCGGGCTGCCGCGCAGTGACTCAGCACTCGATGTTGTCGATCAGCCGGGTTGCGCCCAGGCGGGCGGCGGCGAGGATGACCAGTTCATGTTCATCCGGCCGCGGCGGCAGCAGGCTGGCGCGGCTGCGCACGGCGACGTAATCGACCGCCCAGCCGTGACGGGCCAGTGCCTGCGTGGCCTCCGCCTCGATCCCGGCGAAGTCGCGCGCGCCGGCGCCGACGCGTTCGGCGGCGGCGCGCAACAGGCGGTAGAGGCGCGGCGCCTCGGCGCGCTCCGCCGCCGACAGATAACCGTTGCGGGAGGACAGGGCGAGGCCGTCGGCGGCCCGCTCGGTTTCCGCTTCCAGCATGACGATGGGCAGATTGAACTGGCGCACCATGCCCTTGAGGATGAAGAGTTGCTGGTAGTCCTTCTTGCCGAACACCGCGTAGCGGGGCTGGACCATGTTGAACAGCTTCAGCACCACGGTGGCCACCCCCTCGAAATGGCCGGGCCGGTGCGCGCCGCAGAGTTCGTCCGCCAGGGGCGGTCGCACCGTGAAGGTCTGGGGTTCCGCGTACATTTCGTCGAGGTCCGGCGCGAAGACGATGTCGGTGCCCACCGCAGCCAGCTTTTCACAGTCGGCATGGAGGGTGCGGGGATAGCGCGCGAAGTCCTCACCGGCTCCGAATTGCAGCGGATTGACGAAGATGCTGGCCACCACCGGCCGGCCGTGGCGCGCGGCGATCCGGGCCAGGCCGACGTGGCCCGCGTGCAGGTTGCCCATGGTGGGCACGAAGGCGCTTTCGCGCTCGCCGGCGAGGGACTCGCGCAGTTCGGCGATGCTATGGATCAGGCGCATCAGAAGGCGTGTTCCGGGCCGGGAAATTCACCGGTTTTCACCGCCGCCACGTAGGCGCGGATGGCGGCGGCGATGTCGCCGGCGCCGCGCATGAAGTCGCGGGCGAAGCGCGGCGGTTTCGCGGTCAGGCCGAGCAGGTCCTGCAAGACCAGGACCTGGCCGTCGCAGCCGGGACCGGCGCCGATGCCGATGGTGGGCATGGCGAGTTGCCGGCTGACCGCCTCGGCCAGGGCGGAGGGGATGGATTCCAGCACCAGCATGCCGGCGCCGGCGGCTTCCAGGTCGGCGGCGTCGCGCGACAGTTGCGCGGCGGCGCCGGCCTCCCGCGCCTGGGCACGGTAGCCGGTGGCGTTGACGGACTGCGGCAGCAGGCCGAGGTGGCCGCACACCGGGATGCCGCGCCGGGTCAGGAAGTGCACCGTCTCCAGCATGACCGCGCCGCCTTCGAGCTTGACCATGTTGGCGCCGGCGGCCATCAGCCGGGCGGACGCGTCGAAGGCCTGGGCGGGGCTTTTCTGGTAGGCGCCGAAGGGCAGGTCGGCCACCACGAAGGCCTTGCCGGCGACGCCGCGCGCCACCGCCTCGGTGTGGTAGGCCATCTGCTCCAGGGTGACGGGCAGGGTGGTGGCATGGCCCTGCACGGTCATGCCCAGGGAATCGCCCACCAGCAGCACGTCGATGCCGTTGTCGACGAGGACGCGGGCAAAGCTGGCGTCGTAACAGGTCAGCACGCAGAGCTTTTCGCCCTGTTCGGCGCGGGCCAGGAGTTGGGGAAGGAACATGCGGGCCTCCTCGTTTCAGCTACCCAGGTTGAAGAATTCCCGCGCGCCGCGCATGTCCTGGATGCGTTGCGCGAGCAGCGCGAAGTCCTCGTCCCGCTCGGCGAAGTTCAGATGCTCGCTGTTGACGGTGAGCAGCGGCGCGCCTTCGTAATGATAGAAGAAGTCGCTGTAGACCCTGGCCAGATCGGCGAGATAGGCCTCGCCCAGCTGGCGCTCGTAGGCGCGGCCGCGCTTCTTCACGCGCTCCATGAGGACGGCGGGAGCGGCCTGCAGGTAGACCACCAGATCGGGCGACGCGGCCTGGGGACTGAGACCTTCGTAAAGCTGGCGGTAGAGACGGTATTCGGCATCGTCGAGGTTGAGGCGGGCGAACAGGGGATCCTTCTCCAGCATGAAATCCGCCACCGTCGATGGCGAGAACAGTTCGCCCTGGCTGAGGCGCCGCGCCTGCTCGACGCGCGAGACCAGAAAGAACAGTTGCGCGGGCAGGGCGTGGCGCCGACGGTCCTCGTAGAAGCGGGCCAGGAAGGGGTTCTCGTCGGGACTCTCCAGCACCAGTTCCGCCCCCATGTGGGCCGCCAGCCGGCGCGCCAGACTGGTCTTGCCGGCGCCGATGGGGCCTTCCACGACGATGTGGCGGAAGCGGCCGAGCATCCTGTCTCCTGCTGAAATAGGCGGTCAGCGCACGGCCCGCAGGCCTTCGGCGGGCAGGCGCTCGACACCGTCCAGGGAAAGGCCGGCGAGGCAGTCGGCGGCGCGGCCACAGCCGGGCACGAGGACATCCGGCGCGATCTCGGCCAGCGGGGCGATGACGAAGGCGCGTGCAGCCATACGCGGATGCGGCAGGGTGAGGCCGGGTTCGTGCATGACGAGGCCGTCATACAGCAGCAGATCGAGATCCAGGGTGCGCGGCGCGTTCTTGAACACGCGATCGCGGCCGTGGCGGGTCTCGATTTCCAGCAGGGCGGACATCAGCGCGCGCGGCGACAGGCGGGTGCGCAGGCCGGCGACGGCGTTGATGAAGTCGGGTTGTTCGACGTAGCCCACCGGCGTCGAACGGTACAGCGCGGAACACGCGAACAGGCGGCTGTCCGGCAGGCGGCCCAGTTCGGCCATGGCCAGTTCCACCTGCTCGACGGGGTTGTCCAGATTGGCGCCCAGCGCCACGTAGGCGGCGATGTCAGGCAAGCTTGACCTCGACCGCGTCGTCCTTCTTCGCACCCGGGCGACGTCGGCGCCGGCGCTTGCCTTCGCCGGCGGTGGCCGGCAGCAGCATGCCGGCCTGGGTATCCTTGTCGGCGTCCTGGAAACGCGTCCACCAGTCCGCCAGTTCAGGCGCGGCGTCGCCGCCGCGCGCGCGGATGAGGAGGAAGTCGTAGCCGGCGCGGAAGCGGGGATGATCGAGCAGGCGGTAGGGACGCGCGCCGCTGCGCTGCTCGAAGCGTGCCTGCAGCGCCCAGATCTCCTTGATCGTGCCGTCGAAGCGGCGCGGAAAGGCGAGCGCGTCGCGCTGCCGCTCCAGCACCGCGTCCATGGCGTCATACAGGGCAGGTTGCGCGCTCTGGCCGGTTTCCTTGTTGCGGCGCCATTCCGCGCGCATGTCGAACCAGAGCAGGCAGGCCAGCATGAAGGCGGGCGAGGCGGAATGGCCGTGCCGCACGCGTTCGTCGGTGTCGTGCAGGGCGGCGTGCAGGAAGGCCTGCCGCTCGGCGTCGTCGAGGATGGCGTCGAGCATGGGTAGGATGCCGTGATGCAGGCCCTCGGCGCGCAACTGCCGCACGCCCCGCTCGGCATGGCCGGAGAGCAGCAGCTTCATCATCTCGTCGAACAGGCGCGAGGCGGGAATGCGTTCCAGCATCGGCGCCAGTTCTGCGATAGGCGCGCGCGTAGCGGGGTCGATGTGGAAATCCAGTCTGGCGGCGAAGCGGGCGGCGCGCAGCATGCGCACCGGGTCCTCGCGGAACCTGCGCGCGGGGTCGCCGATCATGCGCAGCACCTTGCGGCGGGCGTCCTCGACGCCGTCATGCCAATCCCAGACCTCCTGCCGCTCCGGGTCGTAATACAGGGCGTTGATGGTGAAGTCGCGGCGGGCGGCGTCCTCCTCCTGGCTGCCGAAGACGTTGTCGCGCAGCAGCATGCCGTCCTCGGCGGTGACACGGGACTCGTCCTCCTCGTCCTCGACCTGGGGCGTCGCGGCGCGGAAGGTGGTGACTTCGATGAGGTCGGCGCCGCAATAGACGTGGACGATCTGGAAGCGGCGGCCGATCAGGCGGGCGCGGCGGAACACCCGCTTGACCTCCTCCGGCCTGGCGTCGGTGGCGACGTCGAAATCCTTGGGCTCGCGGCCCAGAAGCAGATCGCGCACCGCGCCGCCGACGACGAAGGCGGTGTAGCCAGCCTCGCGTAGGGCGCGGGTGGTGCGCAGGGCGCAGGAAGGCACCTGCTCGCGCCGGATGCCGTGGTCCTCAAGGGGAAGGATGCGCGGACCCGGCGCCGTTTTTCTGCCGAGTACCTTGTCGATGAGCCGGCGGATCATGGCTGCCGGCACGGGGGAGCGGTCATGGGGGTGGGAAGGTTCTCCGAAGCGGCGGGCATTATACACGCAGGGGCATGGTCTTTCGGCTTGCCCGCGGGGTCCGCAGGGGCTACAGTACCGCGAGTTTTCAGCGCAAGGGGATATAGGGAGTGTTAGCCCTCATCGAAGCAGCGGGATGGCCGATCTGGCCTTTGATCATTGCGTCGATCCTGGCCCTGGCCATCATCTTCGAGCGTCTCTATACCCTGCGTCGCACCCAGGTGATCCCCGAGGGCCTGCTCGAACAGGCCCTGAACAACCTGCGCCAGCATGGACCCAATCCCGACCTTGTGCGCGGCCTCGCCGAGGGCTCGCCGCTCGGGCGCATCCTCGCCGTGGGCATCCGCAACCTGCACAACTCGCGCGAGGTGATGAAGGAGTCGCTGGAGGAGACCGGTCGCGCCGTGGCCCACGATCTCGAGCGCTTCCTCCTGTCCCTCGGCACCATCGCCACCGTCGCGCCTCTGCTCGGCCTGCTCGGCACGGTGGTGGGCATGATCGAGATCTTCGGCGCGCAGTCGCCCACCGGCGGCAATCCCGCGGCGCTCGCGCACGGCATCTCGGTGGCCCTGTACAACACCGCCTTCGGCATCATCGTGGCCATTCCCAGCATGATCTTTTACCGCTTCTTCCGCGGACGGGTCGACGCCTACCTGGTCGAGATGGAGCAGAACGCCGTGCGTCTGGTGGAGATCCTGCACGGCGAGCGCAAGTAATGCATTTTCGCCACCTGCGCCGTGACGAGCCGGAGATCAACCTCATTCCGTTGATCGACGTGCTGCTGGTGATCCTCATCTTTCTGGCGGTCACCACCACCTACGCGCGCTTCGCCGAGTTGCAGATCAACCTGCCCGAGGCCGAGGGCGAAAGTCCCAAGGAAGTGCCCACCCAGATCAACGTCGGCGTCGACCAGCAGGGTGGTTACAACATAGCCGGCGCGCCGGTGCCGGCCGGCGGCGTGGAAGCCTTGGTCGACGCGTTGAAAGCGGCGGCCGGCGGGCAGGCGGACCCGGTCATCGTCATCGCCGCCGATGCCCACGCCACGCACCAGGCGGTGATACGGGTGATGGATGCCGCGCGCCGCGCCGGTTACCCGCGGGTGACCTTCGTCACCCATATCTCTCCCGCCGAACAGCCTTGAGCCAGGCGCTCACGCGCGCGTGGCACGGCCAGGGTCCGGGATGGGCGCGTACGCTGCTGCTCGGCCTGTATCCCCTGAGTCTGCTGTTCGGGGCGCTGGTGGCGCTGCGCCGCCGTCTCTACCGCCTCGGCCTGCTCAAGGCCGTGCGCCTGCCGGTACCCGTCATCGTCGTCGGCAACCTCACCGTCGGCGGTGCCGGCAAAACCCCCCTGGTGCTGGCCCTGGTGGACTGGCTGCGGCGGGCCGGATACCGGCCCGGTCTGATCAGCCGGGGATATGGCGGCACCGCGCGCGAACCCATGCCGGTGTCCGCCGCCAGCGATCCCGCCCTGGTGGGGGATGAGCCCGTGCTGCTGGCGCGCCGCGCCGTCTGCCCGGTCTGGGTGGGGCGCGCCCGGGGCGAGGCCGGGCGGCGATTGCTGGCCCGGCATCCGGAAGTGGATGTGCTGCTGGCCGATGACGGTCTGCAGCATCTGGCCCTGGCGCGCGACATGGAGATCGTCGTCGTCGATGGTCGGCGTGCCTTCGGCAACGCTCGCCTGTTGCCCGCCGGTCCCCTGCGCGAACCGCTTGCCCGCCTGGCCGAAGTGGATGCGGTGGTGGTCAACGGCGGCGGTATGAGCGGCTTGCCCGTACCCACCTTCGCCATGGCTTTGCGCGGCACCGAATTCGTCAATCTCGCCGATCCCGCGCGGGTGGTCGACGCCGCCCATTTCGGCGTGCGCAAGCTGCACGCATTGGCCGGCATCGGCGATCCAGCGCGTTTCTTCGAGCGCCTGCGCGAACTCGGCCTCGACATCGAGGCGCACGCCTTTCCCGATCATCATCCCTATGCCGCCGCCGATTTGCCCGCCGGCACGCTGCTGATGACGGAAAAGGACGCGGTGAAATGCGCTGCCCTCGCCCGGCCGGATGACTGGTTTCTTTCGGTTGACGCCGAGGTTGAGGCGGGACTAAATACCCTGCTGTCGAATGTCATGAAGGCCCGCCATGGACCCCAAACTGCTTGAAATCCTCGTCTGCCCCGTCTGCAAGGGGCCTCTGGTGTATCACAAAGAGGCGCGGGAACTGATCTGCAAGGCGGATCGCCTGGCCTTCCCCATCCGCGACGGCATCCCGGTCATGCTGGAGGAAGAAGCCCGGCGTCTGCAGGAAACCGAGGAAGTCGCCTGATCGGCGGCGCCACCAGCCCAACGGCGGTCGCCGCATGGCCCAGCCTTTCCCGCTGCAATCCCTGCTCGATCACGCCCGCCATCGCATGGATGCGGGCGAACGCCTGCTGCGCATCCTGAAGCGCCGGGTGGAAGCCGCGCAGCAGCGTCTGCAAGAACTGCGCGAATACAAGCTGGACTATCAGCAGCGCCTCACCGGCGGTGGCGCGCGCGGCATGGACATCCATCTGCTGCGTGATTTTCACGTCTTTCTCGGCAAACTGGACACCGCCATCGCGCATCAGGCCGGAGAGGTGGACAAGGCCGAGGGCAATTGGCGCACCGCCCTCGACAACTGGCTCGCCCTGCGGCGCAAGGTGAAAGCCTATGAAACCCTGGCCACGCGCCATCAGCACCGGGAAAACGCGCGCCAGGAGAAACGCGAACAGCGCCTGACCGACGAAACCGCCCTGCGCCGACATCTGCATCGGGACGGCGGTTCCATGATCTGAGACGGCACGGTGCTTGCTTAAGCTTCCTCATAGTGGCACGGAGGAAGACATGGTCGATGTTTCGACGGTATTGGATGCGGCCGCCGGTGTGGCGGCCGGCAAGCTCGATCCCGGTGTGGCGGGGCAGGGCGGCAAGACCGCCGCTTCGTTCTTTGCCGTGCTTGCAGCGCGCATGGCGCCGGCGGGTGATGCGAACGGGGTGGAGGCCGCGCTGCCGCTGAGTGTCGGCGTCGAGTCCGCGGCCGGAGGCAATGCACTGTTCGCGAGCGAACTTGCCAGCGACCTGCCGGCCCAGGCAGTGGCCAGCGAGGTGGCCATCGATGCCGTCCTCGATCCCGCTGCCTATCCCGCCGCTCATCCCGCCGCCCATCCCGCCTTGGCCGCGGCCATGAACGGTCAGCCGGCGGCTGCGGCGTCCGGGCAAGCACCTGTCGCATCGTTCACCGGCCCGGTTCCCGCTACTCCCGGGGCGGCCGTGCCGCAGTCCGCAAGCCTGCAGGGTAAGTCATCGCGCGCATCCGCGCAGATCGCCGCGGAGGACACGCCGCAACAGTTCGCAACAGCGCACCCCGCGCCAGCATCGGCCACTGGACTGCCGGAAACCGCGAAGACCCGGGCAGACCTGTCACGCTACCCCGCCGATGGGCTGACCAGACCGGCAAACCCTGCATGATCGAACCGATCCGCGACCAGCTCACCAGCACGATGCAGGCCGATCGCGCGGAGGCCGACGAACGCTGGATTTCGCAAATGCGGCTGCAGGTGCAGGACGC
>VGVT01000011.1 GCA_016873935.1 Betaproteobacteria bacterium | reverse complement strand
AGACCCCGGCGGCGCCCGCCTATCCGCCGGCTCCGGCAGTGAATCCGGGCACCTTGCCGGCGCCGCGCCAGCCGTAGCCCGAAGGCCGTCCGGGCCTTACTTGCGGCCGGTTTCCTTGCCGGCTTTCGCGTCCTTCGCCAGGGCGTCGGAATCCCGTTGCAGGGCTTCCAGTTCCTTGTCCAGTTCGGCCTTGCGCCGGGCCCGCTGCTCGGCGGGGGCGTCGCTCTTTTCCAGGTCGGCCAGGTCCTGCTCCAGCTTGCCCTTGCGTTCCTCCAGGCCGTCGATGCGCTTAAGCAGGGTCGCATCCAGCTTCTGGGCGCCCTCCCGCAGCTGCACGTAGGCGGCGCCCAGCTTCTCCAAGGCGGTGTCGTACTTGCCGGCGTCGAACTTCTCCTTCTCCGACTTGGCCAGCTGGCCCACGGAGACGGCCACGTCCTTCATCTGGCCGAAGGTTCGGGCGGACTGGGCCTTCTCCTCGTCGCTGCCGAAGAAGTAGTTGTAGGCGAGCACGCCGACGACCAGCACCACGGCGAGCTTGATGAGGAAGCCGATCATGGGTTTTCCTTTTCCCTGGCTCGGTGGTTCAGTGGGTGCCGCCCACGGTCAGGCCGTCGATCTTCAGGGTGGGCTGGCCCACGCCCACGGGCACGCTCTGGCCTTCCTTGCCGCAGGTGCCCACGCCCGGGTCCAGTTTCATGTCGTTGCCGATCATGGAGACGCGGGTGAGCACGTCGGGGCCGTTGCCGATGAGGGTGGCGCCTTTCACCGGGTAGGTGATCCTGCCGTCCTCGATCATGTAGGCCTCGGCGGCGGAGAAGACGAACTTGCCGCTGGTGATGTCCACCTGGCCGCCACCGAAGTTGACGGCGTAGAGGCCCTTCTTCACCGAGGCGATGATCTCGGCGGGGTCCTTGTCGCCGGCCAGCATGTAGGTGTTGGTCATGCGCGGCATGGGCAGGTGGGCGAAGGATTCGCGGCGGGCGTTGCCGGTGGGGGCCATGCCCATCAGGCGGGCGTTCATGGAATCCTGCATGTAGCCGCGCAGGATGCCGTTCTCGATGAGCACGGTGTTCTGGCTGGGGGTGCCCTCGTCGTCCACGTTGAGGGAGCCGCGCCGGTCGGGCAGGGTGCCGTCGTCCACCACGGTGACGCCGTCGGCAGCGACCCGTTCGCCGATGCGGCCGGAGAAGGCGGAGGAGCCCTTGCGGTTGAAGTCGCCCTCCAGACCGTGGCCGATGGCTTCGTGCAGCAGGATGCCCGGCCAGCCGGAGCCGAGCACCACGGTCATGGTGCCGGCCGGGGCGGGCTGGGCGTTGAGGTTGGTGAGGGCCTGGTCCACCGCCAGTTGGGCATATTCCTTGAGGCGGGCGTCGCTGAAATACGCGTAGTCGAAGCGGCCGCCACCGCCGGCGCTGCCCTGCTCCCGGCGGCCGTCCTGCTCGACGATGACTTGCAGCGAAACCCGCACCAGGGGCCGCACGTCGGCGGCGCTGCGACCGTCCAGTCGGGTGATGAACACCACCTCGTATTCCCCCGCCAGGCTGGCGATGACCTGGGAGACCCGGCTGTCGGCTTTGCGGGCGTAGTCCTCCAGCCGGTGCAGCAGGCTGACCTTGTCGGCTTCGCTGAGGCTGGCCAGGGGGTCGATGGGGGCGTAGAGGCCGCGGCCTTCCGTGCGGCTCGCTACCCGCGCGGTGGCCGATTGGCCGGCGGCGGCGATGGCGCGGACGGTGTTCGCGGCCTCCCGGATGGCCGGCAGGCGGATGTCGTCGGAATAGGCGAAGGCGGTCTTGTCACCCACCACGGCGCGCACGCCGACGCCCTGGTCGATGTTGAAGCTGCCGGATTTCACCTGGCCCTCTTCCAGGCTCCAGGCCTCGGAACGGGTGTACTGGAAGTAGAGGTCGGCGTCGTCCACCTGATGCGCGGCGAGCTGGCCGAAGATGCCGTCGAGCTGGGTGGCATCCACCTCGTTGGGGGCGAGCAGGGTGGTGTCGGCGGCGGAGAAGGCTTGGGCGGAGGTCATTGAAGGGTGAAGGGTGAAGGGTGAAGGGTGAAGGGTGAAGGGTGAAGGGTGAAGGGTGAAGGGTGAAGGGTGAAGGGCGGGCCTTTAACCCTTCCCCCTTGAGCGCCGCAGGCGCGGACCCTTTACCCTTTACCCTTTACCCCGCCTTGATCACATCCACCGGCGTTCCGGCGGCGCAGTCCAGGGTGCGGTGTTTCAGGGCGGGCAGGCTCTTGCGCAGGCTTTCCTGGTAGGCCCGGTTGACGCCGGCCACCACCACGCCGGAGCCGCGCGGCAGGCGGTCGAGGATGTTGCCCCAGGGGTCGACGATCATGGAGTCGCCGTGCGTCTCCCGGCCGGAGATGTGATAGCCGCCCTGGGCCGGGGCGATGACGTAGGCCAGATTCTCGATGGCCCGGGCGCGGATCAGGGTCTCGAAGTGGGCCTTGCCGGTGGTGGCGGTGAAGGCGGCCGGCACCACGATGAGGTCCACGTTGCCCATGGCCCGGTAGAGCTCGGGAAAGCGCAGGTCGTAGCAGACCGACAGGCCCAGGCGGCCGAAGGGGGTCTCCACCACCACCACGCGGTCGCCGGCTTCGATGGTGGTCTGTTCCTTGTAGTGCTCGTTGCCCAGGTCCAGGCCGAACAGGTGGATCTTGTCGTAGCGCGCCACCAGCTTGCCCTTGTCGTCGAAGACCAGGCAGGCGTTGCGCACCTTCTTCGGGTTGTCGCAGGCCAGCGGCACCGAACCGCCCACCAGCCAGATGCCGTGTTTCTTGGACTGGGCGGCGAGGAATTTCTGGATCGGGCCCTTGCCCTCGATTTCCCGCACGTTGACCTTGTCGGTGTCCTTCATGCCCATGATGGCGAAGAACTCCGGCAGGGCCACCAGCTTGGCGCCGGCCGCCACGGCCATCTCGATGAGCCGTTCCGCCTCCGCCAGATTGGCGGCGACATTCGGGCCGGAAGCCATCTGCACGGCGGCTACGCGCACGATGCCGCCGCCATCGGGGGTGGATTTGGGGGTGGCGCGGGATTTGGTTTTCGCGAAGCTGGCGGAATTGGCGCGGGTCACGGAGGGCTCCGGCTGGATTGAGCGTGTTCGAGGGTACACAAGGATTTCATGCCACCGCAATAGCGCGCGGCTCTAAATCAGGGTGCAGGGGGTTTGTCGCCGGCGCCCTCCGCCTTGCGGCGTGTGAGCTTGCTCACGTTCGGCTCCGCCCAGCCGCCGGTGACGGAGTATTCAAAGGTGGTGGCCTGGCCCACCGGATCCTTCAGCACCTTGCCGGCGATGAGGGTGCCCAGGCCCACGACCGGGCCGCCGAGCAGAGCCCCGGCCACCGCCAGGGAGTCGTCCAGCCGGGGTTGCACGCTGACGCGCAGGTTCTGGCTTTCCCGCTGCAGGTCGATGACGCCGCTCATCGACACACGCGCGGCGGCGCCGTTCATGCGCAGGTCATTGGTGTAGGCCGAGCCGCGCTCGAGATGGATGTTGCCGGTGATGTCCTGGAAGGCGAAGCCCTCGGTGAAGATGTCGCGGAAATCCAGGGCGATGCGCCGGGGCAGGGCCTGCAGGCTGAGGATGCCGAGCAGCTTGGCGACGCCGGGATCGGCCTTGAGGAACTGGCCCTGGCGGACTTTCACGTCGAGGTCGCCGAACAGCGAGGCCAGGCTGAAGTCCTCCAGGCCTCCGGTCCAGCCGAGCTGGCCGCTGACCTGCATGGGGCCGTCCTTGACCAGGCCCGGCTTGCCCAGGTTGCCGAGCATCTTGCCGAGGCTGCCGCTGTCCAGTTTCAGGTCCATGCGCGTGATCTGGCGTGGATGCTCGGCCAGCACCCCCTTCCCTTCCAGACGGCTATCCGGCATCGCCACCTGGAAGTGCTCCACCTGGTAGCCGCCACGCGCGGGCGCCATGCGCAGGCGCAAGTCGGACAGCTCATGTCCTTTCCAGGTGAGCTTGCCGACCAGCAGATCGAGGGCGCCGAGCGAGGCGTCGGAGTGCTCGCCGGGGACCGGGGTGGCACCGGGTTCCGCGTCGGGTAGGGCAAGGCGCTTGAAATTCGCCAGCACGCGGGTCTTGCCGTCTTCCGGCACGGTGATGACTTCGCCCACCACCTCGCGGCCTGCCAGGTTCACCTGCCAGCCGTTTCCGGCGGGACGCAGGCGCACGCTGGTGTCATGCAGGCGGCGGCCGATCACGCGCGCCTCGTTGAAGGTGACCTGGGCGCCCCGCAACGGAAGGGCCTCGCCGCCCTGCCGCTCGGCGCCTTCGTGCAGCCGCAGGCCGAGCCAGGCATCCAGGTCGATGAAGCGCAGGTTGCCGCTGATCCACATGCCCGGGTCGGTAGGCGCCGGCGCATCGCCGGGGCCCAGCCGCACCTGCATCTTCGTGGGCGCGTCGCGCTCCAGTTCGGCGCGCACCGCCACCTGTTCGCCATAGCGGACATGCAGGCTGGAGCGGTTGCCGTCCTCGGGCCGCCGGGTTACACGCAGGGGGATGACGTCGGCGGCATTCTTGCCCAGTGGCGCGGGCAGGTTGATGCGCAGACCGCTCAGATCTGAGCTGACGGCGAGTTCCATGCGGCCGGCGGCATTCAGGCCGATATCCGCTCGCCAGTCGGTGGCGCCGCTCAGCCGCTTGGCCAGTGCATCCGGTATTTCGGGTTTGAGCAGGTCGGCGCCGACGCGTCCGCGAGCGACGATGCGCACCCCGCCCGGCTGGTCCGGTGCGCCGCCACCGCTGAGGTCGACCATGGCCGGCATGCCCGCGACCTGGACGCGCACGTCCTTGGCCTGCAAGTCCTTGTCGGTGAATCGCACGGAGCCGGTGATCGCCTCGATGAGCGGCAGGCCGCCGCCGGGTTCCAGCCGATTTTCCCGCATGTTGAAGCTGCCGCTTACGGTGGTGGCTTCCAGTCTGCGCACCGGCAGGCGCAGGCGCAGGGACAGCTCACCCCGTCCCTGCGCCTTGAACGGCGCGGTGAAGCCATCGGTGTGGGCATGTACCGGCGACTGCCGGATGAAATCCAGGAAGGACTGGGTGTCGCCCTGGACCAGTCCGTCCACCAGCACGACCTCGTCCCAGGTATACACCAGGTCGGGAATCACCACCTTCACCGCGCCGATGCGGGTGGCCAGGATGCCGCCGGAGTTCGCCTCCAGGGTCATGGCCTTGTCGTGGAAGCGCAGAAGGCCGTTGATGTCGCGGATCAGCGGCCAATCCGGCGCGTACCTGAGCACGCCGTTCACCATGTTGATGGCGATGTTGAAGGTGCCGCCGCCCTGGTCGAAGGGGAAGCGCTGCAGATCGCCGCGCAGGGTCAGGCGGACATCGTCGGAATGGCCGCCCAGCAGGCTGTCGCGCAGCCAGGCGTAGGCGTCCTCGCCCACCGCGTGGGGCAGATAGCGGTACACCGCGGTGGCCTGGCCATGGCTGAGGTGGGCGCCGAGGTCGACCCGCGCGAAGCCGGTGCGGGGCAGCTCGATGCGGCCTTGCGCGCTGCCCTCCAGGTCCGCGTTGGCAATGCGCTCGACGTCGAAATCCAGGCGTAGGCCATCCTTTCCGGTGCGCCAGTCGGCGCGGGCGTCCAGGTGGCTGAAGGCGAGGGCATGGCGGAACACCCGGGGCCAGTCCAGGTGCAGACCGGGGCTGGCCAGTTCGACGCGGCCCTCGTCCTGGTTGGCCTGGACGCGGGCGGACAGGCCGGAGATTCCGGGCAGATTGCCGTAGGCCTGGGCGCCGGCCTCGCGCAGGCGCAGCTTCAGGCTGTAACGGCCGTCGCTTTCCCAGTGTCCCTCGCCGCTTTCCACCAGACCGCGCGGCTTCAGGGTGTCGAGCAGGTCGCGGCCCTGGCGCGGCAGGGGCAGGGCGCCGGCGAGGGCGGTGACGGTTTCCAGGCGCAGGTTGCTGGCGGTGGCGCCGACGCGGCGGTAACCACCCTTGCCGTCGGGCGCCAGGCTCACCCGGAGCGAGGCGGGCTCGCTCTGGGTAATGCCGGCGCGCTGGAAGCGCAACTTCTCCACGAAATAACTCTGGCTGTCGCGGTCGCGCGACCAGCCGATGCGTCCGCCCAGGCTGTCGAAGACCATGTCCGGCAGATCGGGGTGCAGATTGAGCACCACCTTTTCCAGGCGGGCGTCGCCGAGCAGGCCGGAGGCCTCCCCGTTCTTCACGTCCAGCCAGAATCGCAGGCTGCCGACGCCGCCCTTCACCGAGCCCTGCGCCCAGGGTACCCAACGGCCCCACTGGTCCAGACGGGCGTCGTCGACGCGGGCATAGGCCTCGCCGTTCCAGGAGGCGAGGTCCTGCACGCCGCGGCCGCGGAAGTCGCCGCGCAGTTCGAGGCGGCCGGCGGCATTGATGTCGGGCAGGGCGACGCCGCCGAAGCGATGGCGACCGAAACGGTTTTCCAGCAGCAGCCGGACCTGCGAGAACCTCAGTTGCGGCGCCTCCAGTTTCTCGTCCAGCCAGGTGAGCTCGGCATCCTTGACCAGGATGCGCGGCTGGCGCAGCAGCCAGTCCGGGAAGGGGCTGGGCTCCCCGGCGGTATTCAGCGGAATGCCGGCCAGGGTGATGAGGCCGTCCGCGTCGCGGCGCACCGCGACTTGCGGCTGCTCAATGAGCAGGTGCGACAGGCGCAGATCGAACAAGGCCAGCGACAGCCAGGAGCCCACCGCCTCCACGCGCGGCAACAGTAGCGGCGCGCCGGTGGGTGGCTGGATGCGCACGTCGCGCAGCACCACGCGCGGATTGAGGCCGTGCCAGTCGGCTTCCAGGGCGCCCACGTCGACGGGCTGGCCCACCGCGGTGCTGGCCGCTTCTTCCAGCAGGCCCTCGTAGGCGGAAATGTTCGGCAGGATCCAGAAGCGCAGGGCCAGGGCGACCACGCACACCACGAAGACGGCACCGCCAACGACATAGAAAGCGTAGTGGTAGGCGCGGCGCAGGAGCTTGATGACGCGGGGTGTCATGGTGGCGTCAACAATGCCACGCGGCGGGCGTGGAATAAAGCCTCAAACCGCCCACCGGGCGAGGGCGGCGCGCAGGGTGGGGCCGTCCAGCGTGGCGAAGTCGTCGCGGCAGGTGACCGCGAAGACGCCGGCCATCTCGCTCCAGCCGAAGCCGCCGCTCCAGGCCTCGAGGACGACCTCGCCCTGGCGCGCGCGCGGGATCAGCAGCAGGCCGTCGCCGTCGTAGATCAGGTTGTAGGCGGTGCCGGCGCGGTGCAGCGCATCCAGATGAAACCAGGCCTCGCGCGTGTCCCGGTGCCGCTGCGCGGCCAGCGGATAGGCCGTCGCGCCGGCTTGCGCGGGCAGCGGCGCGTCGCGCACGAAACTCTGGAAATGCAGGTGATTGACCGAGGCGAAGGCGCCGTAGCTGTTGTAGGCCAGGCCGAAGCCCGCTATCGCGTTAGCCGCCGCGCCGGCGACACACCAGGCCCAGTCGTGCATTTCCGGCGTGAGGAGTTGCGGCCGTTCCAGTTCAGGTTCCGGCACCAGCAGGCCGTGCAGCGGCGCGAAGGGAAACTTGTTGTACAGCAGCCGGGCGGGCTTGCCCGCCAGTTCGCCGCGCCACAACACTTCCTGGTCCAGGAAGGGCTTGTTGAAGTGGAAGCCGCGCGCGTCGAAGGGCCGTGCGATGCCCTCGACGCGTTCGCGGCTCATGCGCTCGGGCCGCAGGGCGCGCAGCGGATTGAACTGGAGCTCCCAGTCCGGCAGGGCTTGCATGGGGTCGGCCGGCACGCGGCGCGATTCGACGGGGGCGAGATGACTGAAGCCGATGGCCATCAGTTTCAGGAACACCGTCACGTCGTCCGCCGCCGCCGTCGGCGCGCGGCCATTTCGCAGCGCCGCGCCGGCGCGCTCGGCATGACGCGTGTGGCTCTCCTCGAGGGCAACACGCAGGTCGTGCCAGAGCGCAGCGTCCTGTACGGCGTTGGCCAGCACGAGAATGTGCGTGCCGAGTTCGTCATGGGCGTCCAGCATGGCCCGCAGGCCGGTGTTGAAGAGATCTTCGAGGTGGGCGCGCGAGGCGAACGGCGGGAACCTCATTCGTGCTCGGGTGCGCCGGCGGACCGGCGCCACAGCGGCAGGGCCCAGTCGGCCAGGTCGAACAGCGCGTCCTGCACGTCGAGGCGGCGGATCCAGGCCTGCGGCAGACCTTCGATGCCGCGCTGCGCGGCGAACAACTGGCCGGCGATGCCGGCGCCGATGTCGGAGAGGCCGTCCTGGTTGGCGGCGATGGCCAGCACCTCGCGGAAATCCGTGCTGCGGTGGACGGCGTAGTAGCCGATGGCCAGCGCTTCCTCGCCGCTGCGACCGGCGCCCAGGGCCGCCGGCAGGACGGCGCCCTGATGGCGCACGCTGGCTTCCAGTGCCGCCTCCAGGTGGCGGACCACCGGCACGTGGCTGGGCCAGGCGCGGGCCTGGTCGCAAGCGTGGATGAGGGCGGTTTGCAGGGGCTTGCCTTCCAGCAGACCGCACAGGGTGGCGGCCAGGATGCCGGTGGACAGGAAGCCGGCGGGATGCCCGTGGGTCAGGGCGGCGGCACGTGCGGCGAGGCGGAAGGCGCGTTCGGCGTTCATCTCCGGCATGCAGGCCACCGCCGCCGCGCGCAGCAGGACGCCGGCCTCGCGGCTGTCGTTGGTCGGTTTCTCAGGAGTGCCGGCGGCGCCGGCGCGCAGCGACTCGATGCAGGATTTCGCCGGGGAGCGCCGCGCGTGCAGGGCGGCGTGCTTGAGCAGGCGGGTGGGATGGCTGCCTTCGGCGGGCGCCACGCCCTGGCATTCCAACCAGTCCAGGTAGGCCAGCCGCACCTGTTCCAGCAGTTCGCGGTCAGTGATCCCGCCGGCGTGGCCGGCGCGGGTGAGGCCCTCCAGGGTGAACAGGGTGAGCTGGGTGTCGTCCGACACCTCCAGTTGCTGTTTGTGGAACTCCGGCTCGCGCAGGCCGGCGGGGCCGTGGCGTTGCTGGATCGCCGACAGGCTCTCGAAGGCCACCGGGTAGCCGAAGGCATCGCCGAGGGAGCCGCCGAGCAGGCAGCCCAGGCGGCGCGAGACGGCCTCGTCCTGCGCCGCCGGGATGCGGCGGGCCTGATGCACGTGATGTTCCTGCTCGGCGGTCTGGATGGCGCCGGGACGCACCTTGCGCACCAGGGAGACAGCTTCCGCCGGTGGCACACCCAGTTCCACCAGCAGTCGCGCGGCGATGGTGCCGGCACGACCGAGACCGGCCCGGCAGTGCAACACCACGCGCCCGCCCCGGCGCAGCAGGCGGCGCAGGCGGGTGCCGGCATAGACCCAGCGGCGCTCGAACTGCCAGCCGGGTTCGCCCATGTCGGGGATGGGCAGGTGGTACCAGTCGAGCCCGGCGGCTTCCGCCGAGTCGCCCATGCGGCCGACGTGCAGCATGTCGAACTCGTGGTCCTCGATCAGGGTCACCAGGGCATGCGCGCCCCAGCCGCGGATGGCGCCCAGGTCCAGCGGCAGGTCGCGCGCCCAGGGGCCGTTGTGGGCGTAGGGATCGCACTTCCCGGGGCAGAAGGTGAGGCCCAGCGTGCCCTCGCCGGTGGGAATCGGCAGCGTGGCGATCTGCAGCGGATGGGAAGTGCTGGAACGGGTCATGCGCTCAAGTCCCCGGGTTCAATTCGTATAGGCCAGGTTCGGCGCCAGCCAGCGCTCGGCGGTGACCAGGTCCCAGCCCTTGCGGCGGGCATAGTCGGCGACCTGGTCGCGGTCGATGCGGGACACCGCGAAATAGCGCGCCTCGGGATGCGCGAGGTAGAAACCGGACACGGAAGCGGCGGGCCACATGGCATAACTTTCGGTGAGTCTCACTCCTATGCTAGGCGTAACCTCGAGCAGCGCAAACAAGTCGCCCTTCGGGCTGTGTTCCGGGCAGGCCGGGTAGCCTGGAGCGGGGCGGATGCCGCGGTAGGCCTCGGCGATCAGTTCCTCGTTGCTCCACGCTTCGGTGCCGGCATACGCCCAGAACTCCGTGCGCACGCGCTGGTGCAGGCGCTCGGCGAAGGCCTCGGCGAGGCGGTCGCAAAGCGACTTGAAGAGGATGGCCGAGTAGTCGTCGTGGGCCGCCTCGAAGGCCTTCGCCTTGTCGTCCTCGTCGATGCCCGCCGTGACGACGAAGGCGCCGACATAGTCGCGGACGCCGCTGTCCGCGGGCGCGACGAAGTCGGCCAGGCACCAGTTCGGCTGGCCGGCCGGCCGGGCCATCTGCTGGCGCAGGTTGTGCCAGACCATCAGCGTTTCCCGTTTTCCATTTCCCGCTTCACTGTAGATCTCAATGTCGTCACCCCGGCTGTTCGCCGGGAACAGGCCGAACACCGCGCGCGCCTCCACCCAGCCTTCTGCGATGAGCTTTTGCAGCATGGCCTGGGCGTCATTGAAGAGCTTGCGGGCTTCCTCGCCGACCTTGGCGTCGTCCAGGATGGCCGGGTAGCGGCCGTGCAGTTCCCAGGCCTGGAAGAAGGGGGTCCAGTCGATGTACCGCACCAGTTCGGCGAGGTCGTATGCCTTGAACACGTGGATGCCGAGGGCCTTCGGGACCGGAGGCGTGTAGGTCGACCAGTCGGTCCTGAAGGCGTTGGCGCGCGCTTCCGCCAGCGTCACCCGCTTGCTCTCGCCGCGCTGGGCGGCATGGCGCTCGCGCACCTCGACGTATTCGGCCTTGGTCCTGGCGACAAAGTCGGCGGAGAGGTCGTCCGACAGCAGTTGCGTGCACACTCCCACCGCGCGGCTGGCATCTTTCACGTACACCACCGGGCCGTCGTACTGGGTGTCGATCTTCACCGCCGTGTGCGCCAGGCTGGTGGTGGCGCCGCCGATCAGCAGCGGCTGCGTGTGCCCCAGGCGCTGCATCTCCTTGGCGATGTGGCTCATTTCCTCCAGCGAGGGTGTGATGAGGCCGGACAGGCCGATGATGTCGACGTTCTGCTCGCGCGCCGTATGCAGGATCTTGTCGGCCGGCACCATGACGCCGAGGTCGATGACGTCGTAGGCGTTGCAGCCGAGCACGACGCCGACGATGTTCTTGCCGATGTCGTGCACGTCGCCCTTCACCGTGGCCATCAGGATGCGCCCCTTGGGCTTGGATTCGGCGGTCTTGGTCGCCTCGATGAACGGCGTCAGGTAGGCCACAGCCTGCTTCATGACGCGCGCCGATTTCACCACCTGCGGCAGGAACATCTTGCCGGCGCCGAACAGGTCGCCGACCACGTTCATGCCGTCCATCAGCGGGCCTTCGATGACCTTGACCGGGTGGTCGACGGCGGCGCGGGCCTCTTCCGTATCGACCTCGATGTACTGGGTGATGCCTTTCACCAGGGCGTGGGTGAGGCGCTGGCCGACCGGCAGTTCGCGCCAGGCCAGATCCTCGACCTGCTCCCGGGCCGAACCTTTGACGGTGTTGGCAAACTCGACCAGACGATCGCCGGCATCCGGGCGGCGATTGAGCACCACGTCCTCGACGCGGACGCGCAGTTCCGCCTCGATCTCGTCATAGACGCCGAGTTGCCCGGCGTTGACGATGCCCATATCCATGCCGGCCTGGATGGCGTGATAGAGGAAGACGGTGTGGATGGCCTCGCGCACCGGCTCGTTGCCGCGGAAGGAAAACGAGACGTTGGAGACGCCGCCGGAAACGTGGGCATGCGGCAGGTTCCGGCGAATCCAGCGCGTCGCCTCGATGAAATCGACCGCGTAGTTGGCGTGTTCCTCGATGCCGGTGGCGATGGCGAAGATGTTCGGGTCGAAGATGATGTCTTCGGGCGGGAAGCCGATGGTCTCGGTCAACAGCTTGTAGGCGCGGCCGCAGATTTCCGTCTTGCGCGCGTAGGTGTCGGCCTGGCCCTGCTCGTCGAAGGCCATGACGATGACGGCGGCGCCGTAGCGGCGCGCCAGCTTCGCCTTTTCGATGAACTGCGCTTCGCCTTCCTTCATCGAGATCGAGTTGATGATGGGCTTGCCCTGCACGCATTTCAGGCCGGCCTCGATGATCTCCCACTTCGACGAGTCGAGCATGATCGGCGCCTTGGCGATGTCCGGCTCGGAGGCGATCAGGTTGAGGAAGCGGGTCATGGCGGCGACGCCGTCGAGCATGGCCTCGTCCATGTTGATGTCGATCACCTGGGCGCCGTTCTCGACCTGCTGGCGGGCGATCGCCAGGGCCTCGTCGTAGTTGCCGTCGATGATCAGGCGCTTGAACTTGGCCGAGCCGGTGACGTTGGTGCGCTCGCCGACGTTGCAGAACAGGTCGCCAGCACCGAGGTTGTAGGGCTCCAGACCGGAGACACGCAGCTTCGGGGCGATCTCCGGGATCGTCCGGGGTGAGCAATCACTCACCGCCTCGGCAATGGCCCGGATGTGTTCCGGCGAGGTACCGCAGCAACCGCCGACGATGTTCAGCAGGCCCGCCTGGGCCCACTCGCGAATCTCGGCGGCCATCTGCGCGGCGGTCTCGTCGTAGCCGCCGAAGGCGTTGGGCAGGCCGGCGTTGGGATGGGCGGAGATCAGGCAGTTGGCCTTGCCGGCCATCTCCTCGATGTGCTGGCGCAATTCCTTCGCGCCCAGCGCGCAGTTGAAGCCGAACGAGAAGGGTTCGGCATGCGCCAGCGAATTCCAGAACGCCTCGGCGGTCTGCCCCGAGAGCGTGCGGCCGGAGGCGTCGGTGATGGTGCCGGAGATCATGATCGGCAGGGTTGCGCCGCCGCATTTTTCACACTCGTCGAAGTACTGCTTCACCGCGAACACCGCCGCCTTGGCGTTCAGGGTGTCGAACACCGTCTCGATCAGAATGAGGTCGGCGCCGCCCTTGACCAGGCCGTCGGTGGCCTCGTAATAGGTGGCCACCAGTTCGTCCCAGGTGACGTTGCGGTAGCCGGGGTCGTTGACGTCGGGCGAGATCGACAGCGTGCGCGAGGTCGGACCCAGCACGCCGGCGACGAAGCGCGGCTTGTCGGGGGTGGAATACGCGTCGGCGACCTCGCGCGCCAGCCGGGCGCCTTCGAAGTTCAGTTCGTGGACCAGCGACTCCATGCCGTAGTCGGCCATGGAGACGCTGTTGGCGTTGAAGGTGCAGGTTTCCAGCAGGTCGGCGCCGGCTTCCAGGTACTGGCCGTGGATTTCCCGGATCACCTCGGGCCGGGTCAGCAGCAGCAGATCGTTGTTGCCCTTCAGGTCGCGCGGCCAGTCCTTGAAGCGCGCGCCCCGGTAGTCGGCCTCGGCCAGTCCATAGCGCTGAATCATGGTGCCCATGGCGCCATCCAGGATGAGGATGCGGCGCGCGGAATGGGCTAGGAGTTCTGCGGTGCGGTCGGCCATGGCGGTTTGCTGAAAAAAGTGGCGGATTGTACCACCCGGACCCGTCCGGACCCGGCGCGGGGCGGCTGTTCACGATGAATAAGAAAAACTGTTGCCTATATAAATGGTGCAAATAGAATCCGCGCAAAGGATGGAGACCTTCATGCGCTTCCCGGTGGCAACCGCGGTGCGAGGGGGCGTGCCGGCTCAGTGAAGGGGACGGCTCCGATCCATTCCCTCGTCAACCTTGCAGGAGCCCACATTCGGGGAACACAGCGCCATGAAACATCTCACCCCCAAGGAAACCGCCGAATTCCTCCACGCCAACCCGGACGCCGTGTTCATCGATTGCCGTTCGGAATGGGAGTTCCTCTTCGTCGGCCATCCCAAGCACGCCCTGCTGATTCCCTGGTACGAGGGGGAAAACTGGGACATCAACCCGCGTTTCCTCGGCGAGGTACGCATCGCCGCCTCGCACCAGCGGCCGGTGGTGCTGATCTGCCGCTCCGGCAACCGCTCGCGGGAAGCCGGCGAGTTCCTCGAACAGCACGGTTTCAGCGACGTCTACAACGTGCTGTACGGCTTCGAGGGCGAACTCGACGACGACCACCACCGCAGCACCCGCAACGGCTGGCGCCACGACGGTCTGCCGTGGGAGCAGTGCTGAGCCTGAAACGGTTCAGTTAGGCACTGGGCTGTCGCCCGCCGCTTCGGGGGTGAAAAAGCGCGTGCCCAGGTCTTCCAGGCCCAGGCTGGCGAGGATTTCCCGCAGACGACCGGCGGCGCGGCTGCCGGGCAGGTGCTGCTGGCTGGCGAGGATCAGTTCGTTCTTCATGGAGTGCTCCCAGCCCACCAGTTCGGTGACCTTGACCTGGTAGCCGTGCGCCTCGAGTTGCAGGCAGCGCAGTACGTTGGTGACGTGGCTGCCGAATTCGCGGGTGTGGATGGGGTGACGCCAGAGCTCGGCCAGGGGAGCGCGCAGCGCCCGCCCCTTGTTCGCGCGCAGGGCCGCCGCCACTTCCGCCTGGCAGCAGGGCACCAGCACGATGAAGCGGGCCTGTTTCGCCAGGGCGAAACGGATGGCATCGTCGGTGGCGGTGTTGCAGGCGTGCAGGGCGGTCACCACCTCCACCCGTTCCGGCAGTCGGGCCGAGGCGATCGAATCCGCCACCGACAGGTTGAGGAATTCCATGTGCTCGAAGCCCAGCCGCCGGGCCAGGTCGCGGGAGCGTTCCACCAGCTCATCGCGGCTCTCGATGCCGAAGACGCGGGCGTACGGCGCCTCGGCCTTGAAGAACAGGTCGTAGAGGATGAAGCCCAGGTAGGACTTGCCCGCGCCGTGGTCCACCAGGCTGAAATCCGCGCGTTCCTCCAGCGCCTGCCGCAGCAGCGGCTCGATGAACTGGAACAAGTGGTAGACCTGCTTCAGCTTGCGCCGGCTGTCCTGGTTCATCTTCCCCTCGCGGGTGAGGATGTGCAGTGCCTTCAGCAGTTCGACCGATTGGCCGGGGCGGACTTCGTACATGGGGGAAACGCTTTGAGCCTGGACGCCAATGCTGAAGGGACTATTTCCCGCGCGTCAACCACACATCGCATGCGGGGCGCCTGTTCAACCTGAAAGACGCGCCAGCGCCTTGCGCGCCTCATCGAGGAACAGCACGCTGGAGGCCACCGCCGCGGCGAGCGCCCAGTCGGCCAGGCTCAGATCGCTGGTACGGAACACCGCCTGCGCCGGTGCCCAGTGCACCACCAGCGCCTGCAGGGCGAGCACCGCCGCCAGCGAGAGCCACAGCCAGCGGTTGCTGAAGAACTGGCGGTTGAAGGCGGTGCCGTGCTCGTTGCGGGCGTTGAAGACGTTGAAGAACTGGAACAGCACGAAGGTCGTGAAGGCGAGCGTCAGGGCATAGGTCTCGCCCTGCGGCTGCGCGTAACGGAACAGCGCCAGGGTGCCCACGGCCATCGTCAAACCGTACACGAACAGGCGGAAGAGGCGGCCGCGGGTGAGGATGCGCGCCTCGGTGGCGCGGGGCGGGTCCTGCATCACGCCGTGCCGCGCCGGCTCCACCCCCAGGCTCATGGCCGGCGGTCCATCCATGATGATGTTGATCCACAGAATCTGGATGGCGGTGAACGGTGTGGGCAGGCCCATGAGGCCGGCTCCCAGCACGGTCTGGATCGCCCCCATGTTGGTGGAGAGCTGGAAGCGGACGAACTTGACGATGTTGTCGTAGATGGCGCGTCCTTCCTTCACCGCGCGCACGATGGTGGCGAAGTTGTCGTCGGTGAGCACCATGGTGGCCGCTTCCTTGGTCACCTCGCTGCCGGTGATGCCCATGGCCACGCCAATGTCGGCGTTCTTCAGGGCGGGAGCGTCGTTGACCCCGTCGCCGGTCATCGCGGCGACATGGCCTTTGGCCTTGAGCGCCCGCACGATGCGCACCTTGTGCTCGGGCGCTACGCGGGCGAAGACGGCCACATGGTCGATGCGCTCGGCGAGCTGCTGCGGGCTCATGCCGTCCAACTCGCGGCCTTCCAGCACTTCGCCTTGCAGGCCTAGCTCGTGGGCGATGGCGGCGGCGGTAAGCTTGTGGTCGCCGGTGATCATCTTCACCTGGATGCCGGCGCGGTGGCACAGGGCGATGGCCTCGCGCGCCTCGGGGCGCGGCGGATCGATGATGCCGATGAGGCCGATGAAGGTCAGCTCGCGGGCGTGGGCCATGAGGTCCCCGGCGGGGTCGAAGTCGCGCGCGGCAATGGACTTGCCCGCCACCGCCAGTACCCGCATGGCCCGCTCGGCCAGACGCTCGTTCTCGGCCCGCCAGAAGCCGGTATCCAGCGCGGCTTCGCCGTTCTCGCCGGGTTCCCGCGTGGCGCGGCCGAGCAGCACGTCCGGCGCGCCCTTCACATACATGCGCACCACTTCGCCGTCATGATGGAAGGTGGCCTGGAACTTGTGCGCCGAGTCGAAAGGGATTTCGGCGATGCGCGGGCTGTGCAAGGCCAGCGTCTCGGCCTGCGCGCCGCCCTTCGCGGCCAGCGCCAGCAGAGCACCCTCGGTGGGGTCGCCGATCAAGTGTCCGTCGCGGATGCGGCTGTCGTTGGCGAGCGCCGCCGGCTGCAGCAAGGGCGCGAAATCGGGGACCGTGCCGCCGTCCTCGGCGCCGATCTCACCGGCCGCGCCGTATCCCTCGCCCGAAACCGTGAAACGGCGACCCAGGAAGACCACGGCGCGCGCGGTCATCTGATTCAGGGTCAGCGTGCCGGTCTTGTCCGAGCAGATCACCGTCGTGCAGCCCAGGGTTTCCACCGCGGCCAGTTTCTTGACGATGGCGCGGTGCTGGGCCATGCGGTGCATGCCGATGGCCAGCGTCACCGTCACCACCGCCGGCAGGCCCTCCGGGATGGCCGCCACCGCCAGGGCAATCGAAGTGAGCAGGAGATCGACGACGGGATCGCCGCGCGCCATGCCCAGCGCGAGAATGAGCGCGATCACCACGCCGGCGATGATCGCCAGCCGCTTGCCGAGGGCGTCGAGCTGGACCTGCAGCGGCGTGGGGCCGGGCTCGGCCTCGGCCAGCATGTCCGACAAGCGTCCCATCTCGGTGGCCATGCCGGTGCCGGTGACCAGCAACTCGGCCCGGCCGCGGGTGAGCACGGTGTTCATGAAAGCCATGTTGATGCGCTCGGCGAGCGGCGCCGATGCCGCTACGCGGGCGGCCGCGTCCTTGCCCACCGCATGCGACTCGCCGGTGAGCGCCGCCTCGTCGATCTCGACGTTGTGGGTGACGACCAGCCGCCCGTCCGCCGGCACCCGGTCGCCCGCTTCCAGGAGCACGATGTCGCCGGGCACCAGCGCCCTGGCGGTGATCTCTTCCACTTGGCCGGCACGGCGCACCCGCGCCACGGGCGCGAGCATCTTCTTCAGCGCCGCCAGGGTCGCCTCGGCGCGGTGTTCCTGCCAGAAGCCGAGCAGCGCGTTGAACAGCACCACGATCAGGATCACCACCGCGTCCTTGAAGTCGCCGACAGCGCCGGCCAGCCCCGCCGCGCCGACCAGCACCAGGATCAGCAGGCTCTTGAACTGGTCGAGGAAGGCAAGCCACTTCGAGCGCGGCGGTTTTTCCGGCAGGCGGTTCTCGCCGAAGCGCGCCAGGCGCCCGCGCGCCGCTTCGGCGGCGAGCCCGCGGGCGGGATCGGTGGAGTGATGGGCGCAGGCCGCCGCGGCATCCTGTGCATGCCAGTCGTGGGGCAGTATCTCGGTGGCGGGCTGGGGCATGGCAATCGACTTCGGGACGATGACGGCGGGCCGGAAGTTCCCGCGCGGCGCCGGTCAGGTTCCGTCCGCGCGCCCGGCAGGCGGGTCAGGCGTGCTTGCCGGGGCATCATCGGCCTGCTGCAGCCATTCCCGCCAGACGGCCAGCGAGACCGCCACCAGCACCGGTCCCAGGAACAGGCCGATCAGGCCGAAGGCATTCAGCCCGCCCAGCACGCCCAGGAACACCAGCAGGAAAGGGATGCGCGTCGGCCCGCTGATGGCCAGAGGACGAATCAGATTGTCCACCCAGCTCACCACCAGGGCGCCCCAGAGGAACAGGCCGATGGCCGCCCCGGTGTCGCCCTGCGCCAGCAGGCCGAGGCTGAGGCCGATCCACACCACCGGTCCGACGAAGGGGATCAGCGAGATCAGCGCGGTCACCGCGCCCCATAGCGCCGGCGCCTCGATACCGGCCACCCAGTAGCCCAGGCCGGCAAGCACGCCCTGGGCGAGCGCGGTGAGGACGATGCCGAACACCACCGCGTGCACGGTGACGCCCACCGCCTCCAGATAACCGCGCGCGGCGGTCCCCAGCCAATGCGTGCTGACCCGGCCGAACTGCGCGAGGGCGGCCGCGCCATGGCGATACAGGAAGAACAGCGCGAACACGGCGAGGCCGAACTTCGCCAGGTTGCGCCCGAGGCCCCCGGCCACGGCCCTCCAGGTCGCGGGGTCGGCCAGCCCAAGCGCCTCGACGCGCGCACGCAGCCAGGCCGGATCGGACTGGATCTCGGCGTAGCGCGCGCCCAGCCATTCCCCGCCCGGCCAGCCGTACACGGCGGCGGGCAGCGGCGGTAGGCCCTCGGCGGCGATGTGTCGCAGGGTCGCGGCGCCCTTGGCGACGTCGCCGGCCACCGCGAACATCACCCAGGCCAGCGGTGCCAGCAGCGTCACCGCGACGAACACCGTCATCAACAGGGCGGCCAGGGTTTCCCGCCCGGCCAGCCGGCGCAGCAGGCGGCGATACAGCGGCCAGGTCACGTAGGCAAGGATGCCAGCCCAGGCCAGGGCCGCGAAGAACGGCGACAGCACCCAGAGCGTGAAACCGAACACCAATGCCAGAAAGAGCGCGGCGCCGAGGCGGCGTGCCAGGGGAGAGGTGAGTTCGAGCGCCACGGATTTCACGCCTCGCGCGGCATGGCTGCGGAAGCCGGCGGGCCGGCGCGGCACGGGAGGGAGGATGATGGCATGAGCATCTCGGAAGGTTTGTCTGAATCTGGATTATCCAGAATCATGAAGCCAACCGGACATCTCCGCGCTTGCGCCGCTCCCTCCCGGCCGCCATCCGCCAGAGCGCCGGGCGGGACGCGGGGCATGCCTGCCGACGCGACTGCTGGGATAATCGCCCGTATGCATGTCCTCCTTGAAATGCCGCGCCGCGCCACCGCCGCCTCGCCGACCCGGCCGGGACACCTGCCGGTGCGCAATCCGCCCACCCCGGTTTACATGGGGCCGGCCTTTGCCCAGCATGGCCGGGCCCGATTTGACGCTCTGCGCAGACAGATACGCCCATGATTCTTGGTATCGGTACCGACATCGTCACGGTGGCGCGCTTGCGCGCCATGCACGCCAGGCACGGCGAACGCCTGGCGCGGCGCCTGCTGGCGCCGGCGGAATGGGACGACTATGCGCGCGCCGCCGAGCCGCATCGCCTGCTGGCCAAGCGTTTCGCCGCCAAGGAGGCCCTCGGCAAGGCCGTCGGCACCGGCATCCGCGCGCCGCTGACGCTGACCGCCTGCTGGGTGATGCACGACACCCTCGGCCGACCGGAGTTCGCCTGCGCCCCGCAACTGGCGGGCTGGTTGCGCGAGCGCGGCGCCGGCGCGCTGCATCTTTCCCTGTCCGACGAGCAGGACACCGTGGTCGCCTTCGTCGTCGTGGAGCGCCTATGACTATTTCCACCGCGCAGCATCTGCCCCTGGGTCCGGTCATGGCCGACGTGGCCGGCCTCGCCCTCACCGACGCCGAGCGCGCCCGCCTGCTGCATCCCGGCGTGGGCGGCGTCATCCTGTTCAAGCGCAACTACGAAAGCCCGCAACAGGTCGCCGACCTGTGCCGCGAGATCCACGCCCTGCGCAGCCCGCACCTGCTCATCGGCGTCGACCACGAGGGCGGCCGTGTGCAGCGCTTCCGCGAGGGCTTCACGGCGATTCCGCCGATGCGCGCCATCGGCGAGACCTGGGACAGCCATCCGCAGCGCGCGCGCCGCCTGGCGCGCGACGCCGGCTACGTCATCGGCGCCGAATTGCGCGCGGTGGGCGTCGATTTCAGCTTCGCGCCGGTGCTCGACCTGGATTACGGCAACAGCGGCGTCATCGGCGACCGCGCCTTCCACCGCAGCCCGCAGGCGGTGACCGACCTCGCCCACGCCCTGGCGCTGGGCCTGCAGGAGGCGGGCATGAACGCCGTGGGCAAGCATTTCCCCGGCCACGGGTTCGTCGCCGCCGATTCGCATCTGGCCATACCGGTGGACGAACGCCCGCTCGCCGACCTGGAATTCGCCGACCTCCTGCCCTTCCGCCAGATGATCGACCTGGGCCTCGCCGGCATCATGCCGGCGCATGTCATCTACCCGCGCGTCGACGAGCGGCCGGCCGGTTTCTCGCGCAAGTGGCTGACGGAAATCCTGCGCGGCCAGTGCGGCTTCGAGGGCGTCATCTTCAGCGACGACCTCACCATGGAAGGCGCCAGCGTCGCCGGCGGCATCGTCGAGCGGGCGACGGCGGCGCTCACCGCTGGCTGCGACATGGTGCTGGTGTGCAACCGCCCCGACCTCGCCGACGCCTTGCTGGCCGGGCTGAAATGGCCGCTGCCGCCGGTGTCCCTGATCCGCCTCGCGCGCATGCACGGCCGGCCGCATCCGCCCTCGCGCACCGCTCTGCACGAAAGCCGGCGCTACGTCGCCGCGCTGCACCACCTGGGCGGCGTCGGCCAGGCCGACGCCGACCTGGCCCTGCTCGACCCCACCAACGCGGGCGGGCGCCAGGACCGTTTCCCGCATTCCACCCTTTGACCCGCTACTAGGACGCATCATGAAACGCCGCCGCATCTATGGACGCCATCGCCTTTCCCGAGACGCCGAACGCCTGGCCTGGCTGGCCCAGGGCCTGGCCGATTCCGGCAGCCGCCTGGAGGACGCCTGGCTCGAAGCGGAGATCGGCGCCCTCATCGAGCGCCTGCTGCGGGCCGGCGAAGAGGACGCCCTAAACCAGGCCCTGGACCGTCTGCACGAGACCAACGCGCGCGCCTACGACGAGCTCGCCGACCTCATCGAGGCGGGTTGCGAGGTGAGCCGGGTAGGCGACACCGCGCGCCTGATCATCGCCCTGCCGGTGCTGGCCTGGTCGCGTTACGCCATTCCCACGCGCAGCGTGCCCAAGGCCACGCTCGACGCCCTGCGCGCCCAGCTCGGCGCCCACGTGCTCGGTGCCGAGGCGCGAGCGCATTTCGCCGACTATCTGTTCAGCCCGGACCAGTTGCCGCAGGGCTATGCCGAGACCCGCGCCTTCGCCGACGAGCTGTGGAATGCCGCCGCCGCCGGCAAGGACCTGAAGGTGGACACCCGGCGCCTGACCGAAAGCCAGGTCTTCGTCTCCGACGTGCGCTACCTGCTCGCCTCCGTGCAGGTGCCGGTGGGCCGGCCGGTGTTCCGCTGGAACGAGACCGAGGGCGGCCGGCCGGCGGCGCTGGCGGCCTGGCGCGAGCAGGGCGGTCCCAATTTCCAGAACCTGCTCACCGGCTGCGCCTACGAACTGCTGCTGCCCGACGCCTACTTCGCCGCCTGGCGCCAGGCCGACCGCGACACCCGGCCGTTCGCCCTGAAGGCGGCGGTGGAATACCTGAAGACCCTGTTCAACGAGCCGGCTAACCGCATCCGCGCCGTCGCCGCACCCTATTACGAGCACTGGCTGGAGGAATGGCGCGTCGCCTTCACCCTGGCCAACTCCGACGACGTGGTGCACGGCGTCACCTGGCCCCTGCTCGGCCACGAGGACGAGAACGCCGACCTCGGCGCCGAGATCGAAACCCTGCTGAAGAGCACCGGCATCGGCGAGGTACGCATCCTCGACACCCGCATGCCGCTGGAATACTGCGACGACTGCGGCGCCCCGCTGTTTCCCAACCCGGACGGCGAGAACGTGCACGCCGAACTGCCGGAAGACATGCAGGGCACGCCGGCGCAGTTGCATTGAGCGGGTTTCTTCCCCTTTACATAAAGCCCCCGTTTGGGGATACAGGGGATGGTGGGGGATTTGACGACGGTGCTGAACGTGAAATGTTTCCGAAATCCCCTCTAGCGCCCCTTTGCAAAGGGGGGAACCAAGATACATGCCCATGACCTTCACCCCAGACTGCACCGCCTGCCCGCGCCTGGCCGCCTTCCTCGAAGCCGGCCGTGCCAGCCATCCCGGTTATTACTGCAAGCCGGTGCCGCCCTTCGGCGATGATCGACCGAAGCTGCTCATCGTCGGCCTGGCGCCCGGCTTCCATGGCGCCAACCGCAGCGGCCGGCCGTTCACCGGCGACCACGCCGGCATCCTGCTCTACGAGACCCTGCATGACTTCGGCTACGCCGACCGGCCCACCTCGATATCCGCCGACGACGGCCTGAGCTTGACCGGCTGCCGCATCACCAACGCGGTCAAATGCGTGCCGCCGGAAAACAAGCCGGAAACCGCCGAGATCAAGCGCTGCAACGCCTACCTGAAGGTCGAGCTGGCCGAACTGCCCGCCGGCGCCGCCGTCCTGGCCCTCGGCCAGATCGCCCACAAGGCGGTGCTCATGGCCCTGGGCCTGAAGGAAAAGGCCTACCCCTTCGCCCACGCCGCCCGCCACCTGCTCCCTCTCCCCCCGGGAGAGGGAGCAAACCTGCGCCTCTACGACAGCTACCACTGCTCCCGCTACAACACACAGACCCGCCGGCTCACCCCCGAGATGTTCCGGGCGGTGTTCCGGCACATCCAGGAAGGAAACTGACATGCCCGTCGTCACCATCAAGCTCGCCGGCAGCCTGAGCCGGGACCAGAAGAAAAAGATCGCCGAGGAAATCACCGACACCCTGGAGCGCCACGCCCTCAAGCCCAGGCGCTACACCTACATCGCCTTCGAGGAACTGCCGGACGAGAACTGGGCCATCGCCGGGCAGTTGCTGGACGAGGAAGACTGACGCGGCCGTGGCGTGCGGGCTGCGCGATCGGCCTACTCCGCCAGCAGCTTCTCGATGATGCCGACGGCCTCCGGCGCGTCCCATTCGATGTGGCCGGAGAGGCTGTAGCGAATCTGTCCCTGCTTGTCGACGAGGAAGCTGGTGGGCAGGACGAAGACGCGCCAGGCCTTCATGCGCGCGCTCTCCTGGTCCAGCAGGATGGGGAAGCTGAGCGGCACCTCGGCCAGGAAGGGCCGGATCTGTTCCGCCGACTCCCCGGCGTTGGAGGCCAGGATGGTGAAGGGTCGATCCGCGAGCATCCTCGACAGTCGCTCCATGGAAGGCATCTCCTTGCGGCAGGGCGGACACCAGACCGCCCAGAAGTTGACCAACACCACACGCCCGCGCAGCTCGGCCAGGTTGACGCCGCCGCCGTCCAGGCGCGGGAGGTTCAGTTCCGGCGCGGGCCGGGCCTTGGTCGGCTTGAGTTGGGCGGCGCCAGCCGGAAGTCCGGCGAGGGCCACGGCGAGACTGGTGACGAGCCAGAACAGAGCGCGTTTCATGGACGGGATTCCTTCAACAGGGAGGTGATGTGCGGCGCCAGGATTTCGCCCAGGCGGGCGCCTTCGGCCTGCTCGTGGGCGGCCGCGTCGCCGCGATGGTAGAAACGGTCGCGCAGACCGGGCAACACGGTCAAGCGCACCCGGCTGCCGGCCGCCTCGAAAGCGGCCCGCATCGCCTCGCGCCACCAATAGCCGGCCGAGGACATGGGCACCAGCATCGCCAGGTTGAGCTGTGTCTGACCGACCACCGGGTTGTACTCGGGGTCCTCGCCCGGCTCTGGGTCCTGGTAGAGCAGGGGCCAGAGCAGGACGGCGCCGGCGACGGGGGAAGGCGCCTTGAATCGCGACTGCCAGGCCGCCGTTGCGCGCAGCGGCAGGGTGCTGGCATGGCCGCTGGCGACCAGCACCAGGGGACGGCCGGCATGGCGCTGGCGCATGGCTTCGAGCCACTCGACCAGGTCGGCCTCCGGCACCTGCGGGATGCTCGGCGCGGCCTGCGGCAGGAAGTAGGGAGCCAGCCAGTCGGTCAGCCAGACCTCCAGCCCCAGCCCCGACAAATACCCGGCGGCGCGGTGCTCCTCCTCCAGCCGGCCATCCTGGCCCGTGAGCCAGAGCACGACCGCGCCGCGGCTGGCCTGGCCCGCAAAACGATGGCTCGTCACCGCGGTGCCCGAGGCCAGGTTGACGCTCTCCTCGGTGGCCGCGGCCAGAACGGTATGGGGGAGCAGGAGCAGGCACAGGAGGCCGGCGAAGAAAGTTTTCATGCCGACTGTTTAACCGGCCTCAAAGTCCGGATCAATGCGATGTTCGTGCTAGGGAAACGATCCATTCTTCACCCCGGCGCTTGTCCCCGCATGGGGGAAGCCGGAATGACGGAATTCGGGCGGTCCGGTTGGGCCTACACCCATTGGATCAAGCGTTTCATCCTCTTCAATCAGAAACGTCATCCCTCGGAAATGTGTGCGCCGGAAGTGGAGCGGCTTCTTGTCTCGATGGATGACACCCATGGTCTCATGGCCGGTTTGATGGGCAGGAGGAGACACGGTTTCTAATCCGTCTGCCCTCTTCCGAATAGAATTCGGCGTAATGCCCTTCGGTTATTACGCCCTACTCGGACTCCATGCTGCGGATCCATGACCCGGTATGAGCGAACATGCTCCCGCCGGCCAGCCTGGTTTCGACCCGGCGCCCATCCTGAAATCCCTGCCCAGCCTGCCGGGGGTGTACCGCATGCTCGGCGAGGATGGGGCGGTGCTGTACGTGGGCAAGGCGCGGGACCTGAAGAAGCGGGTGTCGAGCTATTTCCAGAAGACCGGCCTGAGCCCGCGCATCCAGTTGATGGTGGCGCGCATCCGCGACGTGCAGACGACGGTGACGCGCACGGAAGGCGAGGCGCTGCTGCTGGAAAACAATCTGATCAAGGGGCTGGCGCCCAGGTACAACATCCTGTTCCGGGACGACAAGTCCTATCCCTACCTGCTGCTCTCCGGCCATGCGTTTCCGCGCCTGGGCTTCTTCCGCGGCACGCCGGAGCGGCGGCACCGGGTGTTCGGTCCGTTTCCGCATTCGCTGGCGGTGCGCGAGAGCATCCAGATCCTGCAGAAGGTGTTCCGCCTGCGCACCTGCGAGGACACGGTGTTCGCCAACCGTTCGCGGCCCTGTCTGCTGTTTCAGATCAAGCGCTGCAGCGGGCCCTGCGTCGGCCGGGTGTCGGCGGCGGACTACGCGCGCGATGCGGAGAACGCCGCCCTGTTCCTGGAGGGCAAGGACAACGAGGTGGTGGCGGGGCTCACGGCGCGCATGCAGGCCGCTGCGGCGGCGCTGCGCTACGAGGAGGCGGCGCTCTACCGCGACCAGATCCAGGCGCTGGCGCAGGTGCGGGCGGTGCAGTTCGTGGAAAGCCGTTCCACCGGGGACGTCGATGTGATCGCGGCGGTCGCGCGCGGCGGCCTGGCCTGCGTGTACCTCGCCATGGTGCGCGGCGGCCGCAGCCTGGGCGGGCGCGCCTTCTTTCCCAGCCAGGCGGAGGACAGCGACCTGCCCGGTCTGCTCGAGGCCTTCGCCGGCCAGCATTACGTGGGCTACCCCATCCCCTCGGTGCTGGTGCTGGAATGCGCGGTGGAGGGGCTGGCCGAGGCGCTCGCGGAGCAGGCCGGCCGGCGCGTGCAGGTGGTGGTCCACCCGCAGGGCGAACGCCGGGTGTGGCTGGAGATGGCGCGGAAGAACGCGGAACTGGCCCTGGCCACGCGGGAGGGGCTGCGCGAGAACCAGTCCAACCGCCTGGCCGCGCTGAACGAGGCGCTGGGCGAGGAGGGCATCGCCCGCATCGAGTGCTTCGACGTCAGCCACACGCTGGGCGAGGCGACGGTGGTGTCCTGCGTGGTGTTCGACCAGGGCGCGATGCGTAACTCGGAATACCGCCGCTTCAATGTCGCCAACCCGACGCCGGGTGACGATTACGCCGCGCTGCGCGAGGCGCTGTCCCGCCGCTACGGCAAGCTGGCGCAGGGCGAGGGCAAGCTGCCGGACCTGCTGCTGATCGACGGCGGCAAGGGCCAGTTGCACGTGGCGGTGGACGTGCTCACGGAACTCGGCCTGGGCGACCTGCCCATGCTGGGGGTGGCCAAGGGCGTCGAACGCAAGGCGGGCCAGGAGCAACTTTTCCTGCCCGGCGAGGTGGAGCCCCTGCGATTGCCGCCGGACCATCCCGGCCTGCACCTGATCCAGCAGGTGCGCGACGAGGCGCACCGCTTCGCCATCACCGGCCACCGCGCCCGGCGCGGCAAGGCGCGCACGCAGTCGAGCCTGGAGGACATCGCCGGCGTGGGCGCGAAAAGACGGCAGAAACTGCTGCAAGCCTTCGGCGGCCTGCGCGGCGTGATCGACGCGGGCGTGGAGGAACTGGTGCGCGTGGAGGGCATCAGCCGGGAACTGGCGGAAAGGATCTATCGGGAACTACACTGAGCCGACGCGCTAGAATTCCAGCGCCTCCCCTTTTTCCTTTTCCCGTTTCCCGTTTCCGTGCCCTTCAACCTGCCCAACGCGCTCACCTGGCTGCGCATCCTGCTCATCCCGCTGTTCGTGGCGGTGTTCTACCTGCCCGACGGCTGGGTGCCCAAGCACGCCATCAACGTCACCGCAACGGGCATCTTCCTGCTGGCCTCGGTGACCGACTGGCTGGACGGCTGGCTGGCGCGGCGCCTCAACCAGATGTCGGCTTTCGGCGCCTTCCTCGATCCGGTGGCGGACAAGCTGATGGTGGCGGCGGCGCTGATCGTGCTGGTGGACCTGCAGCGGGCGGGCATTGCCGCCTCGCTCATCATCATCGGCCGCGAGATCGCCATCAGCGCCCTGCGCGAGTGGATGGCCAAGGAGGGCCAATCCCGCAGCGTGGCGGTGTCCTACGTCGGCAAGCTGAAAACCACGGCGCAGATGCTGGCCATCACCCTGTTGCTCTACCACGATCCGTTCGCCGGCCTGAGCGCGCAATGGCTGGGACGCTGGCTGCTCGACCTGGCGGCCTTCCTCACGCTCTGGTCGATGTTCCACTACCTGTTCATGGCCTGGAAGGCGCTGAAACACACGCCCGCCAGTTGACAGAGAGGGATTCGTCGCTAAAATGCGCGTTCACTTCGACGCGGGAATAGCTCAGTTGGTAGAGCGCAACCTTGCCAAGGTTGAGGTCGCGAGTTCGAGCCTCGTTTCCCGCTCCAGTTTTATTGGGGAAAGCCCAGGTGCTTTCCCCTTTTGGTTTCTAGGCGGCGATTTCATCGCGGCGCGTTAGCAAAGCGGTTATGCAGTGGATTGCAAATCCATCTAGGTCGGTTCGACTCCGGCACGCGCCTCCAAATAATCATAGAGTTAAGGCCAGTCCCAGAGCTGGTCTTTTGCATGCGGGCCATCCCTTCACGGGATTAAAGTCTGCCGCCGGATTGCCGTTAACGCGTACGTGGATACGTGTTTTTTACCTGATTGGGGCAAACCCGTCGAAAGGCGGGGACGCAAAATCACCGGTCTAAAGGGGTCACCCCAGGATAGCGGGATTGCCAGGTGGATCGTGAAACCGCGCGCGACGGCGGTTTCCACTGTTCATGACTTGCATATTCCGTCATCCTCAGCATGCGGTGATTCGCACGGGTATCCGTTGTGATGGGCGCGCGCGCCGAGCCGAACACGCAGGCACGGCGGCCGCCGGAGGATAGGGCAATGCAAGACTCTCGCAAGAACAACGTTGTTGCGCTCAACCCGCTCGGCCAGGGCCGCGGCGGAGCGGGCGCGGATGCCGCGCGCATCCTCAACGAATGCGGCGAAATGGCGGCCGCGGGTCTTGCCACCGCCCTCGCAAAAGCCCTGGAACGGGCGGCGGGCGAACTTCTGGAACTGACCGACCGGGTGACGGAGTACGACTCACGCCGGATCTACGGCGCCGCCGCCGATTTCGCGCGGGACCAGCGCGGCGCGGTGGAAACGGAATTCCGCCGCCGCTTCTACCAGCACTTCAAGCGCGCCTGCCGGCGCGACAACGCCCGGTCCGCGGGCCCAAGCGAACTGGATGCTGCCGAACTCAGCCTGGTGGCGCCGGACGACCTCGAGGAATCCCTGGCGGCCAGCACCATCGAGAACGCCCTCAACAACCACTGCGGCGAGGAACTGTTCGGTCTGGCCAAGCGCATGGGGGTGCTGCTGGACGATCCCGAATTGCAACTGGGTGCCAATCCCGTCGGCCCGGAGACCATCGGCGCCGCGGTCATGGACACCCTGAAGGCGCAGGACCTGCCGGTCAAGGCGCAGCTCGTCCTGGTCCCCCCGATCAACCGTTTCCTCTCGCGCCACGTGCGCGAGGTCTACCAGGGCCTCAACCGCTACCTCGTCGATGCCGATGTGTTGCCCAGCATCCGTGTCGGTGTCAGGAAGGCCGCGCCGACGCCGCGCCCGCAAGACGCGCCCGAGAAACAGGCCGGAGTTGAAGCTCCGGCAGCCGTCGAGGAAGGCCAGGACATCTTCAACCTGCTGCGTCAGCTCATGGCCCTCGGCGGCATGGCCGGCGGCGGCGGGGGAGGCGGCATCGGCGGCATGGCCGGTGGCGCAGTCGGCGGCGCAGTCGGCGGCGCAGTCGGCGGGCCGCCGGGCTTCGGTGGCATGCCGGGCGTGGCTGCAACGGTTTTGCCGGGCGCGGGGGGCGGCATGGCCGGCATGCTGACCGGTCAGGCCGGCGGCGTAGCCGTTGCTGCCCCGGTGATCACCAGCCTGACCCAGCTCCAGCGTGGGCAGGCCGAGGCGGTGGCGGCGGCGGGCCTGGACGGGGCCCGCATCAGCGACGGCCAGGTCAATATCCTGCGCGAAATCCGCAACAGCCCGGTGGCGGGCGGCATGGGCCAGATGGATGCGATGACGCTGGACATCGTCGCCATGGTGTTCGACTTCATCCTCGACGATCGGCGCATTCCCGATGCGATGAAGGCCCTGATCGGCCGCCTGCAGATCCCGGTTCTGAAGGTGGCCATGCTGGACCCCGCCTTCTTTTCGCAGAAGACCCATCCCGCCCGCCGCCTGCTCGACGCGCTGGCCGAGGCCTCGATGGGCTGGAACGAGGACGAGGGCCACGAAAGCGAGCTGTATCGCAAGGTCGATGAGCTGGTCCAGCACATCCTCAACCAGTTCGACGAGGACATGGATGTATTCGCCAGCGGGCTGGAGGAATTCCTCGGCTTCCTGGCCGAGGAAAAACAGCGCATCGATGCGCTTACCAGCCGCAGCGCGCAACTGCTGCGCCGGCGCGAACAGGGCGAACTGGGTCGCATCGTCGCCCACAACGAGGTGGAAAGCCATCTGTTCGACCAGCCCATGCCGGAGTTCATCCGCGCCTTCCTGCTCGGTCATTGGGAACAGGTGCTGACCGCGCACTGCGCGCGTGACGGGGAGGGCGGGGAAAGCTGGAACGAGGCCGTGCGCAGCATGGACGATCTGATCTGGAGCGTGCAGCCGAAGACCCGGCAGGACGACCGCAAGCGTCTGGTGGCCTTGCTGCCCGACCTGCTCAAGCGCCTGGACGAGGGTTTCCAGGTTCTCGACACGCCAGCGGAGATCCGCGACCAGTTCTTCACCGGACTGGTGAAATGCCATGCCATGGCGGTGCGCGCCGGCCTGCGTGGCGCCGGCGATGCGCCGCCGCCGCCCGAGCCGGCGCCGATTCCGACGCCGGCGCCGGCCCCGGCGCTGGTGGGGGGCGACGATTTCGCGGAGATCCCGGTGTTGACCGAGGTGGTGGAAGTCGATCCCGATCTGATCCAGGAAATCGCGGCCGACCCTGAGGAACGCACCGTGGTCGAGGAAATCGTCATCGGCGACGTCGGCTGGCTGGCGCGCGGCGGCGACACGCCCAGGCAGGACGAGCACGATCTGCAGGTGCAGAAGATCAAGCGGGGAACCTGGATCGAATACACCCAGGACGACGGTTCCACGGCGCGCGCCAAGCTGGCCTGGGTCAGCCCGCTGAAGGGCATCTATCTGTTCACCAACCGGCTGGGCCAGCGCGCCATGTCCATCCAGGGCGCCGGACTGGCCGCCAAGTTCCGCCAGGGCCAGGCGCGGATCATCGACGATGTGCCGCTGATGGAGCGCGCGGTCAGCAATCTCCTGGAAAAACTCCAGCAGCAGGTGTCCTAGCGCATATGTCCGCGCCCATGCCCGCCCTGTTTGTCGGCCATGGCACGCCGATGAACACGCTGGAGCGCAACGTGAACAGCCGCGCCTGGCGCGACATCGCGGCCGAACTGCCGAGACCCGGGGCGATCCTGGCAATCTCGGCGCACTGGTATGGACCCGGCCTGGCGGTCACCGCCAGCGATCAGCCCGCCACCCTGCACGATTTCAGGGGATTCCCGCGCGAGCTTTTCGAGTTCCGCTATCCGGCACCCGGCGATCCCACCCTCGCCGAGCGCGTCGCCGCCCTGCTGGCGCCGCTTCCCGTCGATTCCGACCTGGAGTGGGGACTGGACCACGGTACCTGGTCGGTCCTCGCCCATCTTTTTCCGGGCGCCGATATCCCGGTGGTGCATCTGCGTCTGGACAGTACCCGCCCACCCGCCTGGCATGCCGATCTGGCGCGGCGACTGGCGCCGCTGCGCGAGGAGGGTGTATTGCTGCTGGGCAGCGGCAACGCGGTGCACAACCTGCGGCGCATGGATCTGGCTAGCGCGGAAAGCACGTTCGCCTGGGCGGATCGATTCAACACGCGAGTGCGCGAGGCCCTGCTGGGCATGGATGTCGACGCGCTGGTGGGCCTGGCGGCGGCCGACATCGCGGACGAGGACGCGCGCCTGGCCGTGCCGACGCCCGAACATTACCTGCCGCTGCTCTATATCGCCGCGCAGTGGCGCGAAGGCGAGGCCGTCCGCTTGTTCAACGACCGCATCGAGTACGGCTCCATCGGCATGCTGTGTTGCCGGGTGGGCTGATCACAGCAGGCGCCAGGCCAGCGTCTCCCCGGCCCTGAGCGGTACCACGCCGGAGGGGTGGTCGGCGGCCACCGGGGTGTTTTCCCGCACCAGGGTGACGCGTTCCGTATTGCGCGGCAGGCCGTAGAAATCCGGGCCGTGGTGGCTGGCGAAGGCTTCCAGCCTGTCGAGGGCGCCGGCACCGTCGAAGATTTCCGCGTACAACTCCAGGGCGGCGTGCGCCGTGTAGATGCCGGCGCAGCCGCAGGCCGATTCCTTCGCCTCCCTGGCGTGCGGGGCGCTGTCGGTGCCCAGGAAGAACTTGGCGTTGCCGCCGGTGGCGGCCTCCAGCAAGGCGAGCCGGTGGATCTCGCGCTTGAGCACGGGCAGGCAGTAGTAGTGCGGTCGCATGCCGCCCTGGAACATGGCGTTGCGGTTGTAAAGGAGGTGATGCGCGGTGATGGTGGCGGCCACGTTGGCCGGCGCCGTCGCCACGAACTCGGCGGCGTGGCGGGTGGTGATGTGTTCCAGCACGATCTTGAGGCGCGGCAGGCGCTGCACGAGGGGCAGCAGGATGCGTTCGATGAATACCGCTTCGCGATCGAACACGTCGACGCCGGGATCGGTGACCTCGCCATGCAGCAGGAGGGGCAGCCCGGCTTCCTGCATGGCTTCCAGCACGACCTGCACGCGATGGATGTCGGTGACGCCGGAATCCGAGTGGGTGGTGGCGCCGGCCGGGTAGTACTTCACCGCCTTGACGAAGCCACTGGCCACGGCCCGGGCGATTTCCGCCGGATCGGTATTGTCGGTGAGGTAAAGGGTCATCAGTGGCTCGAAGCGCATGCCGGCGGGCAGGGCGGCGAGGATGCGGTCGCGGTAGGCGGCGGCCTCGGCGACGGTGCGCACCGGCGGCTTCAGGTTGGGCATGACGATGGCGCGCGCGAAACGCCGCGCGGTGTCCGGCAGCACGGCGGCCAGCATGGCGCCATCGCGCAGGTGCAGGTGCCAGTCGTCCGGGCGGGTGAGGGTCAGGCGGTCCATGCTCATTCCTCTTTCTTCATAGACAGGGCGAGATCGTACAGCGCGTTCTTGCGCGCGCCGCTGAGCCGCGCAGCCAGATGGGCGGCCTGTCGCACCGGCAGTTCCTCCAGCAGGATACGCAGGATCCGCCGCGCCTCGACGTCGTCCTCGCCGCCGGCGGCGGGCGCGGGGGGCGAGACGACGAGGACGAATTCGCCGCGCCGGTGGTGTTCGTCCGCCGCCAGCCAGGCCGGGGCGGCAGCCAGCGGGCAGGCATGGATCTGCTCGAAACGCTTGGTGAGTTCACGCGCGATCAGGAGCTCACGCTCGCCGCCGAGCACCTCAAGCAGGTCGCCGACGCATGCCTCGACGCGGTGCGGCGCTTCGTAGAAGACCAGGGCGCAGGGCAGGGCGGCGAGGTCGCGCAAGGCCTGGTGGCGGGCGGCGGATCGGGCCGGCAGGAAGCCGACGAACAGCCAGGGGGCGTCCATGCCCGCTACCGAGAGGGTGGTGGTGACCGCGCTGGCGCCCGGTATGGGGCTTACCGGAAGGCCCGCCGCGCGCGCCGCGGCGACCAGGCGGGCGCCGGGATCTGAGATGCCCGGCGTGCCGGCGTCCGAGATGTAGGCCACGCTTTTTCCGGCCTGCAGGGCCTCGACCAGGCGCGTGGCGGCGGCGGCCTCGTTGTGCTCGTGCAGCGCGAACAGCCGCGCGCGGATGCCATGCGCGGCGAGCAGGGTCTGGCTGGCGCGGGTGTCCTCCGCCGCGATGAGATCGGCCGTGCGCAACACATCCAGGGCGCGTAGGCTGATGTCGCGCAGGTTGCCGATGGGGGTGGCGACGATGTGCAGGGTGCCGGGCCGCGCCGGCTGGGGGGTGTCGAACATGGCGGGTGTGCGGGTAAGCTGACGGCAGTGTAGCGAAACGGGAGGCGCACATGGGCAGGGATGCGGCATCCATCGGCGCGGCCGCCGAACGGCGGGCGGCTGAGTTCCTGACGCGGCGCGGCCTGAAGCCGGTGGCGAGCAATTACCGCTGCCGCGGCGGGGAAGTCGATCTGGTCATGCGGGAGGGCGAGGTCCTGGTGTTCGTCGAAGTGCGCGCTCGTGCGTCCTCCCGTTTCGGTGGTGCGGCGGAGAGCATCACCACGGCCAAGCGTGCGCGCATCATCCTGGCGGCGCGGCACTTTCTGGCCCGTCATGGGGTGGACGCGCCATGCAGATTCGACGCGGTTCTGCAGGATGGTGGCGATTTGACCTGGATCAGGAACGCTTTCGAGGTCTGATGGCTCGAAGCCGATGATCGCAAGGCAGCGCCCGCTATAATTTTGCGCACCCTTCACCCTTCACCCTTCACCCCCCATGCCCCTCACCCAGCGCATCCACGACCAGTTGCAGGCCTGCATCCAGGTGCTGAGCGATGCCGGCGGCAGCCTGGCGGAGCCGCTGGGCGCGGCCGCGCGGGGGATGACCGATTGTTTGCTGGCGGAAGGCAAGATACTGACCTGCGGCGTGGGGCCCTCCGGCCTCGCCGCGCGACACCTGGCGGCCATCCTGGTGGACCGGCTGGACAAGGAGCGGCCCGGCCTGGCCGCCATCGCATTGCATGGCGACGGTGCCGGCATGGTGGACGACGCGGAATTTTCACCTGGTTTCGCCCGCCAGATCGCCGCCCTGGGGCATCCCGGCGACCTGCTGGTGGTGTTTTCAGCCTACGGCCAGGCCCGCGCCGTGGTGGAGGCCATCCATGCCGCTCACGAACGCGACCTGCGGGTGGTGGTGCTGGCCGGGGGGGATGGCGGCCAGGCCGCCGAAGTCCTCACCGAGAACGACGTGCTCATCTGCCTGCCGGCCGAGTCCGCGGCGCGCATCCACGAGGTCACGCTTTTTGCCGTCCACGCCCTGTGTGACGGCATCGATTACTTTTTGCTTGGAGCCTGAACCATGAAAAAGCTGCTTCTTGTCACCCTGCTGGGCCTGTCGACCCTCCCCCTCACCGGTTGCGCCCCCCTGGTGGTCGCCGGCGCCGGCACCGGCGCCGTGATGTACGAGGATCGTCGTTCCAGCGGCACCTTCGTGGCGGATCAGGAAATCGAACTCAAAGTGGCCAGCGAGATACGCGAGAAATACGGCAAGAACACGCACGTCAACGTTACCAGCTTCAACCGCCGCGTCATGCTCACCGGCGAGGTGCCGGATGCCGCCATCCGCGATCAGGTCGCGGCCCTCGCGCAGGGCGATACCGACGTGCGCGAGGTGCAGAACGAGCTGATCGTCGGTGAGACGAGCGGTTTTCTCGCCCGCAGCAGGGATGGCTACATCACCACCAAGGTGAAAACCCGTTTCCTGGATGACAAGCGCTTCAGCACCAATCACGTGAAGGTGGTCACCGAGGCGCGCACGGTTTTCCTGATGGGTGTCGTCAAGCGCGAGGAAGGCGATGCGGCCGCCGAGATCGCCGCGAGAACCAGCGACGTGGTCAAGGTGGTCAAGGTTTTCGAATACATTGACTGACCGCCGCCGCTTGTCCGCGCGTGCCGGGATGGACAGAATGCGGGCCTGTTCCCACTTGCCTGGAGGTGAAGCATGCGCACGCGAAAAGTGTTGACCCCGCTGCTCCTGGCTTTAGCGCTGCTCGGCCCAGTCACCGCCGCCGCCGACGGCAATGTCGGCATCACCCAGGACATCGCCGCGGTGGACGTGCGCCACCAGGGCGGCATGGTGCGCATCGAGCGCAATCCGGACACCGAGAACATGCTGGATCCGGATTTCTCCCTGACCTCGCGGCCCTGTCCGCCGTTCTGCATCCAGCCCATGACCCTGGCGCCGGGGGTGGAAACGATCGGTGAGCTGGAGTTGCTGGCTTATCTGAAACGGGTCGGCAGCGATGCCGGCGTGGTGGTCATCGATTCACGCGATGGTGACTGGCCCCTGCGTTCCGGCATCATCCCCGGCGCGGTCGTGCTGCCCTGGCAGGACCTGCACCCCGCGCATGCCGACGCGGAGAAGATCGCCGAGATCCTGGTGTTCCGCTTCGGCGCCTCGCGCCAGGGCATTCTCTGGAATTTCGAGAACGCGAGGACCCTGGTGTTCTACTGCAACGGGCCCTGGTGCGGGCAATCGCCCACCAATATCAAGCAATTGCTGGCCGTGGGTTATCCGCCCCACAAGCTCAAGTGGTATCGTGGCGGCATGCAGGACTGGAAAATGCTGGGTCTGACCACGGTAGCCCCGCCCAAGTCGCAGTAATACTTCGTTCGCGTCACTGACGTTCTCACTGAAAGGAATTCGTACATGAAACGCTCGCTCGTCGCTGTCCTCGCCCTTTCCCTGGCCGCGCCCGCGCTGGCCCAGCAGGCCGCCGCCCCCGCCAATCCCTACCTGCAGCACGTGCCGGTCACCGCCGGCCCGATGGTGCTGCCCGTCTCTCCCGGCGGCCGTGGGACCCGGCCTTACGAGATGTCGCGCATCGTCCCGCCCGAGGAAAAAGACAAGCTGATGAAGCAGATGATGCCCATGATGGGCACCATGACGCGCATGGACGTGAAGGACGTCATGAACCTCATGGCCATCAAGTACAAGGCCAAGGAAGGGCTCAGTTTCGACGACGTCAAGCAGTCCATGGAACTGCGCGCCAACCAGCTCAACTTCAAGAAGGTGGGCGAGAGCCCGATGTGGAAGGACATCCAGGCGGTGCTGGGTGACAAGGATGCGCCGCGCATGGAGGTCTACCACTACTGCGACATCGCCGCCGGCCGCGAGGTGCTCAAGTACGCGCCCGAGTCCATCGTCTACCTGCCTTGCCGCATCGCCATCATGGAAGATGCCGACAAGAAGATCTGGGTGCTGACCCTGGACTGGAACACTGCCTGGCTGGACTCCATTTCCGGCAAGATGGGCGCGCCGGACGAGCTGATGAAGCAGGCCAAGGACATCCGCGACAAGATGGACGTGATCATGCGCGCCGCCGCCGACGGCGAGATCTAATCTCCTGCGGGAAGCCGTCGAAGTTCCAGTAATCAGCTGTCTCTCTTCCGCGCCGGGTTGTCCGGCGCGGTTGCGTTCCGCCCCGCGACCTGCCTGGAGATTGTGATGAAACGCCTCGTCCTGTTTCTGCTTGCCGGCGTTGCCGGCGCCTCCCATGCCTTCGGTCCGACTGGTGGCATGTATCCCATTCCGGGCCTGAGCCCTTATGCCGGCGTCAATCCCTTGGCTCCCGGTCTGCTGGGGGGAAGCCCGTTCGGATATGGTGGGTATGGTGGATATGGCGCCAGCCCGTTCGGCATGGGCAACCCGCTGGGTCTGGGCAATCCGCTGGGCATGGGCAATCCGCTGGGCATGGCCGCTCCCCTGGGGCTGGGCATGGCGTCGCCCCTGGCTGGCGGTTTGCTGGGCGGCCCCATGTATCCGGCCATGCAGTTGACGCCGAACATGATGTCGCACCAGCACTACAACCAAATGGCCAATCCTTATGCCGGCGGCCCGTTTGCAGGCAATCCCTACATTCAGCGCAGCCTGCCCAACCCCTTCGCGGCTCCCGCGTTTTCGCCCTCGGTGCCGACGGTGCCTTCCCTGCCGTTCGCCATGCCGCAGCAGCAGGGTGGTTTTGCGGGCCTCATGCCGCAGCCTCAGCAACAGGGCGGTTTGGCCGGCTTCATGCCGATGCCGCAGCAGCAGGCTCCGTCCTATTGGCCGCCTGGAATGGCCGCGCCCGCGCCCGCGCAGCAGTCCACACCCTGGGCCACGCAGCAAGTGGCGCCCCCGGCTGCTCAGCCAGGATTGTTCCCCTTGCCGACGGCGATACCACCCCAGGCCGCGCCGGCCCCGGCCCGGTCGGCTGCGCCCCAGTCCGCCGCGCCCGCTTTCCTGCCTTTCCTGCCGGCTACGCCTCAGGCCGCACCCGCCCCGGCGCAGCCCGCGGCGCCTCAATCCGCCCCGCCGAACTTGTTGCCTTTCCTGCCCTTGGCGCCGCAGCCCACCCCGGCGCAGCCGGTAACTCTGGCGCCTGCCGCGTCGCAGCCGGCGACCTCGGGAACGCTGCCGTTCTGGCCGATGCTGCCGCCGGCGGCGTCTCCCCAGCCGGCCGCCAAAGCGCCCGCGCAAGTCGCGGCTCCGCTGCCTCCCGCGGCGGAAGTGGCCGCGCCGACGGCCCCGCCCCTGGATCCGGCGACCTTCATGCAGATGTTCATGAAGCCGGCCGAGGCGCCCAAATGAGCTTCTCGTGTGGAATGCGGGTGCGGCCGGGCTAGGCCTGGGGTGGGGATTGCGCGGATAATGCCGACATGAACACGCCAGATCATCCCTCTCCACGGCAGCGCCTGAAGGCCTTGCTGTCCATACCGGACAGCCAGCGCACCGAGGCGCAGTGGGACGAAATCGTCGAGCTCGAAATCACCCTCGCTCCCGGCAACCGGGACGACGCGCCGCATCCGGCGCCACGTGAGAAAGGGCCCATGTCGGCAGGTCCGGGCAAGCCGCCCGGGGCGCCTTCCACGGGCAGGCGATCCTCCCGCCGCTTCAAAAAGAAGCCCAAGGCCGAGCCGGTCTGAGCCTGATACAGGTGCGGCTACGGCGCCCGCCGGGCGGTCAGCTGGCGGCGGTTTTCCTCGCGGCGGTAAGTGCCCGCATGTCGGCCATGATCGGCGCTACCACCGGCTCGATCTTGCGGCGCATGAGCGAACCGATGGCGGTCGAGCGGGCGAAGATCGGCTTCACCGAATCCTCGCGGACGCCGGCCAGACGAACCGTCGCCTCGAGCAGGGGGGCGAAGCCCTGGCAGGCCGGCGGATCGATCCCCTCGGGCCAGGCTTCGGGTCCGCTGAAATAGCGGCCAATGGCATTCAGGGTGCGGGTGACCACTTCCTGCGTCTCCGGCCTTTCCAAAATTTCCACGGCGGCGGCCAGGAATGTCTGGCCCTGGCCCGACAGGGCGCGCTCCAGGGCCAGGGCGACAGGCTGGCCGGCGGCGATCTGCTCGGCCAGGGCAGCGCGGACGGCGGGCAGTTCCGCGTGATCCGGTCTGGCCATGGGCAGACTGCCCGCCGCCATTTCCAGGAAAGCCACGTAATGGCTGTTGCTGCGCTTGCCCCGCTTCCAGGTGGCTTCCATTTGTTCGCGCGAGAGCACGCCGGAGTGCAGCAGCACCGCCACCGTGTCCATGATGGCGAGGTGGTCGTCCTGTAAGAAGGGCAGGTGTTCCACCAGGAAGTCGGCCAGCACCTTGCCCATTTCCCCTCGTGCCACCGCCTCCCGGCGCAGCATGAGGCGGGCGTTCTCGATGGTGGGCTGGGTCCACCAGGCGTGGCGGGCCAGTTCGTCGGTGAGGGCGGGGGAATACACCACCGCCACCACCGCCTCGGGTTCGCCGGTGAGCAGCAGCTTGCCCAGGTTGATGCCTTCCATCTGGCCATGCCGGGTCCAGCGCGAGAGATAGACCGGGTAGCCGCCGGGGGAGCCCAGGGCGTGGCCGGACAGCAGTTCCCGGATGTGGCGCAGGTATTTGTCCGCCCGGCAGTTGGGGGCCAGGGGGATGCTGGCCTCGCCCTGGCTGGTGAGGGCGTGGAGGACCAGGTTGGACTCGTCGATGCGCACCGCCTTCAGTTCCTGGGCCAGCAGGACTTCCAGGCGGAAGCGGTCCTCGGGGGAGAGGTCTTCGGTCATGGGGACTGGGGTGGTTCGGCCGGCTTGGGGTTTAGGGACGCGCTAAATCCCCCCCGGCCCCCCATTAGGAAATGGGGGAGTGGGTTTCCAGGAGAGAGTGGGCTGGCCCATCAGCCGGCCAGTTTCTCGAAGCAGCGGGCGGCGGCGGCAATGGTGGCATCGATGTCGGCGTCCGAGTGGGCGGCGGAAACGAAGCCGGCCTCGAAGGCGGAGGGGGCGAGATAGACGCCTTCCAGCAGCATCAGGTGGAAGAAGCGGTTGAAGGCGTCCTTGTCGCTTTGCATGACCTCGGCGTAGGAGGTGGGCGGGGTGGCGCGGAAGTAGACGCCGAACATGCCGCCCACGCTGTCGGCGGAGAAGAGGACGCCGGCGTCCCGGGCGGCGGCGGACAGGCCGTCCACCAGTCGGCGGGTCTTGGCGGTGAGGGCCTCGAAGAAGCCCGGAACGGAGATCTTCTCCAGGGTCTTCAGGCCCGCCGCCACGGCCACCGGGTTGCCGGAAAGGGTGCCGGCCTGGTAGACCGGGCCCAGGGGGGCGAGCTTGTCCATGATGTCGGCGCGGCCGCCGAAGGCGCCCACGGGCAGGCCGCCGCCGATGACCTTGCCCAGGGTGGTGAGGTCGGGCTGGATGCCGTAGAGGCCCTGGACGCAGCCGGCGCCCACCCGGAAGCCGGTCATGACCTCGTCGAAGATGAGCACGGCACCATGCTTCGTGCAGTTCTCCCGCAGGGCTTCGAGGAAGCCGGCCTTGGGCTTGATGAGGTTCATGTTGCCGGCCACGGCTTCGACGATGACGCAGGCGATCTCGTTGCCCTTTTCGGCGAAGACCCGGTTCACCTGGTCGATGTCGTTGTAGTCCAGCACCAGGGTGTGGCGGGAGGTGTCGGCGGGCACGCCGGCGGAACTGGGGGCGCCGAAGGTGAGCAGGCCGGAGCCGGCCTTCACCAGCAGGCTGTCGGCGTGGCCGTGGTAGCAGCCCTCGAACTTGATGAGCAGGTCGCGGCCGGTGTGGCCCCGGGCCAGGCGGATGGCGCTCATGGTGGCTTCGGTGCCGGAGGAGACCAGGCGCAGCTTTTCCATGCTGGGCAGCATCGCGGCCAGTTTCTCCGCCATGACCAGCTCCATCTCGGTGGGGGCGCCGAAGGAGAGGCCGAGGGCGGCGGTGTCCTGTACCGCCTTCACCACGTCCGGGTCGGCATGGCCGAGGATCAGCGGCCCCCAGGAACCGACGTAGTCGAGGTAGGCCTTGCCGTCCGCGTCCCACACCCGTGCTCCAAGCCCTTTGGTGAAGAAGCGCGGCGTGCCGCCCACCGAGCGGAAGGCGCGCACCGGCGAGTTGACGCCGCCGGGGATGACTTTCTGGGATTGTTCGAACAGTTGGTCGTTGCGGGAGCTCATGGGGTTTCCTCGATGAGTGTCAGGAATTGTCGGGTGGTCTCGTAGGGGTCGGCGGCCTCGAACAGGGCGCTGATCACCGCCAGCAGGTCGGCCCCGGCGGCCACCAGTTGGCCGGCGTTGGCCGGGGTGATGCCGCCGATGGCGCACACCGGCAGGCCGGCCTTTGCCTTGCCCGCCGCCAGCAGCGCCGGATCGGCCCGCAACGCCCGTGGCTTGGTGGGCGAGGCGAAGAAGCTGCCGAAGGCGATGTAGTCGGCGCCGGCCTTCGCCGCCGCTTCCGCCAGGTCCAGGCTCTGGTAGCAGGAGGCGCCCAGGATTCTACCGGGTCCGGCGTGGTCCAGGCGGGCGCGGGCCTGGGCCAGGCCTCCGTCGGCCTCCCCCAGGTGGACGCCGTCGGCCTCGCAGAACAGGGCCAGATCCAGATCGTCATTGACGATGAGGCGGGCGCCGAATTTGCGGGTGAGACCGCGCAGGGCCACGGCCTGTTCCTGGCGGTGGCAGTCGGTGGTGGCCTTGTTGCGGTACTGGAGCCAGCGGCAGCCGGCCGCCAGGATGGCTTCGCTGGTTTCCAGCAGCCGGCGGCTGTCGGACCAGTCCGGGGTGATCGCGTACAGGCCCGCTTTACTCTTCATCGTCCCCGCGCACCCAGTACAGCCGGTCCGGGATGTATTGCCCCATGCCGGGCCGGTAGGCGTTCTTCAGGGTCTGGTAGGTATATTCCTGGGCTTCCTTGACCGCGTCGGCGATGTCCTGGCCCTGCGCCAGCAGGGCGGCGACGGCCGAGGCCAGGGTGCAGCCGGAGCCGTGGTAGGAGCCGGGCAGGCGGTCCCAGTGCAGGCGATGCACGACGCCGCGGGTGTTGTAGAGGGCGTTGCTGACCTGGGCACCCTGTTCGTGGGCGCCCGTGATGAGGACATATTCGCAGCCGAGATCCATGAGCCGGCGGGCGCATTCGTCCAGATCGGGATCGTCGTTGTCCTCGTCGACGTCTTCCGCCAGCCGCCGCGCCTCGATGCTGTTGGGGGTGAGCAGCGTGGTTTGCGGCAGCAGCAGATCGCGCACGGCTTCGAGCAGTTCCTCGTTGGCCAGGGGGTCGCCGCGGCCGGAGGTGAGCACCGGGTCCAGCACCAGGGGGATGTCCGGGTAGTCGGAGACCACCTCGGCGATGGCGGCCACGGCCTCGACACTGCCGAGCATGCCGATCTTGATGGCGGCCACCGGCATGTCTTCGAGGACGCCGCGGGCCTGGTCGGCGATCCATTCGGGATCGATGGGCAGGTAGTCATCCACGCCCACGGTATCCTGCACGGTGACGGCGGTGACCACGGACAAGGCATGGCAGCCCAGGCTGGACAGGGTGAGCACGTCCGCCTGCAGGCCGGCGCCGCCGGTGGGATCGGTGCCGGCGAAGACGAGCACGGCGGGAAGGGACGGCAGAGGCATGGGGGACCCTTGGCGGGGCGGGGCGGGGTTGGCAGAATGCGATTCTATTACACAAGCAGCTTGCCCCCGATCGTTGCATGGAATACAAGACTTGGATGTGCGTGGTCTGCGGTTTCGTCTACGACGAGGCCAAGGGAATACCGGACGAGGGCATCGCGCCCGGCACCCGCTGGGAAGACGTACCCGTGAATTGGACCTGTCCCGAGTGCGGCGCGCGCAAGGAGGATTTCGAGAGGCTGGGAGTCAGCCAGACGGGAAACTGATTACAGATTCCACCGTTTGCGCCGATAACACCGCGTATCCCCGCGAATGCGGAAAGGAATGGCAAGGAGGATGAATATGCGATGGCTCTCTGCCCTGTGCCTGTCGATCCTGGCCTGGGCCGCGCACGCCAGCCCGGCTTTGGTGCTCAACGTCACCCTGGACTATGACCAGGAGCGTGACCATGCCACTACCCGCGCGGTCCTGGGCGATCTCGCCAACTTCCTCGGCGGCGAACTGAAGCAGCCGGTCAAGTTGATCATGACCCAGAACGCGGAACGCGTCGGCGAGCACATCCGCACCGGCAGTTACGCCATGCTGTTGGCCCCGGCCCAGTTGGTGGGACTGGCCATGCGTAGCGGTTATACGCCCGTGGCGAAGACCGAGCAGGAGGCCCAGGTGGTACTGGTCGCCGGCGCCAATTCCCGCATCCGCAGCCTGGATGACGCGCGTGGCAAGCGCATCGTGCTGCCGCATCAGGAGTCCCTGGTGAGCTACATGGTGCGTGGCGAGATGAATGCGCTCGGCCATTCGCCCACGCGCTTCTTCCGTCAGGTCAATTATGTGAACCAGTACGGTGCGGTGCTCTATGCCCTGGAAATCGGCCAGGCCGAACTGGCCGCCCTGAAGTCCGACGTGGCGCGCGATTGGATCGGCCGCAACCCCGGCGCGACAGCGGTGAAGACCCTGGCCAGCGTGCCGCAGGCCGGCGTGGTGGTGAGCGACAAGCTTTCCCCCGACCTGCGCGACCGCATCCGCTCCGCCTTCACGCGCATCGACGCGAATCTGGAATCCCGCCTCAAGCGGGCCCGCGTGGGCGGCTTCGATCCCGCCGACCGGCACGACTTCGAGTTCGTTTCCACGCGCGGTTTCTATACGCCGGAAGTGCTCGCGGGAGTCAGTATTCCCAGCGCCGAGCAGGTGAAGAGTATGTTGGATCTGGGCGTGCCTCTGATCGACGTGCGGCCGCACGCGCATTTCCGCGAAGGCCATATCCCCGGCGCGGTGAACGTGACCTACGTGATGAACAGTCCGAAGGAGGTCGAATACGACGATTCGGTCGACAGTTTCGACCTGGGCAAGCTGCCCAAGGACAAGAACGCCCCCCTCATCGTGCAATGCAATGGCGCCGAGTGCTGGTACAGCTACAAGGCCGCCCGCTATCTGCTGAAACGGGGATATACGAAAATCCACTGGTTCCGCACGGGACTGCCGGCCTGGAAGGCCGCCGGCCAGCCGGTGCGGCGCGGATCCTGATACAACCTCCAGGAGGGAGCGTGGACAACCCCAACGACATGGCCGGCACCAAGGTGATGGTGATCGACGACAGCAACACCATACGCCGCAGCGCCGAGATTTTCCTGCTGCAGGCGGGATGCGAGGTGATCCTCGCGGAGGACGGCTTCGATGCCCTGGCGAAGATCGCCGACCATCAGCCCCAGGTGATCTTCGTGGACATCATGATGCCGCGCCTGGACGGCTACCAGACCTGTGCCCTGATCAAGAAGAACGTTCGCCTGCGGGAAACGCCGGTCATCATGCTGTCCAGCAAGGACGGCCTGTTCGATCGCGCGCGCGGTCGCCTGGTGGGCTCCAACGAGTACCTGACCAAGCCTTTTACCAAGGACTCCCTGCTGGAGGCGGTGCGCCGCCACCGGCCGAGGGCAGCCTGAAGCCGGGGAGCCACGCCATGACCGTCAAGAAGGTGCTGATCGTCGATGATTCCCCCACCGAGCGCTTCTTTCTCACCGATCTTCTGCGCAAGCAGGGCTACGACGTGCTGACCGCGGACAGCGGTGAGCTTGGCATCGCCGTGGCGAAGACCGATAAACCCGACCTCATCCTCATGGATGTGGTCATGCCTGGGCTCAATGGGTTCCAGGCCACCCGCCAGTTGTCGCGCAATCCGGAGACCCAGGCCATTCCGGTGATCCTATGCACCACCAAGGGCCAGGAAACCGACCGGGTCTGGGGTATGCGCCAGGGAGCGGTGGAATATCTGGTGAAGCCGGTGGTGGCGCAGGAGTTGTTGGCCAAGATCAAGGCCCTGGGCTGATGGAAGCCAAGGAAAGTCTGCGCGAATTCCAGACCCGCCTGGCGGATAAGCTCAAGGCGGCGGAGGCGACCGAGGGTGCGTCCAGCAAGCTGGGCTTCACCGCTGGCGGGCAACATTGGCTGGTCGATCTCGACCAGGTCAATGAAGTGGTGACCCTGGCCGCCTTGACCGAAGCCCCCTGGGCCAAGCCCTGGTTCGCCGGGGTGACCAGCGTGCGTGGCACGCTGTATGGTTGCGTCGATCTGGCCGCCTATCTCGGCCTGGCGGAACCCTTGCCGCCGGGCGAGGCACGCCTGCTCTTGGCGCATCCGCGTTTCGGCCTGAATGTCGCCCTGCGTGTGGAGCGGGCTCTCGGCCTGCGCGGCGTGGCGGATTTGGTGCCGGAACCCGCCGCGGTGGATGCGGCGCCGTGGCAGCAGGCACGATGGCATGACTGGGAGGGGCAGTTGTGGACGGAAATCAGCGTGGAACGCCTGCTACGGGCGCCGGAAATCCTGGAAGCCGGGCTGTGATGCCGGTACGCACGGGAGCCAGACGCGGGAGCAATCGGAGAGGACAGCGCAATGGCGTCGAGTAAGGCGGGAATGGTGTTGGGCAGGGGATTCACGAAGTTCGCGGACCGCATCAGTCCGTGGGTGGGCCGGGTCATGGCGCGCTGGGTGGCGGTGGACCCGGGGCGGCTGCCGATCCTCAACCGGTTTCCCGCGGAACAGCGGCAACCCGCGGTGCTGCTGATATTGCTGGCATCGCTGGCCCTGGCCATCGTGCTCAGCGTTTGGAACACCGTCCAGGTCGGCAACCGGGCGGGCTATGTCGAAATCTCCACCCGCCTGCAGATGCTGTCGCAGCGCTACACCAAGTCGGCGCAGCAGGCGGTGTTGGGCAACAAGGCCGCGTTCACGCAACTGGAGGAAAGCCGCCGCGACTTCGCCGAAGGACTGAATGCCCTCATCGACGGTGGTCTCGGCGTACCCGCCTCGCCGCGCTTCATGCAGTCCGGCCTGACGGAACTCAAACAGCGCTGGGAGGTGTCGCGCAAGGACATCCAGCATCTGATCGACCAGCAAAACGTGCTGGTGGAATTGGCGCAGGGCCTGGCCGAGATCAACCAGCGCAACGCCGAACTGCTCGACCTGACCGAACAGATCATCGTCCTCATGCCGGGCGATGCCAGGAAACAGCTGGCCCTGGCCAACCAGCAGGCCCTGTGGACCCAGCGCATGGCGAAGAACGCCAATGCGTTGTTGTCCTCCGACCAGATCAACCCGGAGACCGCGTACCAGCTCGGCCAGGATCTGCTCACCTTCCGCGAGTCCCTCGACGGACTGCTGAAGGGCAGCGCGGCCCTCGGCGTGGCGGCGGTGGGCGACGCCAGCGCGCGCGAGAAGCTGGAAGAGCTGCGCGACGTCTTCGCCCGCTTCGAGCAGCGGGCCAGCCACATCCTCAAGAACATGCCGCAACTGGTCGAGGCGAAACGCGCGGCACGCGAGATTTTCGACGAATCGGAACAACTGTTGACCGAGACCCGCCAGCTGACCCAGGGCTACCAAGGCATCGGCACCGGATTCACCCTGGTCTTCGCCATCTTCTTCGCCGTTGTCGCCCTGGCAGCCCTGCTGGCTCTGGGCGTGATCAGCGTCGGCGAGGCGCGCCGGCGTGCCGACGAAGCGGCCCAGGAAAACCAGCGCAACCAGGATGCCATCCTGCGTTTGCTGAATGAAATGGGTGACCTGGCGGAAGGCGACCTGACCGTGCAGGCGACGGTGACCGAGGACATCACGGGCGCCATCGCCGACTCGGTGAATTACGCCATCGAGGAATTGCGTATGCTGGTGCAGGGCATCAACGGTGCCGCCGATCATGTCAGTCAGGCCGCCGGCGAGGCGCGCGCCAGTTCCGACGAACTGCTTGCCGCCGCTGAGCGGCAGGCCGCGGAGATCGCGGAAACCACCGCGGCGGTCAACCAGATGTCGGATTCCATCGCGCAGGTGTCGCGCAATGCCGCCGATTCGGCCCGCGTCGCCGAGCAGTCGCTGGATACCGCGCGCAAGGGCGGCGACTCGGTGCGCCAGGCCATCGTCGGCATGAACGCCATCCGCGACCAGATCCAGGAAACCTCCAAACGCATCAAGCGGCTGGGCGAATCCTCACAGGAAATCGGCGAGATCGTCGATTTGATCGCCGACATCACCGACCAGACCAACGTGCTGGCGCTCAATGCCGCCATCCAGGCCGCCGCGGCGGGCGAGGCCGGGCGCGGCTTCAGCGTGGTGGCGGAGGAGGTGCAGCGCCTGGCGGAACGTTCCGCCCAGGCGACGCGGCGCATCGGCGCCATCGTCAAGACCATCCAGAGCGACACCCAGGACGCGGTCAACGCCATGGAGGGGTCCACCCAGGGCGTGGTGCAGGGCGCTGCGCGTTCCGACGCGGCGGGCCAGTCGCTGGCCGAGATCGAGACGGTTTCCGACGAGCTGGCGGGCCTCATCCAGAGCATTTCCGATACCACCCGCGCCCAGGTCGAAACTGCGGAGCGCATCGCCGGCAACATGCGGCGGATTCTCGCGGTGACCGAGCAGTCCTCCGATGGCGCGCGCCGCAGCGCGGATTCCATCGGCCAGCTGGCGGAGCTGTCCAGCGAACTGAAGGTGTCCGTCTCCGGCTTCAAGCTGTGACCCTAACGGACATGGCTTTGTAAGACGCCCCCAAGCATGAGAGCCATGACCGTTTCCCTCACCCCCAGCCCCTCTCCCGCCCGCGGGAGAGGGGAGATTCGAGAGTCGCCGGGGCGACTTTCACGCTAAAGGAAGGCATGCCATGAGTGTGGAATTTGAATTCGACCTGGGGCCGCTCACCTGGATCAAGGGGGAACTCGATAACGCCCTGGACGCGGCTACGGCAGCGCTCACCGCCTGGAACGGCGAGGATCTGACCCCCCTGAAGGCCGCCGCCGCGCATCTGCACCAGGTCTATGGCGCCCTGCAGATCGTCGACCTGCAGGGCGTGTCGCAGCTCACCTCGGAGACCGAGCGTCTGCTGGCGGACATGGGCGAACACGCCGACAAGCGCCATCCTGAAACTGCGGATACCGTGCTGCGCGCCATCGCCGCCCTGAAAAGTTATCTTGATGGACTCATGGCCGGTGCGCCGCACGCCGAACTCAAGCTCACCCCCATCTTTCAGGAGGTGGTGGCGCGGCGCGGCGCCGAACCGCCGGCGCCGAGCGAGTTGTTCTACCCCGACACCGGGCAGCGCGTGGCCAGGGCCGAGCCGGAGACGGCCCTCGACGAGGCGGCCCTGGCGCGCGCCGTACACACGGCGCGCAGCCAGTACCAGCGCGGCTTGCTGCTGTTCCTGCAAAACAAGAACGCCGCCGCCGGCCTGATGCAGATGGAACAGGCGGTGCAGCAGGTGGAGCGGCTGGCGCCGGGACTCGCCCAGTACACCTTCTGGTGGAGCGTCGGCGGCCTCATGGAGGTGCTGCGCCAGCAGCGCATCCCCGCGGACGTTTGGCTCAAGCGCGTATGCGGCCGCGTCGACTTGCAGATGCGGCGTCTCATGGAGGGTTCCAGGCAACTGGCCGAGCGACTGTTCCGCGACGTGCTCTATTACGTGGCGCAGGACGACAGCACGCAAGGGCGCGCGGCGCAGACGCGCGAACATTTCCAGTTGCAGTACTACTTCCCGGCGGAAGTCGCCGCGCCGTTCTCCGACCAGCTCAGTCACTTGGCACAGCTCAAGGAGAACCTCGGCATCGCCCGCGACCACTGGGTGCGCTACTGCTCGGGTCGCACCGACAGCCTGGAGCCGTTCCAGAATGCGGCGATGGCGGTATTCGAGGCGTCCGTGCGCCTGCCCAACGCCGCCATGCAAAGCCTCGCGCGCATGATCCAGGCTATCGCCAAGCGGCTGCCCGGCGTCGCCGACGCCACGCAGAACGAGGCCCTGCAATTGGAAATGGCCACCGGTCTGCTGCTGGCCCTCAACGCCGCCGAGCATTTCAAGGCATTGGGCGAGGAATTCGACAAGCAGTCCGAGGTCCTCACCATGCGCCTGCAGGCGGCCATCGATCCCGCCTTCGATAGCTCGCGCATCCCCGAGGTGGACCTGCTCGACGAGTACTCGCGCAAGGCCCAGGAGAAGCTGGTGGTGGCCCAGGTCACACACGAGATCCAGGCCAACCTCAATGCCGTCGAGGAACTGCTCGACCGCTTCTTCCGCGACGCCAACGAGCGCGGCGGCCTGCCCATGGTGCCCGGCCTGATGAAGCAGATCCTCGGCGCCCTCAACATCCTGCAGCTGGACGTGGCCGCCGACCTGGTCAACGAGGCGATCCTGCGCATCCAGCATTTCACCGAAGCGGACGCGCAGATCGCGCCGGAGAACCTCGACTGGGTGGCCGAGGCGCTGTCCACGCTGGGCATGTACATGGATGCCTTGCGCTACGGCCGCGACGACAGCCGGGCCATGGCCGGCCTGCTGGCCCGGCCCGAGGTCAGGCCGGCCGCCGAGGCTTCCGTGGAAAGCCAGATCCGCGCCGAGACCGAGCGTCTCAAGGAGTCCGTCGAGGAGTGGGCGGCGGCAGGCGCCGATGCCGAGGGCCGCGAAGCCCTGAAGAGCGAATTGGGGCAACTTGCGCGCGACGCCGACCTGGTCGGGGACGCCGACCTGCGCAGCCAGGCCGATGCGGCCCTGCGCGCGCTCGGCGGCGAGGCCGCCCCCGAAGCCGTGATGCAGGCGGTCGAGGGCCTGGGCGGCGCCGGCGCCAGCGCCCCGGCGCCGAGCGCCGAGTCTGTGCGCCTGGCCGCCGAGTCGGCCGAGACCATCGACCGCGAATTGCTGGCCACCTACATCGAGGAGGCCAACGAGGTGCTCGGCGGCATCGCCGTACAGACCGCGCGCCTCAACGTCAGCCCTTATGATTTCGACGCCTTCACCTTCGTGCGCCGCGGCTTCCACACCCTCAAGGGCAGCGGCCGCATGGTGGGCATGCATGATTTGGCCGAGGTGGCCTGGGAAGTGGAGCAGACCCTGAACGCCTGGCTGCGCGACGAAAAGGCGCCAAACCCGGAGATGCTGCGCTTCATGGAGGAAGCCGCCAACGCCTTCCAGATTTGGGTGACCGAGCTCGAGGAGCAGGGCCGCGCGCACGTGGAGGCCGGCCCGCTGACGCGCACCGCCCGCCGCCTGCGCGGAGCCGAGGACGATAGCGGGGAACCGCCGCCCCCAAAGCCTGAGGCCGGCGCCCCGGAGGCCGATGCCCGGGACGCCGGCCAGCCCAGTGGGGGGGGAAGATGCGGCGCCGGGCGAGAACGGAGGGCAGGATCAGACGGTGGCCGTCGGTCCGCATGAGTTGCCGGCCGAGTTGTTCCACATCTTCACCGACGAGGCGGCGCAGCGACTGCAAGCCCTGCGCGAGGCCCTCGCGGAAATGGCGAAAGGACACCGGCCCGCGGCCTGGGAAAACTTTATCCGAGCCGCCCATACCCTGGCCGGCATTTCCCGGACCACCGGCTTCGCGCCCCTGGCCGAGGCCGCCCACGCGGTGGAACTGTGGGCCGGACGCTGGCCGGACAAGACCCTCGCGCTGACGGCGGACGCGAACGCCCTATTGGAAGAAATCCTCGGCCTGTTGCGGGAGAGTGTCGCGGGCATCCTGGAACGGCGCTTCCCCGAGGCGCAGCCCCGCATCGCGCAGGCTCTGGCCGAACTGGACGCCGCCGCAGCAGGCGCGACGAAGGAGAGCGTGCCTCCCGCCGTCGTCGAGATGCCCGCGCCGCCGCGCGCGGTGGACGAACTGGATGAGCAACTGCTGCCCGTCTTCCTGGAGGAAGCGCACGAGCTCATGCCGCGTATCGGCGAAGCCCTGCGCGCATGGCGGGCCGACCCCGCCGCCATCGCCCCGCGCGACGAGCTCAAGCGCGCCCTGCATACCCTCAAGGGTTCCTCGCGCATGGCCGGCGCCATGGTGTTGGGGGAGGCGGTACATGCCCTGGAAACGCGCATCCTCGGTCTGGGGGGCGCGCCGGCCGGCCCGGCTTTCATTGACGAAGTCGAGGCGGAATACGACCGCCACGCCGATCTTATCGAGCGACTCAGGGGCGGCGAGTCCGCCGCGAGTGTCGCCCCGCCGCGCCTGATGGAGACGCCGGTGATGGAAACTCCACCACCGCCGGCCGAGCCGTCAGCGGCCACCGACCAGGCACCGGTGCCCGCGATTCAGGCCATGCCCGCGTCGTCCGCCGAGCCGGAGGCGTCCCGCATCGCCGCGCCGATCCCCGCCGCTGCGATGCCGATCACGCCGCCGCCCCCGCCACTGCGCGCGCCTGTCGCCGAGGAGCCGCGCGCGCGGCGTGGCGCGCGCCTGAAGGCCGACATCCTGGATACCCTGTTGAACGAGGCCGGGGAAGTGGCCATCGCCCGCGCGCGCATCGAGAACGTGCTGAATGCCTACAAGCTGACCACGCTGGAACTCGCCAGCAACGTCGAACGTCTGCGTGGCCAGTTGCGCGAGCTGGAGATCCAGGCGGAGACGCAGATGCGTTCGCGCCTGTCGCAGGTCGACGAAAGCCAGTTCGACCCCCTGGAGTTCGACCGCTTCTCGCGGTTGCAGGAGCTCACCCGCCTGATGGCGGAAAGCGTCAACGACGTTTCCACCGCCCAGGACAACCTGCTGGCCGGTCTCAACGAGGCCGACAGCGCCCTGATCCAGCAATCGCGCATGTCGCGCACGCTGCAGGAGGAGCTCATGCACCTGCGCATGGTGCCGTTGAGCGCTCTCACCGAACGCCTGCACCGGGTGGTTCGCCAGGCCGCCAGGGAGACCGGCAAACGTGCCCGCCTGGAACTGGACGGCGGCCAGACCGATCTCGATCGCGCCGTGCTCGACAAGATCGCCGCGCCGTTGGAACACCTGGTGCGCAATGCCGTCGCGCACGGCCTGGAAAGCCCGCAGGCGAGGCTGGAAGCGGGCAAGGACGAGGTCGGAGAAGTTCGCCTGAGCGCCGCGCAGGAAGGCAACGAAATCGTCCTCGCGCTGGCTGACGACGGTGCCGGCGTCAACTTCGCCGCCGTGCGTGCGCGTGCCATCGCCCACGGCTGGATAGCGCCGGAGGAGGAAATGACGGCCGAACGGCTGGAGCAGTTCCTGTTCCGTTCGGGCTTCTCCACCGCCGAATCGGTCACCGAAGTGGCGGGGCGCGGCATCGGCCTGGATGTGGTGCGCAACGAGATCGCCGGCATCGGCGGCCGCGTGCGTCTGGCGACCGAAGCCGGGCGGGGCAGCCGCTTCACCATCCGCCTGCCGCTCACCCTGGCCATGACCCAGGTGGTGCTGGCCCGCGCCGGCGGCCAGACCTACGCGCTGCACGCCAACCTCATCACCCTGGTGCGCGAGGTGCGCGCCGACCAGGTGCATGCCCTGCACGAGGCGGGCGGCATGGAATTCGCCGGCGAAATCTATCCGCTACGCACCCTGGCCGAACTGGTCGGACGCAAGGCCCAGCCCGACGACGGCCGCTTCCGCACCATCCTGTTCCTGAAGGCGGGGGAACAGCGTGTGGCCGTGCGCGTCGACGCCATGGAAGGCAACTTCGAGGCGGTGGTGAAGAACATCGGCCCGCAACTGGCGCGCATCGCCGGCATCAGCGGCGCCACGGTGCTGGGCGACGGCCGCGTGGTCCTCATCCTCAACCCCTTCCAGCTGGCCGAGCGCGCCCCGCGTCTGAGCGTGGAGGAAGAGGCGGAGGATGCGCGCGAAGGCTCTCTGGTCCTGGTGGTGGACGACTCCCTGACGGTGCGCAAGATCACCAGCCGCCTGCTGACACGCGAAGGCTTCCGCGTGGCGACCGCGCGCGACGGCGTGGAGGCCCTGGAAATGCTGGAAAAGGAATCGCCCGCCATCATGCTGCTGGACATCGAGATGCCGCGCATGGACGGTTTCGAGGTGGCGCGGAGCGTGCGCGGCGATACCCGGTACGGCGACCTGCCCATCATCATGATCACTTCGCGCACGGCCGAGAAGCACCGCCGGCACGCCCTCGAACTGGGCGTCGACGCCTATCTGGGCAAGCCCTACCAGGAAGAGGAGTTGCTGGCGGAAATCCGGCGTCTGACCGGCATGGCGGTGCCGGCCTGAAGCCGGCTCAGGTTGGCCAATCGACCCAGCCGGCGTAGGCGGTCAGCAGCACCACCAGGCCGAAGACGATGCGGTACCAGGCGAAGCCGATGAAGGTATGGTTGGAAACGAAGCCGAGGAAGGCTTTCACCGCGATCATGGCGGAAACGAAGGAAGCGACGAAGCCGACGGCGAACACCGGCAGGTCACCCAGGTCGAGCAGGGCCCAGTTCTTGTAGAGGTCATACACCGTCGCCGCGAGCATGGTGGGGATGGCCAGGAAGAACGAGAACTCGGTCGCCGCCTTGCGCGACAGGCCGAAGATCAGGCCGCCCATGATGGTGGCGCCGGCGCGGGAGACGCCGGGGAACATGGCCACGGCCTGGGCGAAGCCCACCTTCAGCGCCACCTTCCAGTCCATTTCGTCGACGCTCTGCATGCGCGGGTGGTAGGCGCGCTTCTCGATGTAGAGGATGACCAGTCCGCCGACGATGAGCGCACCTGCCACGGTCAAAGGGGTGAACAGATAGGCCTTGATGGCGCTGTGGAACAGCACGCCCAGCACGGCGGCGGGCAGAAAGGCGATCAGCAGGTGACCGACGAAACGGCGTTGCGCCGGGTCGCTGCCCAGGCCGCCGGCGACGCGCGCGAGGCGCGCGCGGTAATCCCAGCAGACCGCCAGGATGGCGGCGAGCTGGATGACGATCTTGAACACCTTGCTTTGCTCGTCGGTGTAGCCCAGCAGGCTGCCGAAAATGATCAGGTGGCCGGTGGACGACACCGGCAGGAACTCGGTGAGACCTTCGATGATGCCCAGGATGAGGGCTATGAACAGCAGGGAGTAATCCAATTGTTGGGGACGGGCAGCTTGGGAGGCCGCATTCTATCAGGCGGCCCCGCCGGCGATGGCGGTCGCCGCCGGCCGTGCATCAGGCGCGGCGGGATTTCCGCAGGTGCTGCAGGACCAGGGTGGCCACCTGCACGCGATTGTGGAAATTCAGCTTCTGCATGATGTTGGCCAGGTGGTTGCGCACCGTGTTGTCGGAGAGGTTGAGCTTGCCGCCTATCACCTTGTTGCTATGGCCCTGCGCGACGAATTCTGCGATTTCCAGTTCCCGCGCGGAGAGCTTGGCCAGGGGATCCTCGCCGCTGGAGCGCGTGAGTTTCTGCACCACCTGGGGAGGGAATGCGCCAGCGTCCTGCAGGACGATGCCGATGGCGTGGGTGATCTGTTCGGTATCGGAGGACTTCAGCAGATAGCCGTCCACGCCGGCATCCACCGCGGCGCGGATCTCGGCGTCTGCGTCCTCCACCGTCAGTACGATCACCTTCATGCCCGCTGCCTTCAGCAAGGGGACCACCTCGAGGCCGTCGCCGTCCGGCAGGCTACGGTCGAGGATGACCACGTCGGCTTTGCCGCCGCCGCTCAGCCACTGTTTGACCGTGGCCAGGTCGGCACATTCTGAGACAACCTCGAAGCCGTCCTCTTTCTCCAGGGAGCGACGCACGCCGAGGCGCAATAGGGGGTGATCGTCAACCAGCAGGATGCGAATGGAGGCCATGTAGAGTTCCTCGGGTTGAATTGCGTTCATCATAGCGGATGCCCGCGCTCGTGTGGCACGTACGGACTCCCGCGCGGATCCGGTCAATCCAGGAGCAGGTAATCGATGGCGACGATCTCCAGGGCGCGCGCGCCGCCCGGCGCCTGAAAACGCACGCTGTCGCCAACGCGCGCCTTGAGCAGGGCGCGCGCCAGCGGCGAGAGCCAGGAGATGCGCTGCCGGCCGGGATCGGCCTCATCCATGCCGACGATGCTGTAGCGAAGTTCCTCGCCTGATTCGTCTAGGACCGTGACCGTGGCGCCGAAATACACGGCGTCGGTATCGGTGCGCTCGCGCGGGTCGACTACCAATGCGCTTTCCAGGCGCTTGCCGAGAAAGCGGATGCGGCGGTCGATCTCGCGCAGGCGCTTCTTGCCGTACAGGTAATCGCCGTTCTCGGAGCGGTCGCCGTTGCTCGCCGCCCAGGCCACCACGCCGACCACTTCAGGCCGTTCCACCCGGACCAGATGCGCCAGCTCCGCCTGCATGCGGGCATGGCCCGCCGGCGTCATGTAGTTGCGGGTCCCTGCCGGCAGGGCGGGGAGGCCGGCATCCTCGTCTTCCTCCTCCGGCGCCTCCTCGCGCACGAAGGCTTTGCTCATTCGTCCAGGGGAGGCGGATTGCCGTCGTGCACCAGGCTGCGGCGGCGCTCCAGGTAGAGGTCGCGAGTGAATTCGTAGCCGTCCAGCGCGGCGACATCCAGTGCCCGCTTCGCATCCAGCAGGTCGGCGCGCCGGCTGACCACGCGCAGAACCAGGGCGGGGTCGCGCGTGGACAGGTTGGAATGATTGTAGACCAGGTCCGTATAGGCGATGTCCGCCACCAGGCCGGCGGTGTCGCGCACATTGCTTGGGCCGCGGAAAGGCAGCACCAGGTAGGGGCCGGCGCTCACACCCCAGTAGCCCAGGGTCTGTCCGAAATCCTCGTTGTTCTTCTTCAGGCCCATCTCGCTGGCCACGTCCAGTAGTCCGAACATGCCGAAGGTGGAGTTGAAGGCGAGACGAAGGAAACCACGCGCGCTTGGCTCCGGCTTCAGTTGCAGGATGTTGTTGGCGAGGACGGTGGCGTCGTTCAGGTTGGAGAAGAAGTTTCGCACCCCGGACTGCGCGAAATCCGGCAGCGCCCAGGCATAGCCCTGGGCAACGGGTTTCATCACATAGCGGTCGAAGCCTTCATTGAAGCTGTGGATGGGTCTGTTGATAGCTTCCAGCGGGTCGCGAGGATCGCCATTGGTGGCGCAGCCGGTCAAGACCAGCACGAGCAGCGGGATGAGAGCGGAATGAAGGCGCATGATGCTGGTGGTTTCGATGATCGGATGATGATGTTTAACGGTATTTCGCGAGTTTACTTTAACGCGGCCAATGCGGGACCGGTCGTCGCGCGGCCGGGGTGCGCCGGCGGTCGCGTCCTACGCACTGCGAGTGCATCTGCAACAGCGAGAACGAGGTTTGTCCCTGGACACAAGAAGGTTGCCGCGCGGGAGCGGGGTGGGGACAATGTCCGCCACTATCGAACGGATCAAGACCATGAACAACGACCCAATGAACAGCGAAGCGGAACTCAGCAAGGAACAGCAGATCCTGCGCGCCATGCGCAAGACGCTGACCTCGATCGTGCGCGATGTGGCGCCGCGCGATGGCGTGCCCAGCCCGTTCAGCCCGGAGACGGTGGAGAACATCCGTATGTGCCTGGGACTAATTTCCGCGCGCGAGGCGGAATTGGCCGATGCGCTCGGGCTCTCCCGCAACGAAAGGCCGACCTATGCCGACGAGCCGCTCGCCACGCATGCCGTGCATTTCATGGCGCCGGAAAAGAAGCTGAACTGATGGCCGAGTCCATATCCAGCCTGATCGCGGATACCGAATCGCCACTAGTGGGCACCGGCCATGTCGTCATCTATGCGCCGAATGGCCGCATCCGGAAGCGTTATCCCGAAGGTTGCGTGCGACTGTGTGCATCGGAGGCGGAGGCGCGCGCCACCGCGCGACCGCACGAGGGCTACTATGCCGCCGTGGCCAGCGGTCCCTCGCGCTCTTCGGAGGGCTTCCGCCTGTATTACCTGGTGCGCTGGCTCGACTGATGCGGAATATGCGGCGGTCACCTCGCCGCAAACCCGGCAAGTCAGGACGATTCAAGTTCCGAGCAAAAAATGCCGACATAGCGCCTGTGGCATAATCCACGCGCTTTTCGACCTGTAGTGGGAGAACCCGAATGAAACGCCATTTCTTGCCCGTCCTGCTGGCGGCTTTCCTGACCGCCTGTGCCAGTGATCCCCTTTACCCCCCGGCCCCGGTCAAGGCGACGCCCGTTCCGGCCAAGGCCACCGCGCCATCGGAGTGGTTGTACATTCTCGGGCCCGGCGATTCAGTCAACGTCTTCGTGTGGGGCAATCCCGAGGTTTCCGGTTCCTTCCCCATTCGCCCGGACGGCAAGGTCACCATGAACCTGGTGGAGGACCTGCAGGCCAGCGGCCGCACGCCCACCCAGCTGGCGCGTGAAGTCGAGAAGATCCTCGCCCGCTACATTCAGGATCCCGTGGTCACCGTCACCGTCGCCGGCGGCGTGGGGCCCTACGACCAGCAGATCCGCGTGCTCGGCCAGGCCGCCAAACCGCAGACGCTCAGCTATCGCGAGCACATGTCCCTGGTCGATCTCATGATCATGGTGGGTGGCGTCACAGACTTCGCCGACGGCAACCGCGCCAGCATCCTCCGCGTGGTCGATGGCAAGCCGCAACAGTACGCGGTCCGCCTGGATGACCTGCTGAAGGAAGGCGATATTTCCGCCAACGTCGACATTCTGCCCGGCGACGTGCTGCTCATCCCCGAAAGCTGGTTCTGATTCGTCCGCGTGAAGCTGCCTTTCCTGTCAGGAGACAAACGGGATGAATGAAGCCTTTGATCAGGTCATGGGGTATGCCCTGGCGGTATGGCGCAAGCGCTGGGTGGTGCTGGTCATCGCCTGGCTGGTCGCGGTGGTCGGCTGGGTGTGGGTGTATACCCTGGAGAACCGCTACGAGGCCCAGGCCCGCGTTTACGTCGACACCCAGTCGCTGCTGCGCCCGTTGATGTCGGGCATGGCGGTGCAGCCCAACGTCGAGCAGCAGGTGGCCATGGTCACCCGCACCCTGGCGAGCCGCCCCAATCTGGAAAAGGTGGCGCGCATGACCGACCTCGATCTGCGCGCGAAGACGCCCAAGCAGCAGGAAGAGCTGTATACCGAGCTGGCCAAGGCGATTTCCCTGCAAGGCACCAACCGCGAGAACCTCTATACCATCGCCTACCAGCACGCCAATCCGGATCTGGCCAGGCGGGTGGTGCAGGCGCTGTTGACCATCTTCACGGAAAGCAGCCTGGGTGGCGCGCGCAAGGATATTTCCAATACCCAGAAGTTCATCGAGGACCAGCTCAAATCCTACGAGGCCCGACTGCTCGAAAAAGAGAAGGAAGTCGAGGAGTTCAAGCGCCGTAACGTCGGCACCATGCCTGGCCAGGGTGGGGACTTCTACTCCAAGCTCAGCCAGATCAGCGTCGCCCTGGAGCAGGCCAAGCTGGAACTCGACGAGGCAGCCAACCGCAAGAAGCAACTGCAACAGCAACTCGAAGATCAGGAAGAGGTGCTGGTCAGTCCCGCACCCGGTCCGGCGCCGGTCACGGCGACCACCACCGCTCTGGACGGACGCATCGCGGCCCTGCAGGGCCAGTTGGATAATCTGCGTCTGCGCTATACCGATGTGCACCCGGACATCGGCCGCACCAAGCAGTTGATCGCCCGACTGCAGGAGCAGAAGAAGCAGGAGGAAGAGGCCTTCAAGGCCCAGTTCAAGGAACAGCCGCAGAGTACGCTGAAGGCGCAGAACCCGATCTACCAGCAGTTGACCATCGCCATCGCCGAGGCGGACGCCAACTTGGCTTCGCTCAAGGCCAGGGTGGCGCAGATGGAGAGGAAGCGCGCCGACCTCTACCGAGCGGTGGACCGCATCCCGCAGATCGAGTCCGAGTACACCCAATTGACCCGCGATCTCGAAATCTATAAGCAGAAATATTCCGAAATGCTGGCGCGGCGGGAAACCGCGAGCTTGTCCGGCGAGGTGGAAAGCAAGACCGACATCGTCGATTTCCGGGTTGTCGACCCGCCACGGGTACCCAACAAACCGGCCTGGCCGAATCGTCCCCTGCTGGTTTCCGTCGTGCCCCTGGGCGGCATCGGCGCCGGTCTGGCCCTGGCCTTCCTGTTGACGCAGTTGCGGCCGACGGTGGACAGCCGGCGGCAACTCCGCGATCTGTCCAACGTGCCCCTGCTGGGCATGGTGACTATGATCGAGACGGATGCGTCCCGTCGCAAGGCGCGCCGCGGCATCCTGTTGTTCGGCGCTGGTGCCCTGGCCTTGGGCTTGGCCCTGATCGCCCAGTTGATCTACTACCTCGTGCTTTCCCCGGCGGCATAGGCAAAGGAGCGGACATGAGCATCATCGAACGCGCGGCGGGTAAACTGGGCCAGGAGGAAACCCCTCCCCCTTCCGCCATCGTTTCCAACCGGCCGGCGGCGTCCAGGGACGACAGCGGTCGCCTGATCGAGGCCGCCATCGAGCGCGCCGAAGCCTCCTTCACGAAGCCCGACGAGCCGGCCAGGGTGGTCCCCACCCACAGCATCGAGGAGGACGAGGGTCCCGCCACCGTCATCGGCAGCCAGCGGGGCTCCGTCGACATCGCCCGATTGCACAGGATGGGCGCCCTAACCCCGGATGCGGGGCGCAGCAAGATCGCCGAGGAATATCGGCTCATCAAACGCCCGCTCATCACCAATGCCCTCGGCCATGGGGGCAATGCGCCGGTACGCAATGGCAATCTGATCATGGTCACCAGTTCATTGCCTGGCGAAGGCAAGTCCTTCACCTCCATCAACCTGGCCATCAGCATGGCCACCGAGCTGGAAAACACGGTGCTGCTGATCGACGCCGACGTGGCCAAGTCCTCGATTCCCCGCTATCTCGGGCTGGATGCCGATCTCGGCCTTCTGGACGTGCTGCGTGATCCCGCAGTGGAACTCTCCGACGTGCTGATCAAGACCGACATCGCCAAGCTGACGGTCCTGCCCGCCGGCCGCAGTTTCGCTCATGCCACCGAGTTGCTGGCGAGTTCGGCGATGCGCGATTTCGTGCAGGACATCGCCAGCCGCTACCCAGACCGCATCATCATCTTCGACTGCCCCCCGCTGCTGGCGACCAGCGAGGCGACGGTGCTGGCGTCCTACATGGGGCAGATCGTCTTCGTCGTCGAGGCCTCGCGCACGCCGCAGGAGGCGGTGAAGGACGCTCTCGCGCATATCGCCGATTGCGAGCACGTGGGCATCGTCCTCAACAAGGCCCCGTCGCGTGGCGGCGGCCTTGACTACTACGGCTATGGATACGGGTACGGTTATGGCTACGGCAGTTATGGCGAGTACGGACAGCAGCAGAAGCAGTAGCTCCCTTCTCGTTCTCCTCCTGCTATGGCCCGCTTTGGCGGTAGCGGGCGATTGGGATATCACGCCTCGCATCAGTCTTGGGATGGGATATTCCGACAACCCCGATCTGGTGAGCGGCAGCCAGGCCAAGTCATCCTGGATCACAGAAATCACGCCGGGGATTGCTGTCAAGCGCGAGGGCGGCCGCGTGAAGGTACAGGCGGATTACCGCATGTCCGGCGTCTTCTCCGCGAGTGATTCCGGCCGCAACGACATTTACCACGGCCTCGATGGCCGGGCGAGCGCCGAACTGGTGGAGGATTGGTTCTATCTCGACGCCACCGCGCGTATCTCCCAGCAGTTGAAGGAAGGCGCACGGGCCGGGGACCGGGGTGTGGGCGGGATCGGCGGGGGCGTGGGCGTGTCAGGCATCAACAATACCTCCCAGGTCGGCGCCTATTCGCTCAGCCCTTACCTCAAGCACCGTTTCGGTTCCTTCGCCACAGTGGAAGCGCGCGTGGCCATGGACGACGTGATTTCCTCGGACTCGCAAACCGCCGATGCGCGCACCACCCGCTATCGCCTCGGTGCGGTGAGCGGAAACCTGTACTACCCGCTGACCTGGAGCGCGAATTACGAGAAGTCGGATACCCACAACAACGGCGCCGACGACACCGGCTCGGACCGCGCCTCGGTCAACGCGCGCTACGCCCTGAACAGGAAATACGGCCTGCTGGCCCAGGCGGGCCTCGAGAAGAACGATTTCACGGGTGTGAACACCACCGAGGAGGATTACAAGTACTACGGTCTCGGCGTGTTCTATACACCTGGCAGGCGTTTCTCCGCCGATGTCTACGTCAACCATTCCAACAACGGCAACTTCCTGAGTGGCAGCGCGACACTGAGTCCCACCCCGCGCACCTCGTTCAAGGCATCCACCAGCCAGCGCGCCTTCGGCCGGACCTATGGCCTCGCTTTCAGTCACCGCACCCGCCAGTCCAACTGGACCCTGAACTATCAGGAGGACCTGACCAATTCCCAGCAACAGTTCCTCAACTACGTCGGTAGCATCTATGAAAACAACTGTGGAGGAGTCATCAGCTACTCGGCTTCCCCAGTATCTCTGCCCGGCTGTGTTTCTAGGCGCCTTGATTTAGTTAATCAATCCCAACTGAATGAAACCTACACCTCGAAAGTCCTCAGCGGCGCAATGTCCTACACACACCGCCGTAGCACTTTCCGGCTGAGCGCCTACCACAACAAGCGCCACTATCAATCGAGCGGCGCCGAAGATAAGACCATCGGCCTGCAAGGCTCCTGGAACCTGCGGGCCTCGCCGCGCATCACCTATGCCCTGACCGGTGGCGTGTCCAGGGATGAAACCAGCGTCGGCGGCGATGAAAGCGACCTGTGGAATCTGGGCTTGTCCCTGACCCACCGTCTCGACGCCAAGACTTCCGCAGTCCTCGATCTGCGCCACCAGCAGCGCAATTCCGACCAACCCGGCGACAGCTACAAGGAGAACGCCGTGACGGCGCGTCTCAACATGAGTTTCTGACGATGTACGAAAGCTATTACCACCTCAGGGACAAGCCGTTCCAGCTCAATCCGGATCCGCGCTTCTTCTTCGCCAGCAAGGGTCACAAGCGCGCCTTCGCCTACCTGGAATACGGGCTCTCGCTGGGCGAGGGCTTCATCGTCATCACCGGCGACGTCGGCGCCGGCAAGACCCTGCTGGTGAAGAGTCTGCTGAAGAAGTTGGAGAACGGCACCTACCTGATCGGCCAACTGGTCAGCACCCAACTCGATGCCGACGACACCCTGCGCAGCGTCGCCGCCTCCTTCGGCCTGCAGGCGGAGGGCCTGACCAAATCCGCCCTGCTCAAGAGCCTGGAGGATTACCTGCGCCTCGCCGTGCGGCAGAACCGCCGCCCCCTGCTCATCGTCGACGAGGCGCAGAACCTGAATCACCGCGCCGTCGAAGAGCTGCGCATGCTCTCGAACTTCCACGAGGGCGACAAATCCCTGCTGCAAAGCTTCCTGCTCGGCCAGCCCGAATTCCGCGACACCATCCAGAGCCCGGAAATGCTGCAACTGCGCCAGCGGGTGATCGCCTCCTACCACCTGGGCCCGCTCGACCGCAACGAGACCATCCAGTACATCGTGCACCGCCTGAATACCGCGGGCTGGCAGGGCAACCCCTCGTTCAGCGAGGATGCATTCGACATCATCCACCAGTTCTCCGGCGGCGTGCCCCTGCGCATCAACACCCTGTGCGACCGCCTGCTGCTGTTCGGCTATCTGGAGGAACGCACCCACCTCGATTCCGCCGCCGTTCAGGAAGTCATCAGCGACCTGCAGCAGGAAGTCCACCACCAGGCGCCGCGCGCGCACAGGCCCGAGCCGGCCGAGGCCGCGGCGGCAACGCATGTGCCGCCGACGCAGGCCGTCGCGGTCCTGCCGGAAAACCTGGAGGAACGCCTGCTGGCCATGGAGCGTTCCCTCAATCGCCTCGCTCCCCTGGTACGCAAGGTGCTTTTCACCGTCACTGCCGGCCGGGAAACCGAATGAGCGTAGAAGTGGTCTGCGTGGTGGGCGCGCGCCCCAATTTCATGAAGATCGCGCCCATCATGGCGGCTTTTCGCGCCAAGCCCATTTCCGCCAAGCTTGTGCACACCGGCCAGCACTACGACCCGTCGATGAGCGACAGCTTTTTCGAGCAGCTCGGCATTCCCCGCCCGGACGTCAATCTGGAAGTCGGCTCCGCCAGCCACGCCGTGCAGACCGCCGACATCATGCTCGGGGGCGCCGAGCAGTCGGGCGCGGTAAGGCAGAGCGGTCTGTCGGGTATCCGCCGCGCTTCCGGAAGATTCAGCATGGATGGCCGCGCTGTCAGGCAAGGAAAGGGTCAGGCCCAGGGTCATGACAGGTGCGCGGCCGTGGCTGTCCCGGGGACGTTCGAGGCCGGCCGCGATCTTCCGCAGGGCTGTGGCATGGGCAGTGGGGCCAGGGCCCCAGTCGTCGCTCTCGACGATGAGCACCGGATGGCGCAGGGTCGGTTCGCGCCAGGCCGCGCGCAAGGGACGCAGATACAACAGGATGAGGGCCGCCCACACGAGCGGGGGTGCCAGCAGGAGCCAGGCCATCAGTGCGGTTCCACCGTCACAAGCGTTCGGCTTGCAGCCACTCTTCCAGTGTGGTCATGACCCAGATCATCTTGCCGAAATAGGTCGCATGTCCCGTCATGTGTTCGCTGCGCACATGGTCGATGTAGGCGGGCTGCAGGATGCCGCGCTTCTTCAGGTCGGAGAGGCGGTCCTCGACCCGTTCGCGCAAGGGTGCGTATTCCCTGGCCCAAACGCCGAAGGGCAGGCCGAAGCCATGCTTGCTCTTGTTGATGATCTCGTCCGGCAGGAAGCCCACCAGGGCCTTCTTGAAGAACCAGCGCAGGTAGCGGCCCTTCACCTTCCAGTCCGGTGGTACCTCGCCGGAGAAATCCACCAGGGCGTCGTCCAGCAGGGGGTAGCGGACCTCGATGCCGGCGGCTTCGGTCATGCCGGTTACCTTGCGCAGGTCGTTGTCGGCCAGAGTGAATTTGAGGTCCAGATGCAGCAGGCGATTGATGAAGGAATCGGAGTCCGTCCGATCGTAAACCTCCTTCAACAGGGTGCTGGGCACATGAGAATCCACCCGCGCAAGGAATTCAGGCGCGAACATCTCCGTGAGGGGCTGCCTGTAGACGAAATTGTAGGACTCCATGCGCTCGGGCAGCGGGATGTTGGCCTGGCGGATGTAGCTTTGCGCCTTGCGCACGGGCGGCAGAGCCGCCAGACCGGGCAGCCTGGCCAGGGGTTCGACGAGGCCCTTGCGCGCGAGTTCGGGGATGAGGTGGTAGGCCTCGAACACCTTCTGCTTGGCGTAGCGCTCGTTGCCCCCGAATATTTCGTCGCCGCCATCGCCTGCGAGCATGACCCGATGCCCCTCCGATGCTGCCAGATGTGCGCAGAAATAGGTGGGCACCGCGGAGTCGTTGGCGAAGGGTTCATCGTAGTGCCCGGCGATGATGGGTATGGCGCTGACGATATCCTCGGGTTTCAAGTAGTACTCGCGCATGTCCAGGCCGAAGCGGCGGGCGGCGATGCGGGCGTATTCCATCTCGTCGAAGCCATTGGCGTCGAAGCCGATTGAATAGGTCCTGGCTTGGCCGCTCAGTTCCTTCAGCACGCCGCTTACCGTGGAACTGTCTGTCCCGCCCGAAAGGAAGGCGGCGACCTCGTCCTCGCCCTTGGCGCGAGCCACGCAATCGCGCAGCAGATGATGGAATTGCTCCGCCTGGGCGGCGAAGTCATCCCGTGGCTCATCCCGGTAGTTCAGCGCCCAGTAGAATCCCCGGCTGACCTCTCCACTCCTCCAATACGCCCATTGCGCGGGCAGGAGTTTCTCGACGCCCGTGAAAATACTGCCGGGGGCGGGAACCTGATGGAAATACAGGTAATTGAACAGGCCCTGCGGATCCAGCTCGCGCCCCACTGCAGGGTGGGCGGCGACCATGTCGGCCTGGCTGGCGAAGACGACGCCGTTGTGGGCGGGGGCGAAGGCCAACTTTTCGGCGCCGATGCGATCCAGAGCCAGGAAGGCGCTGTGACTCTTGCGGTCCAGAACGGCGAGGGCGAAATTTCCATGAATGTGTTTGGGCGCTTCGCGGCCGTGCTGTTTCCAGAGCGCGAGCAGGGCCGCGGCCGCCGGCATGGCGCGCAGTTCGGCGCTGGCGAAGCTGGGGCGGCCGGTGATGACGGCGGCAAGATCGCCCTCCACGGCCAGGGGAAGGTTGGCGGCGAGGCCGCGCGACGGCTCCGCGTGCGCGTGCGACGGGCGCGTTACGCTACAGGGAGCCAGCATGGTTTCCAGGGTTTGCCTGGCGTCGGTGCTGTCGTGTCCGAGCCAGCCTGCAAGGCGGTGCATGGGGTGCGCTGTTCCTGTCCGGATCAGGGTTTGACCGGGGGTTCCGGCCTGGGCGGCACCAGCGGCGTCTTCGGGTAGCCGGCCTCGTCCAGCAGCCTGTCCCAACTGGTGGTCTCATAACCCTTCAGGTGAGACTTGCCCACCACGATGACTGGTACCTCCATGGCGCCGACCAGCTTTTTCAGTTCCAGGGCCTGTTCCGGGTCGGTGGAGGGATCTTTCTGGCTGTAGGCGACACCGCGCCGCTTGAGGTGCTCGCGAGCCTGGTCGCAGAAGGGGCCGCAGTTGTTAGCGTAGAGCACCACCGGGTTCTTCGCGTGCGCCTGCTTGCCGGCATAGGACTCCTTGTCCACCTCCACCACGTTGCCCTTGCCGCGCATCTGCTGCGCGCCGCGTGTGTCCCCAGGCGGCGGCTGGTCGGAATAGTGGGTGCGGCCGCCGGGATCGACCCATTTGTACACACCACTGGACGCCGCGGCGGCGGAAGCGAACAGAAGCAGCAGGGGCAGGGCGAGGCGGATTCGGTGGCGCATGAGCAATCTCCCGGGGGATGTGTTCATTCTAGACAGAACGACGGCATGCGGGTGTCCGGCCTAATTGAGCCCGGCACCATGGCGCCGGTACCAGTCCACCCAGCGGGCGATGCCGTCGGCCAGTTCGGTCTTCGGCTCGAAGCCG